>NZ_JBALQL010000001.1:243178-330145 GCF_036964885.1 Bacillus sp. JJ1122 | reverse complement strand
CTTCCACTACAATCAACTGGTATTAAAAACAACATTTAGCTTTAACAGAGCATTGTTTTTAAAAAACTACTTTGAAATTCCTTCAATCCTAGGATCTGCTTGCGCATTTCATGCTTAATCTGTGAAAAAATGTTATAGTTCAATCATAATGAAAGTTTGTGTAAAATGGGGGTTCTCTGACATGATGAACGGTAAAAAAATCTTACTTTGTGTTACGGGCGGAATCGCCGTATATAAAGGGGCTGCGCTGACAAGCAAATTGACTCAGGCCGGTGCCGAAGTGAAGGTCATCCTGAGTGAATCGGCCGCCAAATTTGTTACTCCACTCACTTTCCAGGCGCTGTCCAGAAGTGAGGTATATACAGATACATTCGATGAAAAACATCCAGAAAAAATCGCCCATATCCACCTGGCAGACTGGGCAGACCTGATCATTGTGGCACCCGCAACAGCGAATATCATTGGAAAGCTTGCAAATGGGATTGCTGACGATATGATTTCGACTACTCTGCTGGCTGCTACAGCTCCGATCTGGATAGCGCCAGCAATGAACGTACATATGTACAATCATCCAGCTGTGAGAAAAAATATGGAGACATTAAGAAGCTTTGGCTTTGATTTTATCGAACCTGCTGAAGGATATTTGGCATGTGGGTACACAGGCAAGGGGAGGCTTGAGGAACCTGAAACGATTGTTGATTTTGCTATCAAGTTTTTCAATAGGGAAAACGCGGAGCTCACGGGCAAGACGGTTCTGATTACAGCAGGTCCTACCCGGGAGAAAATTGACCCTGTGCGCTTTCTCACCAACCATTCAACCGGTAAAATGGGCTATGCGATCGCATCGGAAGCAGAAAAGATGGGTGCGCGGGTCATTCTTGTTTCCGGCCCAGTCCACTTGGAAGCACCAAAAGGAGTAGAGCTTGTTCCAGTAGAAAGTGCTGAGGAAATGTACCTTGCAGCAATGGATCATTTCGAGCAGGCAGATGTCATCATTGGAACAGCTGCGGTAGCAGATTACCGTCCTAAATATGTATACGAAGAAAAAATGAAGAAGAAGGAAGGCGAGGAGTACCTTGAGCTTGAACGTACAAAGGACATCCTTTTCGAGTTAGGCAAAAGGAAGACTACGCAAGTGATCGTTGGATTTGCCGCTGAAACCACCAACGTAGAAGAACATGCAAAAGGCAAGCTGGTGAAGAAGAATGCCGAGATGATCGTTGCGAACGATGTGAAAAAAGCAGGAGCGGGATTCGGCACTGACACGAATATCGTAACCATCTATAAAAAAGATGGAACCAATGTCAATTTACCGTTAATGGCGAAAACCGAGGTTGCCAAAAACCTCCTTTTACAGGTTACTCAACTGTTATCAAAGGATGATCGCCTATGAATATAGCCAGTGTGACTGTCGATGTGCCCGCAAAGCAGACAGACAAAACCTTTGACTATAAAATTCCGGATAAATTCAAAGATATCATTAAGCCTGGAATTAGGGTGATTGTCCCTTTTGGCCCCCGGAAAATCCAGGGCTTTGTCACAGAGCTTAAAAATGAATCGAGCTTTTCTAAGTTGCGTGAAATCGTTGAGCCCCTTGATTTGAATCCTGTTTTAAATGAAGAATTGCTAGAACTTGGAGAATGGTTAACGGAGCATACTTTAAGCTATAAGATTTCCTCCTATCAGGCAATGCTCCCTGCTGCATTGAAGGCAAAGTATGAGAAGAAAATAGTGCTTTCCAAATCAGCTGATTTAGAAAATGTCCACGAAAAGCTAAAGGATCTTTTCAAGGAAAGCCGTGAAATAAAATGGGAAGACGCTGTCTCACTGGGGCTAGTCCAGCAGCTTCATAAGGAAGCTTCAGAAGGCAGGATTGAAGTCATCTATCGAGTAAAGGACAGGGTGCGTAAAAAGCTGCTTAAGCACGTCTTACCGGCTGTAAATCCAGGGCAGCTGACAGAAATCAGGGACAATCTCCCCGCACAGGCATCGGGACAGCAGGCAATCATTGATTTTTTTCTTGAGCATCCTGAACCGGCTGAACAAAGACAAATCCTTACTACACTTGGTATTTCACAAGCATCCATCAATTCGCTTGTGAAAAAAGGGATTTTAAAGACTGAAGAATTAGAGGTTTACAGAGATCCTTACGCAGAACGGGATTTTGCTAAGAAAACCGCATTGACGCTTACGGTGGAACAGGAAAGGGCAATCAGTCCTGTTCTTGCTTCAATCGAAAATGAACAGCATGAAGTTTTCCTCCTATACGGAGTGACTGGGAGCGGTAAAACGGAGATTTATCTTCAATCTATTCAGGAGGTATTGAACAACGGAAAAGAAGCGATTGTTCTTGTACCTGAAATTGCGCTTACACCCCAGATGGTCACTCGCTTCAAAGAGCGGTTTGGGGATTATGTTGCAGTCATGCACAGCGGCCTATCTGCCGGAGAAAAATATGATGAGTGGCGGAAGATTCAGCGCAAAGAAGTAAAGGTTGTAGTAGGAGCCAGGTCAGCAATCTTTGCTCCGTTTGAAAACTTAGGAATCATCATCATTGATGAAGAGCACGAAACTAGCTATAAACAGGAAGAAAACCCTCGCTATCATGCAAGGGATGTTGCAATCCAAAGAGCAAGAACGTATAACTGTCCTGTGGTCCTTGGCAGCGCAACTCCATCACTTGAATCATTCGCGCGCGCGCAAAAGGGAAGGTACACATTGCTATCCCTTCCAAAGAGGATGAACAATCAGGATCTTCCGTCTGTAGAAATCGTCGACATGAGAGAGGAACTACGCACAGGCAACCGGTCAATGTTTTCAGTGAAACTATTTGAAAAATTAAAGGACCGGATCGAGAAAAAAGAACAGACTGTACTGTTTTTAAATAAACGCGGCCACTCATCATTTGTCATGTGCAGGGATTGCGGCTATGTGATGAACTGTCCGCATTGTGATATCACCCTGACCTACCATCGGTATAATGAACAGATGAAATGCCACTATTGCGGTCATGAAGACAGGGTTCCAACTATATGCCCTGAATGCAATAGCGAGCATATCCGCTATTTTGGCACTGGAACGCAAAAGGTGGAGGAAGAACTCAATAAGCTGCTGCCAGAAGCGAGGGTCATCCGCATGGATGTGGATACAACAGGAAGGAAGGGCTCTCATGAGAAGCTTTTGACTGCCTTTCAGGAAGGTCAGGCGGACATTTTGCTTGGCACTCAAATGATCGCAAAAGGGCTTGATTTTCCCAATATTACGCTTGTAGGTGTTCTTTCTGCTGATACCATGCTGCATTTGCCAGACTTTCGTTCATCAGAAAAAACATTTCAGCTGCTTACCCAGGTGAGCGGCAGGGCAGGCAGACATCAGCTTCCCGGTGAAGTTGTCATCCAGACATATTCACCGGAGCATTATAGTGTCGAGCTTGCCGGAACTCAAGATTATGATCGGTTCTACCAGCAGGAAATGATGGTTAGGAAAGTCCATCAGTATCCGCCATTTTATTATCTTTCACTGGTCACAGTCAGCCACCAGGAGTTAATGAAGGTGGTGTCTGTCACTGAAAAGATAGCTAAATTCATTTCTTCCAGGCTTTCGAGGGAAGCGGTCGTCCTGGGGCCAGTCGCATCCCCGATTCCACGTATCAACGATAGATATCGGTATCAATGTTTGATAAAATACAAAAAGGAACCAGACCTGAATAAGGCGCTAAAGGCAATTCTCGATCATTACCAGCAGGAGATGGGGAAAGAAGGACTGCAAATTTCCGTCGATCTCAACCCCTATATCTTGATGTAAAAGACCTGGATGCCCCGATTAATCAGGTTTTATATTTGCTGAAAAACATGAAGTTTACGGTAAAAGGCTCTTGAACAAACTAAGATTTAAACGATTGGCTATCTAAAAGATGCATATCTCAGCACCTGTTGATAGTAGCGAAGCGTCGAGGAGGCTCAGAGCCAGCCCCGCGGAAAGCGAAGCGCCTGGAACGAAAATCAACAGCCTTGTTTTACAGCGCTAATTTAATAGCCAAACGATTAAAATATTTAATGGATTTATTGGAGGATTTATTTTGGCAGTACGTAAAATAGTTAACTACCCGGCAGATATTTTGGAGCAGGAATGCGAAATGGTTACAGTTTTTGATAAAAAGCTCGCAAAACTGCTGGATGATATGTATGATACAATGATTGAATTTGATGGAGTTGGCCTGGCTGCTCCGCAAATAGATATAAATAAGCAAATTGCGATTGTTGATATTGAAGATGAGCATGGAACGATTGAACTGATCAATCCGGAAATCATTGAAACAAGCGGCCAACAGACAGGACCTGAAGGCTGTTTAAGCTTTCCTGGTTTATATGGCCAAGTCACACGTCCAAATTATGTAAAAGTCAAAGCGAAAAACCGTAAAGGCAAAAGCTTTGAAATAGAAGCTGAAGAATTTCTGGCCAGGGCAATCCTGCATGAAATCGACCATTTGCATGGAGTGTTATTTACCTCAAAGGTAACTAGGTATTTGGAAGAAGCTGAATTAGAGGAGCTGAACCAGGAATGACAAAAATAGTTTTCATGGGAACACCGGATTTTTCTGTTCCTGTTTTAAGAAGGCTGATTGATGACGGATATAATGTGATCGCCGTAGTTACCCAGCCTGACCGTCCGGTTGGCAGGAAACGAGTGCTGACACCCCCTCCTGTTAAGTCAGAGGCACTGAAGCATGACATCCCTGTTTATCAGCCGGAAAAAATTCGCCAGCAGGAAGAACTGGATAAAATTCTTGCATTGGAGCCGGATTTAATTGTGACGGCAGCCTTTGGACAGATTTTGCCAAAACAATTACTTGAGGCTCCAAAATATGGATGTATTAATGTCCATGCTTCGTTGCTCCCAGAGCTTCGCGGCGGTGCGCCGATTCATTACGCAATCATTCAGGGGAAAGAAAAGACAGGTATTTCGATTATGTATATGGTTGAAAAACTGGATGCTGGTGATATTCTTACACAAATTTCGGTGCCGGTAACTGATACAGATACGGTTGGAACGCTTCATGATAAAATGAGTGCTGCAGGTGCTGACTTATTATCAGAAACTATTCCAAAGCTGTTAAAAGGTGAGCTTGCACCTGTCCCTCAAAAAGATGAAGAGGCAACATTTGCATGGAACATTAAACGTGAACAGGAGAAAATTGACTGGAAGAAGCCGGGAGAACAAATTTATAACCATATCCGCGGCATGAATCCATGGCCAGTTGCATATACGACCATGAATGGTGCGGTACTGAAAATATGGGGATCCGAAAAGTCACCCCATTCAGGAAACCAGGAGCCAGGAACGATTGTTAAACTAGAAGAGGATGGTTTCATTGTCGCTGCTGGGAATGAAACTGGAATAAAAATAACTGAGCTGCAGCCTGCGGGCAAGAAGAAAATGGATGCAAGGCAGTTTTTGCTTGGTGCAGGTTCGAGCATCGAGCCTGGACTTAAGTTAGGAGATCAAGATGAGTAAAAAGAAAAATGTAAGGGACGCAGCAGTCCAATTGTTGGAGACGGTTGAAAAGAATCAGGCATACAGCAATTTGCTGCTGAACAGCGCAATTGAAAAAAATGAAATCAACCCTATTGATATTGGGCTGCTGACTGAATTGGTCTATGGCACACTCCAGCGGAAGATGACTCTCGATTTTTACCTTAAACCTTTTATTGAGGATAATAAGAAGCTGCAAAGCTGGGTCATCAATCTGCTTCGCATGACGGTTTATCAGATGGTGTACCTAGATAAAATTCCTGACAGAGCTGCCATATTCGAAGCCGTAGAAATCGCTAAGCGCCGCGGTCATAAAGGCATAGCGAGCCTTGTGAATGGAGTTCTTCGAAGTATCCAGAGAAAAGGGCTGCCGAGCTTGGATAGCATAACAGACCCTGCAGAAAAAATATCAATTGTGACAAGCCATCCATTATGGCTCGTCAAGAGATGGGTCAGCCAATTCGGAATTGAAAAAACACGTGAAATGTGTGAGGTGAACCTGACAGCCCCTCTGCAAACGGCAAGAGTCAATTTGACAAGAATATCTCGTGAAGAGTGCCTTGATTTGCTTGTGGACGAAGGCTTTGAAGTTGAACCAAGTCCGATCTTACCAGAAGCAATCAAATGTCTGCGCGGGAACCTCGCATCTTCAAAGGCCTTCAAATATGGATTGTTGACGATCCAGGATGAAAGTTCCATGCTGGTTGCGCATGCACTTGATATCAAAGAAGAAGAAGTTATCCTCGATGCTTGTGCAGCTCCAGGGGGGAAATCTTCACACATAGCTGAAAAGCTTGGCAACAGCGGGAAAGTAATCTCTCTAGATCTTCATGAGCACAAAGTTAAGCTCATTGTTAAAAATGCCGAACGTCTTGGATTAGAAAACATTGAAGCTAAGAAAATGGACAGCAGGCAAGCTGCAGAGCATTTTGAAAAGGAATCTGTCGACCGGATTCTGCTCGATGCTCCATGTTCTGGTCTAGGTGTAATGAGACGTAAACCCGATATGAAGTATACTAAAAAAGAGAATGATTTAACCCAGCTTCAGTCCATTCAGCTTTCATTGCTACAATCAGTAGCACCACTGCTAAAAGCGGGAGGCGCACTAGTATATAGCACTTGTACTGTTGATGAAGAAGAGAATCAAGAAGTCGTGAATAAATTTTTGCTTGAGCATCATGAATTTGAAGGAGATCTTGAATTTGCGAAAAGAATGCCGGAAGCAATCAAACCATTGATCAATGGATTTGATGTTCAGATTCTTCCGCAGGATTTTGGCTCTGATGGATTCTATATTGCTTGTTTAAGAAAGAAGGTAGAATAACATGGAACAGGAAAATTCAACGAGAAATGTCAAAACAGAAAATACAGGTAAACAGTCCATTTATTCACTTCAGCTAGAAGAACTGAAAAATTGGCTGAAGGAGCAAGACGAAAAACCATTTAGAGCTGAACAGATCTTTGACTGGCTCTATAAAAAGAGAGCTGTTTCATTCGAGGACATGTCCAATCTTTCTAAGGAATTAAGAGACAAGCTTGATCAGCATTTTGTGCTGACAACATTAAGTACAATCATTCAGCAGACATCTTCTGACGGAACAATTAAATTTTTGTTTGAGCTGCATGATGGCGTTTCAATTGAAACCGTACTGATGAGGCATGAGTATGGAAACTCAGTCTGTGTTACGACTCAGGTCGGGTGCCGGATTGGCTGTACATTCTGTGCTTCAACGCTTGGCGGATTAAAAAGAAATCTTGAAGCAGGAGAAATCGTTGCCCAGGTCGTAAAAGTACAACAGGCATTAGACGAAACTGATGAAAGAGTAAGTTCTATTGTCATCATGGGAATCGGCGAGCCGTTTGACAACTATGACCATATGCTTTCATTCTTGAAGATCGTCAACCATGAAAAAGGCCTGAATATTGGTGCACGCCATATCACCGTATCTACAAGCGGAATCATCCCAAAGATTTATCAATTTGCGGATGAGAATATGCAGATCAATTTCGCAATCTCCCTGCATGCACCGAATTCGGAGCTTAGAAGCAGGCTAATGCCAATCAACCGTGCGTACAAACTTCCTGATCTTATGGATGCGGTCCGTTATTACGTAAATAAAACGGGCAGAAGGATCAGCTTTGAGTATGGATTATTTGGCGGTGTCAATGATCAGGTAGAGCATGCTGAAGAGCTTGCAAACCTGGTAAAGGGTCTTAAGTGCCATATCAATTTGATTCCTGTAAATTATGTTCCGGAGCGAGATTACGTAAGGACGCCGAAAAGCCAGATCTTTCAATTCGAACGCACGCTCCGTGACAGGGGTGTGAATGTTACAATTAGAAGAGAACAAGGGCATGACATTGAAGCGGCATGCGGACAACTTCGAGCTAAGGAAAGAAAAGAAGAGACGAGGTGAAAAGATGAAGGCTGTTTTCATGACGGACAGGGGAAAAGTTCGTCTGCATAATGAGGACAACGGCGGCATCTTTATCAATTCTGACGGGCAGCGCCTTGCCATCGTAGCAGATGGCATGGGCGGCCACCGTGCAGGAGATGTTGCCAGTGATATGACAATCAAACATTTAAAAAGCCTCTGGGAACAATCATCTAAGATACATACAGCAGAAGAAGCAGAAAAATGGCTCAAAGAAGCGGTATTAGAAGTTAATAAGCAATTATTCCAGCATTCTTTATTTAATACAGAGTGCGAAGGCATGGGGACGACTGTAGTTGGTGCCATCTGCACAAATATTTTTGCAACAGTCGTGAATATCGGTGACAGCCGCTGCTATTTATTGAACGAGTCGGGTTTCAAGCAATTGACTGAGGATCATTCACTTGTCAACGAGCTTGTTCGTTCAGGCCAAATCACAAAGGAAGACGCCGAGCATCATCCGCGGAAAAATGTGCTGTTAAGAGCACTAGGTACTGAGGAATCCGTAGAAATGGATTTAAAAACGATTATCTTTGAAGAAGGCGATGCATTACTCCTATGTTCAGACGGTCTATCTAATAAGGTTGGCCTTGAGGAAATGGAGAGTGTCATTAAGAATGAACTGCCTTTGGAAGAGAAGGCAGCAGAATTTATCAAAAGGGCCAACCAATACGGCGGCGAAGATAATATCACTCTTGCTATCGTCGAATATCAGGAATTCAACGAGGGCAGGTGAAGAAAATGATTATCGGTAAAAGAATCAGCGGACGCTATAAAATATTGGATATGATTGGCGGCGGCGGTATGGCGAATGTCTATCTAGCCCACGACATGATTCTTGATAGAGATGTCGCTGTCAAAATGCTGCGTCTGGATTTTGCCAATGATGAAGAATTTATCCGCAGATTCCACAGGGAAGCTCAATCGGCTACGAGTCTTGCTCACCCAAACATTGTCAGTATTTATGATGTGGGAGAAGAGGATGGGCTATACTATATAGTAATGGAATATGTTGACGGGCAGACGCTTAAACAATACATACAGCAGCATGCTCCGGTCCCGGTACAGGAAGCACTGGATATTATGAAGCAGCTGACTTCAGCGATTTCGCATGCCCATCATAACCATATCGTCCATCGGGACATAAAGCCGCACAATATATTGATTGATAGTAGTGGAACAGTGAAGATCACGGACTTTGGTATTGCTATGGCCTTGAGTGCCACTAGCATTACCCAGACAAATTCGGTGCTTGGATCTGTTCATTATCTTTCCCCTGAACAGGCAAGAGGTGGGATGGCAAATAAAAAGTCGGATATTTATTCGATCGGGATCGTTATGTTTGAGCTGCTTACAGGCAGGCTGCCATTCTCTGGAGAGTCAGCTGTCTCAATTGCACTGAAACATTTGCAATCTGAAACGCCTTCTTTAAAGCGATGGAACCCGCAAATTCCTCAAAGTGTGGAAAATATTGTTTTAAAGGCTACGGCTAAGGATCCCTTCCATAGATATGACAATGTAGATGAAATGGAAGATGATTTGCGGACTGCGCTTGATGCCAACCGCCAAAATGAAGGGCGATTTTCCATTCCTGTTGATGATGAAGCAACAAAGGCAATACCTATCATAACGAACGATCGACCGTTCCATAACATGGATGAAACGATTGTCAGGAAAGAACAGCCTGTTACTACTGACAAAACCAACCAGTCAAAGCCAGTTAAAAAGAAAAGCAAGAAATGGCCGATTATCTTAACTTTATTATTTTTACTGATTGCAGCTGCAGGAATTATCGCAGTGACAATGGGGCCTGATTTGTTCGGGCCAAAAGAGGTTGAAGTTCCCGAAGTAAGCGGAATGGAACTTGAAGAGGCAGTCGCACAATTGATGGCTGCCGGCTTTACAATTGGGGAGCAGAAAGAAATCAGCGATGAAGAAGTAGAGGAAGGTCTAATCATAAAGACGAATCCAAAAGCTGGTAAGATGATCAAGGAAGGCAATGAAATTGATCTTTATATCAGTTCCGGTAAAGAGGAACTGGAGCTTTCGGATTACCGCGGGCGATTATACGATGATGTAGTACCGCTTCTCGAAAATAAAAACTTTAAGGATATCGAAAAGACCGGAGAGCATGATGATAGTGAGCCAGGAACCATTCTGGACCAATACCCTCCTGATGGCGAATCGGTGATTCCTGAGGAAACTATTATTAAATTCACCGTCAGCCTCGGACCTGAGCTAATTACTCTTGAAGATCTCATTGGGTCCAACCAAAAGGGGCTTCAAGTGTACGAGGATACTTACGGACTCGAGATTGAGTCAACAGAAGAGTACAATGACAAATTCCCAAAGGGAGAGGTCATTTCTCAGGATCCGGCACCGGGAACTCAATTGAAGAAGGGCAGCACGGTAAAAGTTGTCATTTCACTGGGAATTGAAGAGCTTCCAAAAAGTGTGGAGCATACTATTAACATTCCTTACGATACGACTTTAGCTGGACAGCCGCAAGAGGTCCAAATTTTCATTAGTGATTTAGATCATGATGAAAATGTTCCAGCAGAAACTTTGAAAATACTGGAAGATACAACCCGTATTTTGAAATTTAATATCGAACCTGGTGGAGAAGCCTATTATAAAGTAATGAGTAACGGATCAGTCATCGAGGAGAATGCGGTTGATTATCCAAAAGACTAACAGACAGGGAGTGTTGCTATGCCTGAAGGCAAAATCATTAAGGCGCTGAGCGGGTTTTATTATGTTGCAAACAAGGATGGAATCGTTCAATGCCGTGGACGTGGTGTGTTCCGAAAGAATAAAGTGAATCCGCTGGTAGGGGATGAGGTCGTTTTCCAGGCAGACAATAATACCGAGGGTTATATTCTTGAGGTGAAAGGGCGGAAGAATGAACTGGTCCGCCCTCCAATTGCCAACGTAGACCAGGCAATCCTTGTTTTTTCAGCGGTTGAACCTGATTTCAGCACTGCCCTGCTTGACCGGTTCCTGGTGTTAGTTGAGTACAACCATATCCAGCCACTCATCTGTATTACGAAAATGGATTTAACTTCAAAAGAGCAAAAAAAGCGGCTTGAATCATTTGCTGCTGATTACCGCAAAGCGGGATATGAGGTTATCTTTACCTCATCTGAAACATCTTCAGGTCTGGAGGAGTTAAGTCCCCATCTTGAAGGGAAAATCTCAGTTTTTGCAGGTCAGTCGGGTGTTGGGAAGTCCTCCCTACTTAACGCGATCCGCCCAGACCTGGAATTAAAAACAGATGATATCTCATCCCATCTGGGACGGGGAAAGCATACAACAAGACACGTAGAGTTAATCACAATAAATAATGGACTTGTTGCGGATACCCCTGGTTTTAGTTCATTAGAGTTTATCGAAATTGACGCTGAAGAACTGAACTCCTGTTTTCCGGACATTTACGAAATCAGTGAATCATGCAAGTTTCGAGGCTGTCTTCATATGGCAGAGCCTAAATGTGCTGTAAAAGCAGCGGTTGAAGCCGGAACTCTGCCTGAATACAGGTATGAGCATTATAAGGACTTTTTATTAGAAATAAAGGATAGAAAGCCGAGGTACTAATCATGGTGAAAATAGCACCTTCAATTTTGTCAGCAGACTTTGCCAGGCTTGGCAATGAAATAAAGGATGTCGAGGCGGGCGGAGCAGATTATATCCATGTTGATGTAATGGATGGCCATTTTGTGCCAAATATTACGATCGGCCCGCTTATTGTGGAAGCAATCCGTCCTGTTACTAAGTTGCCGCTTGATGTACATTTAATGATTGAAAATCCTGATCAGTATATTGAAGCTTTTGCCAAGGCGGGTGCAGATTACATTACGGTTCATGTGGAAGCATCCAGACATTTGCACAGAACCATCCAATTGATTAAATCGACAGGTGTCAAGGCCGGTGTCGTCATCAATCCGGCAACACCAGTGGAAAGCTTGAAACATATCATTGAGGATCTGGACATGGTTCTGCTTATGTCAGTGAACCCAGGGTTTGGCGGCCAAAAATTCATCTCTTCTGTTCTTCCGAAAATTAGGCAGGTAAAGGAAATGGCAGATGAGGTGAACCCAAATCTTGAAATTGAAGTTGATGGCGGAGTAAATGAAGAAACTGCCAAGCTTTGTGTAGAAGCCGGCGCAACAGTACTTGTAGCCGGTTCGGCAGTCTTCAATAAGGAAGACCGGGCAGCTGCAATTGCCAGGTTAAAGCAATAATTTAAAAGCCAGCCGGTTGACCGGCTGGCTTTTCTTTAGAGAAACTTTTGGATTTATTGAACGGTAACCGTAATGAGAACAAATAGAAGCGACAGAGCGCAAATTTTAGCAGCGGCCAATTTAGAAACCGTGTTATCGTCAGGAAAGACCAGGTATATAGTTATCATTATGGCTCTGTTATAGCTGAATATTGTTTTTATAAGCCTGTTGATTGTAGTGGAAGGCACGAAGACTCCTCCGAAAATGCTAACGCATTTCCATCGTGCGTGGGCAGGTTCGAGGAAGCAAATCAATGTCCTGCGGGCTCAGCGCCAGCCCCGCGGAAAGCGAAGCGCCTGGAACGAAAATCAACAGCCTTGTTTAACAGAGCCATAATTATTGAATCATACGTGTCTAGCTTTGTATAAGGAGAAAAAACAATGAAAATTAATCTTGTAGCCGGAGGACCATTAAACTTGATTCCAGATCTGCTGGCTTTTGATGGCAGAGATGTGGAATGGGTTGGGATTGACAGGGGTGTGTTCTATTTGCTGAATGCGGGAATCAAGCCTTCTATGGCCTTTGGAGATTTTGATTCCGTGTCAGAGGAAGAGATGGCGAAAATAGAAATGGAAGTTGAGCATCTTAAGAAGTTTAAGCCGGAAAAAGATGAAACCGATATGGAACTCGCCTTAAATTGGGCAATAGCGCAAAATCCGGATTCTATCATGATCTTTGGTGCGACAGGCGGCAGGCTGGACCACCTGATGGCAAATGTCCAGCTTTTGACAAAGCCGCTGAACAAGGAGATTGACATCCAAACAGAGATTATTGATAAAAATAATATTTTATTTATAAAAAAACCCGGTACCTATAACGTTGAAATGATAACTGATTTTAAATATATTTCATTCCTTCCAGTAACGCCTGAAATCTTGGGGATGACGCTTGAAAATTTCAAATATCCTTTAAATGACTGTCATATTCCTATGGGATCGACACTATGTATTAGTAATGAACTTATTAGAGGTCATGGTACTTTTTCATTTTCTGAAGGCATATTATTAGTTGTAAGGAGCAGGGATTGAAAAGTCTGCTGCAAAGCACATTTCGTAATTTGCTGCTTTAGCACCTTATTGTATTCTTCTTTGAGGAACTCGAAAAGAGCATGAAATCAATTAGAATGCGGGAAGAGGTCATCATACTTAAAACAACAATCGATGCGAGAACAGATTAAGCAAATTTTGTACACTCCCGAATATACTAGTAGGGATACAAAGAGAAGACTTGTTTGCGAGAGATGGTGAGGAGGGACGGTATGAGATTCTATACAATCAAACTGCCTAAATTTTTAGGTGGCCTCGTACGGGCGATGTTAGGTGCTTTTAAAAAGGATTAATGAATCATTAGCAGGAAAAACAGCTAAACTTGAAACATTAATATGTGTATGGATTTGGCGCCCTGGGGACAGGGTGCTATTATTTTGCGCAATTTTGGGAAGAATGAGCAGGAGAACCTCCCGGGCTTTATGTGGGTAATAAAAAAGGTAGTGATGGCTATTAAAAATTTTTCGTATTGATTGCTGCTTTTCGTACATCTACTTTCACCCGTTTTCTTAAAGGGTTCGGTGCTCTTTTTGCAAATAGTTCTGAATTAGTATTAGATGAATACACGAAAAAAACCAAGTACCGGTTTTTACTCTTTTTTAACACAAAGCTTACGAAAAGAACTGTAAGAAACAAAAAAAGGCACCCATAAGGATGCCGTGCATCTGTCCAAGGTGCCCTGAGGTATCCTGAACATTTGCGGTTTTTAATTATACGCGTTCAACTTTACCTGATCTTAGAGCTCTTGCAGATACCCAAACACGCTTAGGCTTACCGTCTACAAGAATACGTACTTTTTGAAGGTTAGCACCCCATGTACGCTTGTTAGCGTTCATTGCGTGGGAGCGTGCGTTACCAGAACGAGTTGATTTACCAGTTACTACACATTTACGTGGCATATGATTTCCCTCCTAACTAACAAAAGCTGTAACTATTTTTTGCTGCAATTATTTGCATATCGTCAGAACTGCGAATTTAACAGGATAACCTTATTTCTGACATACTTTAATAATTTATCATAGAAATTTGGCATTTGCAATAGTTCTGGCGAAAGCTATAAAGAAAAAAACCTTGACATATACTTAAGATTCTTGCTGAATAATAAGTGGCAGGGCAGAATAACTTTAAAAATTGATTGGCTTATAGTAAAATAACTGTAGCATATAGCTATTTTTCCAAAGGGGGAACGATTCATGTCCATCGAGCTTAAAACGAAGTACGGGCAAATTGATATATCAAATGATGTCATTGCAACGATTGCAGGCGGTGCAGCAGTTGATTGTTATGGTATTGTCGGGATGGCTTCAAAGAATCAGATCAAAGACGGATTAACAGATATTCTGCGCAGGGAAAATTTCACTCGCGGTGTCATCGTTCGCCAGGAAAACGAAGAAGTACATATTGATATGTATATTATTGTGAGCTATGGAACGAAAATTTCCGAGGTTGCCCACAATGTCCAGTCTAAGGTGAAATATACCCTTGATAAAACAGTCGGGCTGGCAGCTGACTCGGTCAATATTTACGTTCAGGGAGTTCGTGTAACGAACCCGTAGTGAGGAGGAAAGATTTGTGTCTATTAAAGTTCTAGACGGAAAACGTTTTGCGGAGATGGTGATACAGGGAGCCAATCATTTGGCTGCTAATGCCCAGTATGTCGACGCGTTGAACGTCTTCCCTGTTCCTGATGGTGATACAGGAACAAATATGAATTTATCGATGACTTCCGGAGCTAAGGAAGTAAAAAGTAATGTACAAGAGCATATTGGCAAGGTAGGGTCTGCCCTGGCAAAAGGCTTGCTTATGGGAGCGAGAGGAAACTCTGGAGTAATCCTGTCCCAATTGTTCCGCGGTTTTGCGAAGGCTATTGAAGCCAAGCCAACCATTACATCTCTTGAATTTGCTGCTGCATTGAATGCAGGTGTGGAAACAGCGTATAAGGCTGTTATGAAGCCTGTTGAAGGCACGATTTTAACAGTGGCGAAGGATGCTGCCAAGCATGCTGTTGCCGTATCCAAAACTCACGAAGACTTGATCGGGCTGATGGAAGAGGTTCTTAAAGAAGCGAAAGCATCACTCAATCGTACTCCAGATTTGCTGCCTGTGCTGAAGGAAGTTGGAGTAGTAGATAGTGGCGGTCAGGGACTTGTGTTTGTCTATGAAGGATTCCTTGCCGAACTAAAAGGAGAAAAGCTTCCGGATTCTCCGGCAACAATGCCTAATATGAATGATCTTGTCAGCGCTGAACACCACAAAAGTGTACAGAGCCATATGAATACAGCGGATATTGAATTCGGCTATTGTACTGAATTCATGGTAAGGCTTGAAGGGGAAAATTCTTTTTCTGAAGAAAATTTCCGTCAGGACTTGAGCAAATATGGTGATTCTTTATTAGTCATTTCGGATGACGAGGTCGTAAAAGTTCATATCCACTCTGAGCAGCCTGGTGAAGTACTTACTTATGGCCAAAAATATGGAAGTCTCATCAACATGAAAATTGAAAACATGCGCCAGCAGCATTCAAATATCGTTGGTGAATCAACAACACCACTTCGTACAGAGGGTAACCAGCCAAAGAAAGAAAAGCAGGAATACGGAGTCGTAGCTGTATCAATGGGCTCAGGAATTGCCGAGCTCTTCCGCAGTATTGGTGCGAACGCTGTAATTGAAGGCGGCCAGACGATGAACCCAAGTACAGAAGATATCGTCAAGGCGATCAAGGAAGTCAACGCCAGAAAAGTGATCATCCTGCCTAACAATAAAAATATCATCATGGCTGCTGAACAGGCTGCTGAGGTTGCAGAAGAAGAAGTAGTTGTTATCCCTTCCAAGACGGTGCCTCAGGGAATGACTGCATTGTTGTCATTTAACCCTTCTGCAGACAGCTCTGCAAACAAAGACACCATGACTGAAGCGATGCAACATGTAAAAACAGGCCAGCTGACTTACGCAGTTCGCGACACAAGCATCGATGGCCTTGAAATCTCAACAGGTGATTTCATGGGTATTGCTGATGGTAAAATTGTTCTGAAGGACCAGGATAAAGTTAAGGCGGCGAAAGACCTCTTAAGCCAAATGCTTGATGAAGATTCAGAAATCCTGACAATCCTTAAAGGGGAAGACGCTTCAGACGAAGATGTCGACTCTATTATCAAGTTTGTTGAAAATGAATTTGAAGATGTTGAAATCGAGGTTCATAATGGAGAACAGCCATTATATGCCTTTATCTTTGCGATTGAATAAAAATGTCTGTTTTAATTTTATCAAGCTGTAATGAACTCCAGCTGGACAAATAAAATTATAATATGTTACTAAGGAATAGAAGGGGAATACCCTTCTATTTCGTTATGTATAAATGTTTTTTCCTTTTTAACAGATTTCCTTTAACAATATGGGTAAGGGAGTGTGCGGGATGAAATACAAAAGTGTATTCGACATAATCGGGCCAGTAATGATCGGTCCATCAAGCTCCCATACTGCTGGAGCAGCCAGAATTGGACGTGTGGCAAGAAGCTTATTTGGCAGGGAGCCAAAATGGGCCACGATTTCATTCTATGGATCTTTCGCCAAGACTTATAAAGGCCATGGAACTGATGTGGCGATGATCGGAGGCCTGCTTGATTTCGATACCTATGATGAGCGAATCATCAAGGCGATTGAGATTGCTGAAAACTCTGGAATGAAAATAAAGTTTATTGAAGAAGAAGCCATTACCGACCATCCCAATACGGCCCGGGTACTTATTGGCGATGATCAGGGAGAACAAGAGCTAGTAGGTATATCGATTGGTGGCGGAAAAATTGAAATCATTGAGCTGAATGGCTTTGAATTAAAGCTGTCAGGTCACCATCCGGCCATCCTCGTTGTTCATAATGACCGGCACGGAGCGATTGCCGCGGTTTCAAACATTCTTGCCAAGGAAGAAATCAACATTGGCCATATGGAAGTTTCGCGCAAGGAAAAAGGGAAAATGGCGTTGATGACTATTGAGGTAGATCATAATATCGACGATCACGTCATTAAACAATTAGAACAGCTGCCGAATGTTTTGCAGGTCACAAAGATTGTCGACTAATTTGCAGGATTAGGAGGGAAGGCTAATATGTTTAGAAATGTAGCAGAAATAGTGGAGCTAGCTACCAGTAAGAATAAAAAGATATCCGAATTGATGATTGAACAAGAGGTAGAAGTGACTGGACGGAGCCGGGAAGAGGTCCTTGCGATGATGGACCGGAACCTGACTGTCATGGAGCAGGCTGTCGAGAGAGGCATTAAAGGTGTTAAATCACATTCTGGTCTTACAGGCGGGGATGCTGTCCTCCTTCAACAATATATTGAAAAAGGAAATTTCCTTTCTGGTGAAACGATTTTGGATGCTGTCAGCAAAGCTGTGGCTACAAATGAAGTGAATGCAGCGATGGGAACAATTTGTGCAACGCCCACAGCTGGCTCTGCCGGTGTCGTACCGGGAACTTTATTTGCCGTAAAAAGCAAATTGAATCCTACAAGGGAACAGATGGTTTCTTTCCTTTTTACAGCAGGTGCTTTTGGCTATGTAGTTGCAAACAATGCCTCGATTTCAGGCGCAGAAGGCGGATGTCAGGCTGAGGTTGGTTCAGCTTCAGGGATGGCTGCTGCTGCAATAGTTGAAATGGCGGGTGGCACACCAGAACAATGTGCAGAGGCGATGGCGATTACTCTCAAAAATATGCTGGGATTAGTCTGTGATCCAGTTGCAGGCCTTGTTGAAGTTCCGTGTGTGAAAAGGAACGCGATGGGAGCCGCGAATGCAATGGTTGCGGCTGATATGGCGCTCGCAGGGATTACGAGCAGGATACCTTGTGACGAGGTCATCGATGCCATGTATAAAATCGGCCAGTCCATGCCATCCGCACTTAGAGAAACAGCGCAGGGAGGGTTAGCGGCAACACCGACAGGCCGGGAGCTTGAGGCCAAAATTTTCGGCATACCGCTTGATAAACGTGAATGATATTCTGAAACAGCCAGTTACGGCAGTTAAAGGGATCGGCGATGAAATGGCAGAGACACTCTCAGACATGAATATCAGGTCTGTCAGTGACTTGCTTGAGTATTTCCCATACCGTTATGAAGATTACCGCCTAAAGGACTTGGCAGAGGTCAAGCATGACGAAAAAGTAACGGTTGAGGGGAAGGTTCACAGTGAACCTTCTCTTGTCTATTATGGACGCAAGAAAAACCGCCTTACCGTCAGGCTTCTTGTGGGACGGTATCTTATCATCGCAACCTTTTTCAATCAGCCGTATTTAAAACAAAAAATAAAAATAAACGAAACAGTGACTGTTACCGGGAAATGGGATCAGCACCGACAAACGATTACGGCAAGTGAAATGTCAGTAGGAGAGAGTGCGAAAAGCCAGGATTTTGAACCAGTTTATGCTGTAAAAGGGAAAATGACCGTAAAAACGATCAGAAGACTGATCAAGCTGGCCTTTTCCCAATTTGGTCATGAAATAACTGAAATTCTTCCTGCTGAACTGCTGCAGAAGTATAAATTGTTAAATCGAAGAGAAGCATTGAGAATCATGCATTTTCCTGCTGGGGCAGATGAGATGAAGCAGGCAAGAAGAAGATTCGTATATGAGGAATTCCTATTGTTCCAGCTGAAGATGCAGTCGCTAAGAAAAATAGAGCGTGAACAGTCTCCGGGTATAGCAGTTTCATATAAATTGGACGAGCTAATGTCGTTCATCAACGGATTGCCTTTCCCGTTGACAGGAGCGCAAAAACGTGTAGTTAATGAAATACTTGGCGACATGAAGTCTCCTTACCGCATGAATCGCCTGCTCCAAGGGGATGTGGGTTCAGGTAAGACAGTCGTCGCAGCTATCGCGCTCTATGCAGCGAAGACTTCAGGCTACCAGGGCGCATTAATGGTGCCCACGGAAATCCTGGCTGAGCAGCACTCCCAATCATTGAATCAGCTGCTAGAGCCATATGGCGTAAAAACAGCCTTGTTGACAAGCTCTGTAAAAGGAAAGCGAAGAAAGGAAATTCTTGAGCTTCTGAAGCAGGGAGAAATACATGTCTTAATTGGTACGCATGCATTGATACAGGATGAGGTCAATTTTAATAACCTTGGCTTAGTCATCACTGATGAGCAGCATCGCTTTGGGGTCGAACAAAGGCGTGTGTTACGGGAAAAAGGTGAAAATCCCGATGTCCTGTTCATGACGGCCACACCGATCCCGAGGACTCTTGCCATCACCGTGTTCGGGGAGATGGATGTTTCGGTCATCGACGAGATGCCGGCAGGAAGAAAGACGATTGAAACTTATTGGGCAAAACACGAAATGCTTGAAAGGGTGCTCGCTTTTATGGAGAAAGAGCTGGCTAAAGGCAGGCAAGCCTATGTTATTACTCCATTGATAGAGGAATCCGATAAACTGGATGTCCAGAATGCCATCGATGTCCACAGCACTTTAAGCTTTTATTTTCAAAATCGCTACAAAGTCGGCCTAATGCACGGCCGCCTGCATTCTGATGAAAAAGATCAAGTGATGAAAGCTTTCAGTGAAAATGAAGTCCAAGTCCTTGTTTCGACTACAGTTGTCGAGGTTGGTGTCAATGTGCCAAATGCGACTGTCATGATGATTTATGATGCTGAGAGGTTTGGCCTTGCGCAGCTCCACCAGCTGAGAGGCCGAGTTGGCAGGGGGAGCGATCAATCCTATTGTATTTTGCTTGCGGACCCAAAAAGCGAAGTTGGGAAAGAACGAATGAAAATCATGTCCGAAACAAATGATGGATTCGTTCTAAGTGAAAAGGACCTTGAGCTTCGCGGACCAGGGGATTTCTTTGGGAAAAAACAAAGCGGACTTCCGGAGTTTAAGGTAGCGGATATGGTCCATGACTACCGTGCCCTTGAAACGGCAAGAAATGACGCAACATTGCTAGTGCAATCATCTGCTTTTTGGCAAGTTGACAAGTACCAATCTCTCAGGGAATATCTGAAGGAGACTGGTGCGCTTGCAAGTGAAAAGCTTGATTAAACGATAATACTATCATTTAAGAATAATAGGATCAGATCAAAGATGGAACCCTGTTGGTTGATTGAAGTTGAAGACGCAAAGACTCCCTCGCAATCACCGGAAGCCCCGCGGAAAGCAAAGTGCATAGAATGAGAATCAACAGACTAGTATTATAGATCACCTAAATAAAGCTATAGCCAACCTTGATTTTCAGAGTTTGGCTATAGCCTGAGCAGATCCTGCTTGGATCTGCTATTTTTCTTGGTATTAGCTTTCATGGATTAAAGCATCAGTATATTTTTTCTTGCAATCCTATTTCATAGTATATATACTACTATTAGTACCTAGTCTTAATAGCTCGGGCGGTGTGAGAAGTAATGAAGCGTAACAAAAAAGATCGACAGTCTATGTTGACTGAAACGATAAAAGATAATCCATTTATCACTGATGAAGAGCTGGCTGAAAAATTCACAGTCAGCATACAGACAATCAGGCTGGACCGACTTGAATTATCAATCCCAGAATTAAGGGAAAGAATAAAGAACGTTGCTGAAAAACGTTTCGAAGATGAAGTCCGTTCCCTGCCTCTTGAAGAAGTAATTGGTGAGATTATTGATATAGAACTAGATAAAAGTGCAATTTCGATTCTTGACATAAAAAGAGAACATGTGTTTAAGCGCAATAAGATCGCAAGGGGTCATCATTTATTTGCTCAGGCAAATTCGCTGGCTGTTGCAGTCATCAATGATGAATTGGCGCTTACGGCGAAGGCGAATATCCAGTTCACCAGGTCGGTAAAAGAGGGTGAGCGAGTAATTGCCAAAGCAAGAGTCACCAATATTGACAGCGACAACGGCAGGACCATAGTAGAAGTACTGAGCTATGTGAACAATGAGCTCGTGTTTAAGGGTGACTTTGAAATGTATCGATCTAAAAATGAAAAGTAAGGGATGAAAGCAATGAGGCTTGCAGTAGACGCTATGGGCGGAGATCACGCACCAAAAGAAATCGTCCTCGGAGCAATGAAAGCAATCGAGAATTATAAAGATGTACATATCGTCCTTGTAGGAGACGAGAAGAAAATCAGGGAACACTTGACGAATGAAGAGAGGATCGAAATTCTCCATACAGAAGAAGTGATCCTTGGAACAGATGAGCCAGTTAGGGCGGTGCGGAGAAAGAAGACAGCATCCATGGTTCTTGCAGCACAGCAGGTTGCTGATGGCCATGCCGATGCCTGCATTTCTGCTGGAAATACGGGAGCATTGATGGCGGCAGGTCTATTTATTGTCGGACGGATTGAAGGTATTGAACGTCCTGCTCTTGCACCAACACTTCCGACAGTAAACGGAGAAGGCTTCCTGCTTCTTGATGTTGGCGCGAATGCTGATGCTAAGCCTGAACACCTTGTCCAATATGCGATCATGGGCTCAATTTACAGTGAAAAGGCCAGAGGAATCTCCAGCCCTCGTGTAGGACTGCTGAATATCGGAACAGAAGAGAAAAAAGGCAATGAACTTGTCAGGAACACATTCGAATTGCTAAAGGATGCAGACATTAACTTCATCGGCAATGTAGAATCAAGGGACCTATTAGATGGTGCAGCTGATGTTGTTGTAGCAGATGGCTTTACTGGAAATATGGTTTTAAAGACAATCGAAGGAACGGCAATGTCAGTGTTTAAGATGTTGAAAACTGCTCTTACTTCAAGTTTTAAAAGCAAAATGGCTGCTGCTGTCCTAAAGCCGGATTTAGCAGTTCTAAAGAATAAGATGGATTATACGGAGTATGGCGGTGCTGGCTTGTTCGGCCTTAAAGCTCCTGTTATTAAAGCGCATGGATCATCTGATGCGAACGCAGTATTCAATTCCATTCGCCAGGCAAGGGAAATGGTTGAAAATGATGTTTCCGGAACCATCAAAGCAGCAATCGAAAAGAGCGATGGGATAAAACTATAAGAGTAAAGGGGAATCTTTCATGGGAAAAATCGCGTTTTTGTTTCCAGGACAGGGCTCGCAAATTGTAGGGATGGGACAAGCTCTAGCGGCGAAAGACGAGTCAGTCTCTGAAACATTCAAAAAAGCCGACTCGGTTCTTGGCGAAAGTTTAAGCAGCTTAATTTTCGAAGGTCCTCAGGAAAAGCTGACACTGACTACGAATGCTCAGCCGGCATTGCTTACGACAAGTATTGCGATTCTGAATCATTTTAGCGTGTACGGAATAAAACCTGATTATACCGCTGGACACAGCCTTGGAGAATATTCCGCTTTAGTCGCTTCAGGTGCCTTATCATTTGAAGATGCGGTATACGCCGTCCGCAAACGCGGCGAGTTTATGGAAGAGGCGGTCCCAAACGGTGAGGGAACAATGGCAGCTGTTCTCGGGATGGACCGCGAGAAGCTAATGGATGTTACTGAAACTGTTACTGCGGACGGATATCCTGTACAGCTTGCTAACTTGAACTGCCCAGGACAAATCGTGATTTCAGGATCCAAAAAAGGTGTAGAGGAAGCCTCTGCTAAGGCAAAGGAAGGCGGAGCGAAGCGTGTGATTCCACTTGATGTAAGCGGACCGTTCCATTCTTCACTTATGAAGCCAGCTGCTGAAAGATTCGAAGCTGTGCTTGACAGCATTTCTCTCCAACATGCAGATGTCCCGGTTATTGGCAATGTAACTGCACTGCCGATGCTGGATGCAGCCGAAATCAAGAAGAGATTGATCGAACAGCTTTATTCCCCAGTTCTATGGGAAGACTCAATAGCAAAGATGCTTGAGCTTGGCGTTGATACTTTCATTGAAATCGGTCCAGGGAAAGTCCTTTCAGGATTAGTTAAAAAAGTGGACCGCTCAGCACGGACATTCGCAATATATGACGAGGAAACTTGTGCCGCAGCAGTCGCTGCTTTGAAGGAGGAAACAAAATGAGACTAGAAGGAAAAGTTGCACTTGTAACAGGGGCCTCCAGGGGCATTGGGCGTGAAATCGCCTATGAACTAGCGAGGGAAGGCGCATCAGTTGCAGTCAATTATGCTGGAAGTGAAGCAAAGGCGCTGGCATTGGTTGACGAAATAAAAGCGATGGGACGAGAAGCATTCGCGATCCAATCGGATGTATCAAACTCTGATTCAGTCAATGAAATGGTGAAAGAAACTGTAGAACGTTTTGGAAAGCTTGACATACTTGTTAATAATGCGGGTATAACAAAGGATAATCTATTAATGAGAATGAAAGAGTCCGAATGGGATGATGTTATCAACATTAACCTAAAAGGCGTTTTCCTTTGTACAAAAGCGGTGACCAGACAGATGATGAAGCAGCGCAGCGGCAGAATCATCAATATTTCTTCCATTGTCGGGGTAAGCGGAAATGCAGGACAAGCCAATTATGTAGCAGCAAAGTCCGGGGTAATCGGTTTGACGAAGACGGCTGCAAAGGAACTTTCATCTAGAGGGATTACCGTTAATGCTATCGCGCCAGGCTTTATTACAACTGATATGACAGATAAGCTGAATGAGGAAGTAAAGGCTGAAATGCTAAAGCAGATTCCGCTTGCGCGTTTTGGTGAGCCGAAAGATATTGCCCGCGCGGTCGTATTCCTTGCGTCTGAAGACAGCAATTATATGACTGGCCAGACACTGCATATTGATGGCGGAATGGTCATGTAGATTGGAACTGCATTGAAATAGTTCTTTTTCCTAGATGTTCAAAGCTATTTTAAAGCGAAAGTATTTGGAATTTTAATGGTACAGCGATAAATTTTTCTAAATAAGCTGGCAGCCATTTATTATTTAAATGAAATCATCTATAATTGCTTGAGGGGAGGTGAACGAGCATGGCAGATGTTTTAGAACGTGTAACAAAAATTATTGTTGACCGTTTGGGAGTTGAAGAATCTCAAGTAACTTTGGAAGCATCTTTTAAAGATGACCTAGGTGCTGATTCCCTTGATGTTGTTGAATTAGTAATGGAATTGGAAGACGAGTTCAACATGGAGATTTCTGATGATGACGCTGAAAAAATCGCTTCAGTTGGTGACGCTGTGAATTACATAAATAGCCAAGTGTAACTGTTGGATTTGTTAAGAAGCTCCGTTTAATTAAACGGGGCTTTCTTATGTATTATGTAAATGGCTGTTTGAAAGGTAAATGCTGATTTATAGCACCTGTAGCCCCGCGGAAAGCGAAGGGCCTGGAGCGAAAATCAACAGCCTAGTTTAACAGAGACTTAATAAAAGATATACTTTCAAGGAAGCTGCTGGAATAAAGCGAAGTTTTTTTGCTTTATAGGCGTTTTTTTTTGTAAACTGTTAGTAGTCTGTATATGAGCTCTTTAAGTAAGACAACAATTATATGCGAAATCATCTTTACATTATGAGCAAGGTGGAGTAAAACATGCGCAACAACGGAAGAGAAAGAGATAAAAGGAATATCCGCGCAAAGGAAAATAAATTTAAAGGGTTTCAGGACAAACTTGGAATTCAATTTGAAAG
The DNA here is from genome assembly GCF_036964885.1 of Bacillus sp. JJ1122. NCBI lineage: Bacteria > Bacillati > Bacillota > Bacilli > Caryophanales > Bacillaceae > Bacillus > Bacillus sp. JJ1122. Next base: position 305,353 of record NZ_JBALQL010000001.1, on the reverse strand, counting down.
TGAAAAACTTTTAAAACAGGCCTTTACGCATTCATCCTATGTGAATGAGCATCGCAGAAAGCCTCATGAAGATAACGAGAGGCTTGAATTTCTAGGAGACGCCGTTTTGGAATTGACTGTATCCCAATTTTTATTTAAAAAATATCCAATGATGAGCGAAGGGGAACTGACGAAGCTGCGTGCTGCAGTGGTTTGTGAGCCGTCGCTTGTGGCATTTGCCAATGAACTTGTCTTCGGGGAGCTTGTCCTTTTGGGCAAGGGCGAAGAAATGACAGGCGGCCGTACAAGGCCAGCTCTTTTAGCTGATGTCTTCGAAGCGTTTATCGGTGCCTTGTATTTAGATAAAGGGATTGAAACAGTTACGACATTCCTTGAAAAAATCGTGTTTCCAAAGATTAATGACGGTGCTTTTTCTCATGTGATGGATTTTAAAAGCCAGCTTCAGGAACTGGTCCAGCGGGACGGAGCGGGTGCGCTTGAATACCGGATCCTTAAGGAAATTGGGCCAGCACATAGCCGGGAATTCGAATCCCGCGTGTTTTTAAACGGCGAAGAGCTAGGAACAGGGATGGGCCGGTCCAAGAAGGAAGCAGAACAGCATGCTGCCCAAATGGCACTCGAAAAGCTTAAAGCGCATATAGAAGCAGTCACTGAACAAAAAGATAAATAAGTACTGCAATTTAATACATTTAACATATTTGACAATCTGACAGCCTAGAATAAGTTTTTACTGGAAAGGGAGAGCAATATTGTTTTTAAAACGATTAGATGTGGTCGGCTTTAAGTCCTTTGCTGAAAGGATTTCGGTTGAGTTTGTCCCTGGTGTGACCGCTGTAGTCGGGCCTAATGGGAGCGGGAAAAGCAATATTACGGATTCAATCCGCTGGGTTTTGGGTGAGCAATCAGCCAAATCGCTCCGCGGGTCAAAAATGGAGGATATCATTTTTGCCGGAAGCGATTCACGGAAGTCGCTGAATTTTGCCGAAGTAACGCTAACTCTTGATAATGAAGACCAATCATTGCCGCTAGACTACAATGAAGTGAGTGTAACAAGGCGTGTCTACCGTTCAGGTGACAGCGAATATTTGATTAATAAACAAAATTGCCGGCTGAAGGATATAGTCGATTTGTTTATGGACTCGGGTCTTGGCCGGGAAGCCTTTTCTATCATCAGCCAGGGAAGAGTTGAAGAAATACTCAACAGCAAGCCGGAGGATCGCAGGACGATATTTGAAGAGGCAGCTGGGGTGCTTAAATATAAATCTCGGAAAAAGAAAGCCGAAAGCAAGCTGTTTGAAACACAAGAGAATTTGAACAGGGTATCGGATATCATCCATGAACTTGAAGGCCAGGTTGAACCTTTAAAGATGCAGGCTTCGATTGCGAAGGATTTTCTTCAGCAAAAAGAAGAATTAGAAAAAATTGAAGTTGCATTGACGGCATATGAAGTTGAGGAATTGCATGGCCGCTGGGAAAAGCTGTCCAAACAGCTCGAGCAGCATAAGGAAGATGAAATTAAACAGTCTTCAGAGCTGCAGAAAAAAGAAGCGGAAATTGAAAAAATGCGCGACCATTTAGCGGCATTGGATGAATCAGTAAGTGATCTGCAAAATGTTCTTCTGCATGCAAGCGAGGAGCTTGAAAAGCTGGAGGGAAGAAGAGAAGTCCTGAAGGAGCGAAAGAAGAACGCTTCGCAGAATAAAGGGCAGCTCGAGAAGAATATTGAAGAGCTGACTGCCTCCATCGACCAGCTGGATAAGCAGAAGCAAGAATATGAGAGGAATGCTGCCGAGCTTACTCAAGAGGCTGCAGATCTGCAAAAGAAGCTTGGAGAAAAGCAGGAGCAGCTGAAACTCTATAGCGAAGATGTTGAGCTGAAAATTGATTCGATGAAGAGCGATTACATTGAGGTTTTAAATCAGCAGGCAAGCGCTAAAAATGAAAAGATCTATATCGAGCAGCAGCTCCAACAGCAGTCCTCAAAAGGGTCAAGACTTGACAGTGAAAATGACCGGTATGTCTCCGTTCGCGATGAAATAAACAAAAAGAAAGCTGAGACTGAGATAAAAGTTGCAGCGTCACAACAGGAGCTTGAGGAGCAGGCAAAACTTTATTTTGACGAACAAAGGAAGCTAGAATCGTTAAAAAATAATTATCAAAAACAGGAAAAAACGCTCTATCAGGCGTATCAGTTTTTACAGCAGGCAAAATCAAAAAAAGAAATGCTAGAGGAAATGGAAGAAGATTACTCGGGCTTTTTCCAGGGAGTAAAAGAGGTATTAAAGGCGCGAGACGGACGCCTTAAGGGTATTGAAGGAGCAATTGCTGAGCTGGTTCAAGTGCCTAAACAATATGAAACAGCAATCGAAACGGCTCTAGGCGGCGCGATGCAGCATATTGTTGTGCAAAATGAAGAGAATGCGAGAGCAGCAATCCAATATCTTAAGCAAAAATCGTTCGGCAGGGCAACATTCCTGCCGCTAAGTATCATTAAAGGGAAATCATTAGCTGTGTCACAGCTAACCATGCTTTCCGGTCATGAATCATATATCGGTACTGCGGCTGATTTGGTTCAGTTCAATGAAAAATATGCGGAGGTCATTAAGAGCCTATTAGGCAATGTAGTCGTTGCCAAGGATTTGAAGGGCGCCAACGAGATTGCCAGAATCCTGCAATATCGTAGCAGGATCGTCACTCTTGAAGGTGATGTTGTCAATCCTGGAGGTTCGATGACCGGCGGTGCCGTAAAACAAAAATCTTCTTCACTGCTTAGCCGTAAAGGGGAGCTTGAGGATCTGACCAAAAAGCTTGTTGAAATGGAAGAAAAGACAAGCTTACTCGAATCGCGTGTGAAGTCATTGAAATCTGAGGTGCAATCTAGCGAAACACGGCTGGAGGAGCTGCGCAAAAAAGGTGAAGACCTCCGTCTAAAGGAGCAAACGCTTAAAGGTGATTTGCGCGAAGTAGAGCTGGAACAGAAAAACATAAATGAACGCTTATCTGTCTATGACTCTGAGAAAACCCAGCTCGATTCGGATAAGGAAAAGCTTGAAGCAAGATTGCTTGACCTTTCGAAGATGCTAAGTAAATATCAGGATGACCTTGAAGCATTTGATAAGGAAATAGCCCGCCTGACTGAGCTGAAAACCTCGAATTCTACTTCAAGGGAAAGTCTTGTCTCAGAAATCGGCGATTTAAAGATAAGTCTTGCAGCCAAGAAGGAGCAGCTTTTCCATGTGAGGGAAAAGCTTGATTCAGCTATATTGCAAGCTGAGGACCAAACGAAGAAAATGGAACTCTTTAAAGACGATTTGTCTTTGTTATCATCTGAAATGACTGATAGTTCATCTGGTGAAATGCAGCTTGAAGATGCAGCAAAAAGAAAACTTCACGATAAAAATGAAACTCTCAAGCTTATAGCTTCTAGAAGGAACGAACGCCTTGAGCTGCAGAACAAGCTTGAAGATCAGGAGCTGGAATCCAAGGAATTAAGAAGACTTCTAAAAGGTGTAAGCGAAGTGCTGAAGGATGAAGAAGTCAAACTTAACAGGCTTGACGTTGAATTGGACAATAAGCTTGCTCATCTTCGAGAAGAGTATCTGCTTTCTTATGAGGCAGCTAAAGAGCAATATCCATTAACGATACCTGCGGATGAAGCGAGAAGAAAGGTCAAGCTTATCAAATTGGCCATCGAAGAACTTGGCACCGTGAATATTGGCGCCATAGAAGAATACGAGCGAGTTTCAGAACGGTATGAATTTTTGCTAGAGCAGAAGAATGACCTTCAAGAAGCAAAGGATACACTATTCCTAGTAATTGAAGAAATGGATATTGAGATGAAGAAGAGGTTTGAGCAAACATTCACTGCGATCCGCTCACACTTTGAATCTGTATTCCAGGCGTTATTTGGCGGCGGCAGAGCTGACTTGAAGCTTACACAGCCGGACGATTTGCTTAATACCGGCGTAGAAATAGTCGCGCAGCCTCCGGGCAAGAAGCTGCAAAACCTTGGACTCCTCTCTGGCGGAGAGCGTGCATTGACAGCTATCGCACTCTTATTTTCAATCCTGAAGGTCCGTCCTGTTCCATTCTGTATCCTCGATGAGGTAGAAGCGGCATTGGATGAGGCTAATGTTTACAGGTTCAGCCAATATTTGAAGAAGTACAGCGCTGAAACGCAATTCATCGTGATTACTCACCGCAAGGGTACTATGGAAGAAGCAGATGTCCTATATGGTGTCACAATGCAGGAATCAGGCGTTTCCAAGGTAGTGTCAGTCCGGCTTGAGGATTCAAAGGAACTAGTAAAATCGTAATTAGAAAGGCGTTGGAACCGTGAGTTTTTTTAAAAAATTAAAAGAAAAATTAACTACGCAGACAGAGAGTGTTACCGAGAAATTTAAAGAGGGCTTGACGAAAACGAGAGATAGTTTTTCAGGAAAGGTCAATGACTTGGTTTCCCGCTACCGAAAAGTGGATGAGGAATTCTTCGAAGAACTCGAGGAAATTTTAATTCAGGCCGATGTGGGTTTTGACACGGTCATGGAATTGGTCGAGGAGCTAAAGAAAGAGGTAAAGCGCCGGAATATCCAGGATACAAAAGAGGTCCAGGCAGTAATCTCTGAAAAGCTAGTCGACATATACCAGGGTGGCAGCGATGAGTCTTTTGCCCTGAATATCCAAGAGAACTCCCTGACAGTCATTTTATTTGTAGGGGTAAATGGTGTTGGTAAAACAACGACTATCGGAAAGCTGGCACATAAATTCAAAAGTGAAGGCAAAAATGTACTTCTTGCGGCGGGCGATACTTTCCGTGCTGGAGCAATTGAACAACTTGAGGTATGGGGCGAACGTGTAGGGGTGGATGTCATCAAGCAAGCAGAAGGCTCTGATCCTGCTGCTGTAATGTATGATGCGGTGCAGTCTGCTAAGTCGCGTAATGCTGATATTTTGCTTTGTGATACAGCTGGCCGCCTCCAAAATAAGGTCAATTTGATGAAGGAACTAGAAAAGGTTAAACGCGTTATTGAACGTGAAGTTCCAGGTGCACCGCATGAGGTTCTGCTAGTTCTAGATGCGACGACAGGACAAAATGCATTGATCCAGGCAAAAACGTTCAAAGAAACAACAGAAGTTAGCGGGATTGTCCTTACTAAGCTTGATGGCACAGCAAAAGGCGGTATCGTCATTGCGATTCGCAATGAACTCGACATACCCGTTAAATTTGTAGGTCTTGGAGAAAAGATGGATGACCTCCAGGAATTCGATGCTGAAAGATACGTATACGGGCTGTTCGCGGACCTGGCAGAGGAAGAGAAAACTGCCGAATAATACTGATTTATCAACATCTTGCTGTAAAGAACTTTTCTTGACAGAAAAGTTGAACCTGTGTAAACTGTCTTTATGTAAAGGTATTTAACTTAACATGGGGGAATCGGAATGCTTGAGAAAACGAACCGCATGAATTATTTGTACGATTTTTATCAGGCATTATTAACTCCAAAACAAAGCAGTTACATGGCCCTTTACTATCTTGATGACTATTCCCTGGGCGAAATCGCCGAAGAGTATGATGTTAGCCGCCAGGCTGTATACGACAACATCAAACGGACGGAAGCGATGCTTGAGGAGTACGAAAAGAAGCTGTTGTTGTTCGAGAAATTCCAGAAGCGCATTGAGCTCATTTCAAAAATGAAAGATCTCATGGGTGATGGTGCGGACAACCAGGCTTTAAGTGAAATGGTAGCCGAGCTTGAGAAATTAGACTAGGGAGGCGCATGAAATGGCATTTGAAGGATTGGCCGACCGACTGCAAAATACAATGCAAAAAATCCGCGGAAAAGGCAAGGTAACGGAAGCGGATGTAAAAGAAATGATGCGAGAGGTCCGTCTGGCGCTGCTTGAGGCCGACGTTAACTTTAAGGTAGTAAAAGACTTCGTAAAAAAAGTCACTGAACGGGCAATCGGTCAGGAAGTAGTAAAAAGCCTTACACCCGGCCAGCAGGTTATAAAGGTTGTTAAAGAAGAATTAACCGAGTTGATGGGCGGAGAGCAAAGCAAGATTGCAGCCTCCAACCGACCGCCGACAGTCATTATGATGGTCGGACTTCAAGGGGCAGGTAAAACGACCACAACCGGGAAGCTTGCCAACCTTTTGCGCAAAAAATATAACCGCAAGCCTTTGCTTGTTGCAGCGGATATTTATCGTCCAGCTGCGATCAAACAGCTGGAAACGCTGGGCAAGCAGTTAAGCATGCCAGTATTTTCGCTTGGCGATCAGGTCAGCCCTGTCGAAATTGCCAAACAGGCAATCGCTAAGGCAAAGGAAGACCATAATGACTATGTGTTGATCGATACAGCAGGCCGTTTGCATGTCGATGAAAATCTGATGGATGAGCTTAAGCAGATTAAAGAGCTCTCAAAGCCAGATGAAATCTTCCTTGTAGTCGATGCGATGACAGGTCAGGATGCTGTTAATGTGGCGCAAAGCTTCAATGAACAGCTCGGGCTGACAGGCGTTGTCCTGACAAAACTTGATGGCGATACACGAGGCGGTGCTGCTCTTTCAATCCGTGCCGTGACAAATACGCCAATAAAATTTGTCGGTTTAGGTGAAAAGCTGGACGCTCTTGAACCTTTCCATCCTGAGAGGATGGCATCCCGTATCCTTGGTATGGGCGATGTGCTTACCCTTATCGAAAAAGCTCAGGCGAACGTCGATGAAGAAAAAGCAAAAGAGCTTGAGAAAAAAATGCGTACTGCCTCATTCACCCTTGACGATTTCCTGGACCAGCTTGGCCAGGTAAGAAAAATGGGGCCATTGGATGAAATCCTTAAGATGATGCCAGGCGCAAATAAAATCAAAGGCATGAACAATCTTCAAATCGATGAAAAACAGATCTCTCATGTGGAGGCGATCATCCAGTCGATGACGAAGAATGAAAAAACGCATCCAGAAGTCATCAATGCCAACAGGCGTAAGCGGATCGCCAAGGGCAGCGGTACATCCATCCAGGAAGTAAACCGACTGCTCAAGCAGTTCGAAGACATGAAAAAGATGATGAAACAGATGACGAGCATGCAGCAAAAAGGCAAGAAAAAAGGCGGATTTAAATTGCCTTTCAATCCTTTTTAACATGTAATTACAGGAAAAATCATGCTGTAAAGAAAAAAACCTTTACAAGCTGTTTTCAATTTGGTATTATTCTATCTTGTGTGAAACTATTCGGAGGTGCTTATTTAAAATGGCAGTAAAAATTCGCTTAAAACGCATGGGAGCAAAAAAATCTCCTTTCTATCGTATTGTAGTAGCTGATTCACGTTCACCACGTGATGGCCGTTTCATCGAATCTGTAGGAACTTACAACCCAGTTGCTGAACCAGCTAAGGTTGAACTTAACGAAGAGTTAGTTCTTAAGTGGCTTAAAGACGGAGCTAAACCATCTGATACAGTGCGCAACTTGTTCTCTAAGCATGGTATCATGGAAAAATTCCACAACGCTAAGCTTAGCAAGTAATGTTGGACGCGCCCATGAAAGAATTAATTGAGACGATCGTGAAACCCCTTGTTGATTTCCCGGAAGATGTTCATGTAAATGTACACGAAGAGGATCAGCGCGTTACCTATAAGCTTTCCGTCAACAAAAGTGATATGGGCAAAGTAATTGGAAAGCAGGGACGCGTTGCAAAGGCGATACGAACAGTAGTCTATGCAGCAGGTTCATCACAGCAAAAGAAGATTTTCTTAGAAATCGTCGAATAACCGCCAAAAGCTCAGTAATGAAGAAGCGAACTTCCTCAAACCGCTAAAACTAGTTTTAGCAAAATGATTAAGCTTGCTTATGCAATGCTGATGCAGGTACAGGCTCTTGTTTGTACAATGGCATTCTGATTGGAGGGGATAACCCTCCTTTTTTTCTTTTTAAAATTAGGCTGTGTTAAAGGACAATGTTGATTTTTAGCACCTGTTGATTGTAGCGGAGGGCACTCGACTCCTGCGGGATTAGCCGCCAAGGTGAGATCCTGCAGGAGCAAAGCGACGAAGAGGCTCACCTGACGCCACAAGGAAAACGAGTGCCTGGAGCGGAAATCAACAGACAAGTTTAACACAGCCTAATAAGTACGATATAATTAGTAACAAGGTTACAATTTCATCGTTTCTGATTTATGGCTATAGTGGCGTGAGGGGGAAATGCTTTGAAGGTACTGCAAACAATCGTGGTGAAACAAGTACTGACAGAAGAAAGCAAGGATCGGATCCACCAAAAATATCACTCCAGGAAACTCCAGCTGCAAAAAGAATGCGACCAGCTAAGATTCGAATTGAAAAAGCTTGAGAAATCTAAAAAATTTCCTCCTGAGACCTTGAAAAAACATTTTGAACAAGAAATCAAGGTACATAAAGAGAAAATCAAACTGTTGGATTTTCAGATAGAGCAACTACATATTCTTCCGCTTGGAAGCGAAATTAAAGAAACAGAATTACAGGGTCTAGTCGAAATAAATGAAGGGGATCAATGGGATGAGTTCCTTTCGGGAAAGACTATAATAGTGAAAGACGGAATCGTGACCGAAATACGCGAGAGGTGATCAAGCATGGAAAAATATTTTAATGTCGGAAAAATTGTTAATACACATGGAATCCGTGGAGAAGTAAGAGTTATATCTAGAACGGACTTTCCTGAAGAACGCTATAAAGTAGGCAATACTTTGCTTTTATTCTTGCCTGGTTCAAAGGAACCTATCGAGCTTACTGTTAAAAGCCACAGGACACATAAAAACTTTAATTTGCTGACATTTGAAGGCTATGACAATGTCAACCAGGTTGAAAAGTTAAGGGACGGAATCCTTAAGGTTCCTGAGACCCAGCGTGGTAAACTGGAGGAAGGCGAATTTTATTTCCAGGACATTCTCGGCTGCCTGATGTTTACAACAAAAGGGGAAGAAATCGGCAAGGTGGTTGAAATTTTAACTCCTGGTGCCAATGATGTCTGGGTGGTTAAGGATGGAAAAGGCAAGGAGATTCTAATTCCTTATATCGGAGACATCGTAAAAAAAGTCGATGTTAAAGAAAAAATCATCCTGATTGAACCTATGGAAGGGCTTCTGTCATGATGCACATCGATGTCCTGTCCATCTTTCCAGAAATGTTTGAAGGTGTTTTCGGGCACTCGATATTGAAAAAAGCTGCTGAAAAAGAAGCCGTTCAATATAATGTCGTCAACTTTCGAGACTTTGCGGACAATAAACATCAAACTGTCGACGATTATCCATATGGGGGCGGGGCGGGGATGGTCCTTAAGCCACAGCCGATTTTTGACGCTGTTGCTGACCTTAAGGAACGTGCGAAAAGCTCTGCTCCCCGTGTCATTCTTATGTGCCCCCAGGGAGAGCGGTACACGCAAAAGAAAGCAGAAGAGCTGGCAAAGGAAGAGCATTTGATTTTCATTTGCGGGCACTATGAAGGCTATGATGAGCGGATTCGGGAGCATGTGATTACCGATGAGATTTCGATTGGTGATTATGTTCTGACAGGTGGAGAACTTGGTGCCATGGTTGTCATTGACAGTGTCGTGCGCCTGCTGCCAGGAGTGCTAGGAAGTGAAGAATCTCATATCCAGGACTCTTTCAGCACGGGTCTTCTTGAACACCCTCACTATACCAGGCCATCTGATTTCCGTGGCATGAAGGTGCCTGATGTACTGATTTCGGGAAATCATCGTTTAATAGAAGAATGGCGCATGAAGGAAAGCCTGAAGCGTACCCTTGTACGCCGGCCAGATTTGCTCGAAGAAGCAGAACTGACCGAGCAGCAAAAAAAATGGCTGGATGAGCTTTCAAAACTTCACGATTGATATTGCAGTGACCGTTAGTTTATGGTAAGATACTTCTTGTGGCTAAAAGCGAAAGTGCTTATGCCGCTTATAACGATGTTCCGCTGCAATGAAACGTTTTGCAAGAGCATTTGTGGGAGGAGATGAAAACGATGCAACAACTAATCGAAGAAATCACAAAAGCACAACTTCGCACTGATCTTCCATCTTTCCGTCCTGGTGACACAGTACGTGTACACGTTAAGGTTGTCGAAGGAACTCGCGAACGTATCCAGTTGTTTGAAGGTGTAGTGATTAAGCGTCGTGGTGGTGGAATCAGCGAAACTTTTACAGTCCGTAAAATTTCTTACGGAGTAGGCGTTGAGCGTACTTTCCCTGTTAACACACCAAAAATTGCGAAGCTAGAAGTAATCCGTCGCGGTAAAGTACGCCGTGCGAAACTTTACTACCTACGTAACCTACGTGGTAAAAAAGCTCGTATCAAAGAAATCCGATAAGATTGAATGTAAAAAAGGAGCTTGCCTAGCCAAGCTCCTTTTTCATACTCAAGTAAGGGTTAGAATGTTCAAAGATGTTGCAAGACAACTCTTTGACTATTTCAAGCTTTAAGAAAAATGGGTAAACAATATTAAGTTTATTTTAAAAATCATTGCCCTTCGTGTTTATCTTGCCAGACTTATGTAAAATAAAGTTATGTATTCAAACAACCTATATTTTAGAATGGTGGGGAAAGAATGGCTGAGAAGAAGAAAAACGAATTATGGGAATGGACGAAAGCCCTATTGATTGCTGTAGTGCTCGCAGCTGTTATTCGATATTTTTTATTTGCACCGATTGTTGTTGATGGATTGTCGATGATGCCGACATTGCATGACCAGGACCGTATGATTGTAAACAAGATGAGCTATAAAGTAGGCGAACCAGAGAGATTTGATATCATCGTCTTTCATGCGCCGGAAAACAAAGATTACATAAAAAGAGTGATCGGCCTTCCAGGAGATAGAATCGAATATAAAAATGACACACTTTATGTCAATGGAGAGGCATATCCAGAACCTTACTTGGAAGAATATAAAAAACAAGTGATAGATGGGCCGCTGACAGATCCTTTTACCCTTGAAGAGAAGATCGGCAGGGAAACAGTTCCTGAAGGCCAACTCTTTGTAATGGGGGATAACCGCCGCTTCAGTAAAGATAGCCGTCATATTGGTACGGTTCCGTTCGAAAAGGTGCTAGGAAAGACAAATGTCATCTACTGGCCTATTGACGATCTGCGCACAATAGACTAGAAATAGCCTTCATCCTATATATAGGCAAGTGGATGGCTGGCAAAAGAGATAGGAGGTGGCTGCTTTGACGATCCAGTGGTTTCCTGGCCATATGGCCAAGGCTCGCAGAGAGGTCACAGAGAAATTAAAGCTAGTTGATGTTATTTTTGAATTGGTGGACGCAAGAATTCCGTATTCATCAAGAAATCCAATGATAGATGAAATCATCCAGCATAAGCCAAGAATAGTATTATTGAATAAAGCTGACATGGCCGATAAGGCTGTTACTGATGAGTGGCTCCGCTTTTACCGCCAAAAAGGGATAACTGCACTGGCGATTAACTCACAGGCTGGAACAGGCTTAAAGCAGATCGTGCAGGAGTCAAAGGTTCTGTTGAAGGATAAACTTGACCGGTTAATTTCCAAGGGTGTCAAACCTCGTGCCATTCGCGCAATGATTGTAGGCATTCCAAATGCGGGGAAATCCACATTGATTAACAGGCTTGCAGGCAAAAATATAGCACAGACAGGTAATAGACCAGGTGTCACCAAGTCACAGCAGTGGATCAAGATGGGCAAAGAGTTAGAATTGCTGGATACTCCAGGGATATTATGGCCAAAGTTTGAGGATCAAGAAGTAGGTGTCAAGCTTGCAATTACCGGGGCGATTAAGGATACGCTCTTGAATCTTCAGGACTTAACTGTCTATGCTCTTAGGTACTTAGAAAAACATTACCCTGAACGCCTGCAGGAGAGGTACAAGCTAGAACAGCTGCCAGAAGATGTTGTTGAGCTTTTTGACCTTATTGGTGATTTTCGGGGCTGCAGGATGTCAGGCGGGTATGTTGACTATGATAAAGTCGCGGAACTTGTGATCAGGGAAATCCGTACTGAAAAATTAGGGCCGTTATCCTTTGAACGTCCTCAAGACTTGATAAAACTTGATGAGATTGATGAAAACGAAAAATAAAGGTCCTGGATCCAGGGCCTTTATTTTTCGTTTTAGTCGCCGATACATACAAGAGAAGCAAATTTAGGAGAATTTTATGGGAAAATGGACAATTATTGAGATTGAGCAACAATTATTTGGTACAAATCATGTGGAGGAAGACTTCCTTGTGGCCTTGAAACAAGATGAGCGAAAAGGTGTGCAGCGAATGCTTGCCAGGTGGGAGAAACAAATGCAGCGAAAGACGGAACTGCATGAACAATTTGTTGCAATGACATCATTTGAGCAGAAATATAGAGCAGAAGGCTATAAGTATATAACCGGTATTGATGAGGCAGGAAGGGGCCCTCTAGCTGGGCCAGTAGTTGCTGGGGCAGTCATTCTGCCTGAAGATTTTTACCTTCCTGGACTAAATGACTCTAAAAAAATCTCTGAAGCGAAAAGAGATGAGTATTTTGAAGTAATCAATAACAAAGCGCTGGCAGTAGGCATCGGAATCATTAGTGCATCTGAAATCGATGAAATAAACATCCTGCAGGCATCAAAAAAAGCAATGCTTTCAGCGGTTAGCCAGTTAGGAATCACACCGGATTTTCTTTTGGTTGATGCAGTGAAATTGGAGACGCCTTTCCCTTTTGAAGCGTTAATTAAAGGAGATGCAAGGAGCATTTCAATAGCAGCGGCCTCCATTATAGCCAAGGTTACGAGAGACAGGGTGATGAAGGAATTAAGTCAGGAATACCCTCAGTATGGGTTCGATGCGAATATGGGATACGGAACAGCTGAGCATATGATAGCACTCAGGGAGCACGGCGTCACTCCGTTTCACAGAAAAACGTTTGCTCCAGTAAGAGAATGTATCGAGAATCATCTTGTATAAAGCAGGTGAATCATGGAAACAGGAGTACTGCATAGTCTATTCAATCATAATCCATCACAGCAGGTAAAAACTGCGTCGCTTCGATCGGGGCAAATTATCAATGGGAAAATCATTAAGCTGTTTCCAGAACAAATTGCCGAAATTCAAATCGGTAGCCAAAAAATGATTGCCCAATTAGAAACCCCTCTTTCAGCAAATGAACGATACTGGTTTCAGGTCCAGCCAGGTGAAGGGAAAGTTCGCCTGAAGGTGATCGCAACTGGAAGTGAAGAGGGAAAGCAGCAAGAGAGCTTATCCAGGATTCTCGGAGAATTTTCATTGCCTTCGAATAAGGAAAACCTAGAACTGGTACGGTTCTTTTTAAAAGAGCAGCTGCCTATCAGCCGGGAAATCCTGCAACAGGCTTCCGAATGGCTGAAAAGCGCGTCTCCGCGAAGTTCAGGACTTGAAGCAATCCAAATGATTTTAACCCGAGGGCTTCCGCTATCAGAAGCAACATTTTCTGCTTTATATACGGCTAATAAAGAGCCATCGATAACACTGTTAATGGAAAATCTCATGAAAGCATTTGAACAGGAATCTAATACGGATACAATGAGTAAAATTAAACACTTGCTGAGCGAGCTGGTACCTTCGAATGAAACAAATGCCGCCAGGCACGTGCTGGGACAGATTGCTGCCGCTTGGCTTAAAGGCCACAATTCAGAAGGGCAAGCTGCCTTCGGACTGCTTCAGCAAACTGCTGGGTTCCCAGCTCAGAAAAGCGAGAGTTTAGTCTTGCAGCAAATGCTTTCAAACATGAAAAGTGAAGAGATAATGAAAGACGAAATCCCAGCAGAGCTGCATTTTGCTAAGAGATTGATTGCCCAATTAGAAAAAGGTGAAATTAATCTAGCGAAACAATTGATAGACAGCTTTATCAAAGAAGATCCAAAAGGTACAATCTTGAAAAATGGGCAGTTAACCGGGCTAGTCGATCCATTGCTGCAGTTATTCGCAGGTTCTCAGGTAAACGAGGCTGATCGACAGGAAGGCTTGCAAGCATTTAAACAATTAATGGGGATGGTATTAGGAGGAAGTGATGATTCTGAGACAGCGCTAAAGTGGTTATCGATTTTACTCCCAGAAAAAGAAAAATTTTTAAGTACTGGAGCAGAATTGCTGAAAGCAGCAGGAAAGGCTGAGATGTCAGGTTTACCTATTCAGCAAAGCGAACTTCTGAAAAAAGCAATCCACAATGCTGAACAGGGAATGGCACTTTCCGATGAAGAGTCCGCAATCTTCACAACTGAAAAAATAAAGTCCTTCTTGTCATCTCTTGGCCTATCGTATGAGCGGGACCTTGCTGAAGCTTTTAAAGGCAATCTTGAAGACAAGGCTCAGCCTGCCGAGAGTTTAAAACCGCACCTGATACGTCTGCTGAATGAAAACCCTCCCCATGCTGTTAAGGAGGCTGCGGAGCAGCTATTAAACAAGATTACTGGTTTCCAGCTTCTTTCACAAGAGACTGGTCCTATCCAGCAGCTAATCGTGCAAATGCCGTTTATCATAGGGGGGGAAATGTCTGAGGTTACCTTTCAATGGAGCGGCCAAAAAACGGAAGACGGTAAAATTAACGCAGATTATTGCCGTGTTCTCTTTTATCTGAAACTCGAGCATTTGGATGAAACAATTGTTGATATGCAAGTCCAGAACCGGGTCTTAAGCATGCAGGTCATCAATCAGCATCCTTCATTAAAAACAGTGGCAGATCAGCTCTTGCCATTGTTAAAAAACAAACTCGCAGAAGTGAATTATCATTTGTCATCAGTAAACTTCCTCGTACCAGAGGTGTCTAAGCAACAAGGGAACCAAAAGAAACTGGCAGAACTGTATAGCAAAAAAGATTACAGCAGGGTGGATATCAAAATATGAAACCTCAGAAATCAATACGAAAAACGGCAGTAGCACTTGGTTATAATCCTGCCACCCATGATTCTCCCAAAGTAATGGCAAAGGGGAAGGGTCTTGTAGCGGACCAGATCATTGAAAAAGCGAAAATTCATGACATACCGATCCAACAGGACCCATCCCTTGTAGAAGTCCTAAGTGAGCTTGAGTTGAATGAGCGGATACCTGAGGAGCTATACCAGGCAGTTGCCGAAGTGTTTTCTTTTATCTACAGGCTTGACCAGCAGGCGGGAAAAACAAAGTAATAGACTGTTATGATCAATATCATATTAGTTAAATTCATCCGTTATTAGACTTTGGAATTGATTTTTGTTACATACTCTTTAAAAGGTCCTAGTTGATTTCTAGCCCCTGTTATTGAAGGCGGAAATCAATAAAGGAGTTTAACAGATCTATACATTTTAAGGTCATTTTTGTAAATGGCAAAATTTATTGTAAAAACTAAATTAATATTTTCATTTTAAAAATAAAGAGAAAGAAAATAATTTTTTTCAGCTTTTTTATCTCCTTAAAAGTCGAGAAAAGCCTAAATCTCGGCTTTTTATGCTTCATTTTTAACATTATGATACTTTTTTGCAATATTTAAAATGGCAAAATATTTAAATCATAAAGGTAGACAATCAATATTTCATTATATAAAATGAAAGCGCAGTCTATTTTTTAAAAATTTAAATGAATTATATTTTCTACTTAGAAAAGCTAGATGCGGGTGAGGACGGCTTGTAGATCCTCTTAGATGTGCACTCTTTTCTAATAGATAGGAGGATGGGAAATGAATGTCCATGAGTATCAAGGAAAAGAAATCCTCAGAAAATATGGGGTAAAAGTACCGAATGGAAAGGTAGCTTTTACAGTTGAGGAAGCTGTTGAAGCAGCGCAAGAGCTAGGTTCATCAGTTGTCGTCGTGAAAGCTCAAATCCATGCTGGCGGAAGGGGTAAAGCTGGCGGGGTCAAGGTAGCGAAGAACCTTGATGAAGTGCGTACATATGCAACTGAAATCTTAGGAAAAACATTGGTTACTCACCAGACTGGTCCAGAAGGCAAGGAAGTTAAGCGCCTGCTGATCGAAGAAGGCTGTGACATCAAGAAAGAGTACTACGTAGGACTTGTTCTTGACCGTGCTACTTCCCGTGTTGTACTAATGGCTTCAGAAGAAGGCGGAACGGAAATCGAAGAGGTTGCAGAAGCAACTCCAGAGAAAATCTTCAAAGAAGAGATCGATCCTGTTGTAGGCCTAATGCCATACCAGGCTCGCCGTATTGCATTCAATATCAACATCCCTAAAGAGCTTGTAAACCAAGCTGTTAAGTTCATGATGGGTCTATACAACGCTTATATTGAAAAAGATTGCTCAATCGCAGAGATCAACCCGCTTGTTGTTACAGGGGACGGACAGGTTATGGCGCTTGATGCTAAATTGAATTTTGACGCGAATGCTCTATACCGCCAAAAGGATATTCTTGAATACCGTGACCTTGAGGAAGAAGATGCAAAGGAAATCGAGGCTTCAAAGTATGACCTAAGCTATATTTCCCTTGATGGAAACATCGGCTGCATGGTTAACGGTGCAGGTCTTGCGATGGCAACAATGGACATCGTCAAGCATTACGGCGGAGACCCGGCCAACTTCCTTGATGTTGGGGGCGGTGCAACTGCTGAGAAAGTAACGGAAGCATTTAAAATTATCCTTTCAGATCCGAATGTTAAGGGTATCTTTGTTAATATCTTCGGCGGCATCATGAAGTGCGACGTTATCGCTACTGGTGTAGTTGAAGCAGCTAAGCAAGTCGGACTGGAAGTTCCTCTTGTAGTTCGCCTTGAAGGTACTAACGTAGATCTTGGAAAACAGATTCTGAATGAATCTGGATTAAATATCATTGCTGCTGAATCAATGGCAGACGGCGCTGAAAAAATCGTTTCATTAGTTAAGTAGGATCGAAAGGAGAGAATTTGACGTGAGCGTATTCATTAATAAAGATACAAAGGTCATTGTTCAAGGTATTACGGGTTCTACAGCCCTTTTCCATACTAAACAAATGCTTGAATATGGTACAAAAATTGTTGGAGGAACATCTCCAGGCAAAGGCGGTACTGAAGTAGAAGGCGTTCCTGTATTCAACACAGTAAAAGAAGCTGTTGATGCTACAGGTGCTAATGCTTCTGTCATCTATGTACCTGCTCCATTCGCTGCCGATGCAATCATCGAAGCGGTAGATGCAGACTTAGATTTAGCCATCTGTATCACTGAACATATTCCTGTTCTGGATATGGTAAAAGTGAAGCGCTACATGGAAGGCAAGAAAACTCGCCTTGTAGGCCCTAACTGCCCAGGGGTTATCACTCCTGAAGAGTGCAAAATCGGCATCATGCCAGGATATATCCACACTAAAGGCCATGTAGGCGTAGTTTCCCGTTCTGGAACATTGACTTACGAAGCAGTACATCAGTTGACACAAGCTGGAATCGGCCAGTCTACTGCAGTAGGTATCGGCGGAGACCCTGTTAACGGAACAAACTTCATCGATGTCCTGGAGGCATTCAATGAAGATCCAGAAACATATGCTGTCATCATGATTGGTGAAATCGGTGGTACTGCAGAGGAAGAAGCAGCTGAGTGGGTCAAGGCAAACATGACTAAACCAGTAGTCGGCTTCATTGGTGGAAGAACTGCACCTCCAGGAAAGCGCATGGGCCATGCTGGTGCGATCATTTCTGGTGGTAAGGGAACAGCTGATGAGAAGATCCGCGTAATGAACGAGTGCGGCATCAAGGTTGCTGACACTCCTTCTGTAATGGGTGAAACACTAATTGGCGTATTGAAGGAACAAGGCTTATACGACAAGTGTAAAACACACTAAGTTATCTGATGGACAGTCCCTCTATATAGAGGGACTGTTTATTAATCAGAAAAACAATAATGGGGGTAAATATGGATCAACTTAAAAACAAATTGATCACACTGATCCATGGCAAGCATTCGAGCTGGAAAGCTATATATTCCATGCTTAAATCGGAATCTTTGCATGATAATATATATGAAGAAAAAAATTATTTTTCATCTGCGTCACACCACTCCAACAGTCCTCAAACCAACCCACATGACCTGCCAGTCGACAGACTTCTCGCCGAATATGCTTCGAAAAATATCCATCTTATAACTCTTTTCGACAATACCTATCCTGAATGCCTCAAGACAATATACCAGCCGCCCTGGGTGCTCTTCGCAAAAGGCGACCTCTCCCTGTTAAACTCAAAAAATATTCTGGCAGTAGTAGGTTCCCGTGATGCATCCGATTATGGACTGAATACCATCGAATATTTATTTCCAGAACTAATCGAGAACAAAACAGTCATTGTCAGCGGCCTGGCAAAGGGAATTGATGCCTATGCACATAAAACGGCAATCAAGCTTGGAGGGAAAACAATTGGTGTCATTGCAGGAGGGTTTAATCATATCTATCCAAAGGAAAATATGAAGTTGGCAGAGTATATGTTGCAGAATCAATTAGTCATTTCTGAATATCCACCTGCTACGGTTCCGGAAAAATGGCATTTTCCTATGAGAAATAGAATAATAAGCGGGTTAGCTAAAGGTACCCTCGTGGTTGAAGCAAGAAAAAAGAGTGGTTCATTGATCACAGCTGAATTTGCATTGAATGAAGGACGCGAAGTTTTTGCTGTTCCGGGAAGCATATTGACACCAAACTCTGACGGAGTGCATGAATTGATCCAGCAAGGAGCTAAGCTGATCAAAAATTCCAAAGAGATTCTAGAGGAACTGATGATTTAATATGGAATTATATATTAAAAAACATTATATAATTCATCAATAATGTTGCCTTTTTATCAAGTTTTCTTCTTATTAAAATAAAATTTACTACAAAAAGGTTGAAATAATTTTCATTCTGTTATACATTTTGCATCAGGTATTTTAAAATCCCCAAATAAGATGAAACCGTTTACTTAGTGGTACAATTTGACAATGTGAAGCTTTGTAGACAATAATAATGATAATTTTATACCTCTAAGGAGGACAAATGGATGTCTGAGTTTTTAGTAATTGTTGAATCCCCTGCAAAGGCAAAGACGATTGAGCGTTATCTTGGAAAAAAATATAAGGTTAAAGCTTCAATGGGTCACTTGCGTGATTTGCCGAAGAGTCAGATGGGTATCGATGTAGAAAATAATTATGATCCTAAATATATTACGATCAGAGGCAAAGGCCCTGTTTTGAAAGAATTAAAATCTGCCGCGAAAAAAGCAAAAAAAATATACCTCGCGGCTGACCCCGACAGAGAAGGGGAAGCGATTGCCTGGCACCTCGCCCACACTCTCAATGTAGATATACATTCAGATTGCAGGGTCGTATTCAATGAGATTACGAAGGATGCCATTAAGGAATCCTTTAAACACCCTCGCTCAATCAATATGGATCTGGTTGACGCACAGCAGGCACGACGAGTATTAGACAGGCTTGTAGGGTATAACATCAGTCCTCTGCTGTGGAAAAAAGTCAAGAAAGGCTTAAGCGCGGGACGTGTCCAATCTGTCGCGATGCGAATGATCATTGACAGGGAAAAAGAAATACTTGATTTCGAACCCGAAGAGTATTGGACGATCGGTGCTGACTTCCTAAAAGGAAAAGATGCCTTTGAAGCTTCGTTTTACGGGATTGGTACTGAAAAAGCTGAATTGAAATCTGAACAGGATGTCAACAATATCTTAAGTCAGCTGAAGGGAAATAAATTCAAGGTTGCTTCGGTGACGAAGAAAGAGCGAAAACGTAATCCAGCACCTCCATTCATCACGTCTTCATTGCAGCAGGAAGCGGCACGCAAGCTAAACTTCCGGGCAAAGAAAACGATGATGCTCGCACAGCAGCTGTATGAAGGAATTGATCTTGGCAAAGAAGGTACAGTCGGTTTGATCACTTATATGAGAACCGATTCTACAAGGATTTCTGAGGTTGCGCAGGCTGAAGCAAGCCAGTACATCATAGGCGAGTATGGGCAAAATTTTTTACAGACAGAAACCCGGAAAGAAAAGAAGCAGTCAAATGCCCAGGATGCTCACGAAGCCATCCGGCCTACGAGTACCATGAAAGTACCAGATAAAGTTAAGGAATTCCTGTCACGTGACCAGTACAGACTTTACAAGCTAATATGGGAACGATTCATCGCAAGCCAGATGGCACCAGCGGTCATGGACACGATGAGCGTAGATTTAAAGAATGGCGATGTTACTTTCAGGGCTACTGGATCAAAAGTTAAATTTCCAGGATTCATGAAAGTATACGTTGAAGGTTCCGATGACCAAGTAGAAGAAAAGGATAAACTCCTGCCAGATTTAAAGGAAGGCGACGAGGTAGTTAAGAAAGACATCGAACCGAAGCAGCATTTTACTCAGCCGCCGCCAAGGTATACAGAAGCTAGGCTGGTAAGGACGTTAGAGGAACAGGGAATAGGCCGTCCGTCAACATATGCTCCAACGCTAGATACGATTCAGAAAAGAGGATATGTATCGCTAGATAATAAGCGCTTTGTTCCTACAGAGCTAGGGGAAATTGTTGATGGCTTGATAAGAGAATTTTTCCCGGATATACTTGACCTCGAATTCACAGCCAAAATGGAGCAGGACCTGGATCATGTCGAAGATGGAAAAGTCAATTGGGTGAATGTTATTGATGAGTTCTATCAAGATTTTGAAAAGCATCTCGCTAAAGCTGAAAAGGAAATGCAAGAAGTTGAAATCAAGGATGAACCTGCTGGTGAAGATTGCGACCAATGCGGCAGCCCAATGGTATTCAAAATGGGAAGATACGGAAAATTTATGGCCTGCAGCAATTTTCCTGATTGCCGCAATACGAAGGCAATTGTAAAAGATATTGGAGTAAAATGCCCAAAATGCGAGGAAGGAAACATCATCGAGCGGAAAAGCAAGAAGCGCCGGATCTTTTTCGGCTGCGATCGCTTCCCAGAATGTGACTTCCTATCATGGGATAAGCCGCTGGCACGCAGCTGCCCTAAATGTGACAAACTGCTGGTCGAAAAGAAACTTAAAAAAGGCGTGCAGGTGCAATGTACCGAGTGTGATTATAAAGAAGAACCGCAAAGCTAGAGTGAGCCTTAGGCTCACTCTTTGTGTTTGTTTTAAGGGTGTAAGCTAAGAAAAACGAATCTGATAAGCTGATTTTAGGATGATTTGAAACTTTTTTCTTTCTTTTTCGTAAAGTAAAGTGCAAAATGATACAAGTATCAGGGAAAAGTAATGAAGATTGAAGTATATAATAGAAGATTTATGTGCAGGCAGATGATATAATAAATCTTTTGATGAACCTTTGAACAATTTTTTAATAGCTACTGGAGGAAAAAGATATGACTGAAGCAACAGTAAATGTCGTCGGTGCCGGCCTTGCAGGCAGTGAAGCAGCATGGCAGTTGGCTCAAAGAGGCATTAAAGTTAACTTATATGAAATGCGGCCTGTTAAACAGACACCGGCTCACCATACAGATAAATTTGCTGAATTAGTCTGCAGTAACTCATTGCGTGCTAATACATTAACGAATGCAGTGGGGGTTTTGAAAGAAGAAATGAGGATGCTTGATTCAGTGATTATCGGTGCTGCAGATGCATGTGCAGTTCCTGCCGGGGGAGCATTGGCTGTAGATCGTCATGAGTTCGCTGCGTACGTAACGGATCGAGTAAAACAGCATCCAAATGTCACTGTTATTAATGAAGAAATTACTCAAATTCCAGAAGGACCTACTGTCATTGCTACCGGACCATTGACAAGCCCGGCGCTATCTGAGCAGTTAAAAGCGCTGACTGGTGAAGAATATCTTTACTTCTATGATGCAGCTGCGCCAATCCTTGAAAAAGACAGCATTGATATGGACAAGGTTTACCTGAAGTCAAGATATGATAAAGGGGAAGCTGCTTATCTTAACTGTCCAATGACCGAAGAGGAATTCGATCGTTTTTACGAAGCTTTGATCACAGCTGAAACGGTGCCGCTTAAAGAATTTGAGAAAGAAGTTTTCTTTGAGGGCTGCATGCCAATCGAGGTGATGGCTCAAAGAGGAAGAAAGACGATGCTTTTTGGTCCTTTAAAACCTGTTGGTCTTGAAGATCCAAAAACAGGGAAACGTCCATTTGCAGTTGTCCAGCTGCGCCAGGATGATGCTGCGGGAACACTTTACAATATTGTAGGTTTCCAAACGCATTTGAAATGGGGACCTCAAAAGGAAGTGCTTCAGCTGATTCCTGGACTGGAGAAAGCTGAAATTGTTCGCTATGGTGTTATGCACAGGAACACATTCATCAATTCGCCAAAGGTTTTAAAAGCTACGTATCAGTTCCAAAATAGACAAGATCTTTTCTTCGCAGGACAGATGACTGGTGTAGAAGGATACGTTGAGTCTGCTGCCAGTGGTTTGATTGCTGGAATTAATGCAGCAAGACTTGTTTCTGGAGAAGAACCATTGGAATTCCCTCATGAAACAGCTATGGGAAGCATGGCTCGTTATATCACAACGACCAATGCGAAAAACTTCCAGCCGATGAATGCGAATTTCGGACTATTCCCTGATTTGCCAGAGAAAATCAGAGGTAAACAAGAACGCAATGAAAAACATGCTTCACGGGCATTAGAAACAATTCAGAAATTTGTGAAAAATTTGTAATTTTTATTGCGAGGGCTATATAAATATGTTACTATTTAGTAGCCCTTGTGAGGTGACGAAATGGAATCAAATGTGAACAATTCTTTAAAGTTGTTTATAGAATATTTACAAATCGAAAAAAATTACTCACAATATACTATTGAACATTATCAACATGATATTAGGGAATTTTTCATGTTCATGTCTGAACAAGGACTGAATAGTCTGGATGATATCGAGTACTCTGATACGAGGATTTACCTAACCAAATTATTTGACGAGCAGCTGTCGAGAAAGTCAGTAGCGCGCAAGATTTCCTGTATGCGAAGTTTTTTCAAGTTTTTGCTGCGGGAAAGAATTGTCGATGATAATCCGTTTTCGCTTGTTTCAATCCCTAAATTAGAAAAACGTCTTCCAGACTTTTTTTATGAGGAGGAGCTCTCAGAGTTATTTAAGGCATGTGAAACCAAAACAGCTTTAGGTAAAAGGAATAAGGCCATTCTCGAATTGCTTTATGCCACGGGAATCCGGGTAGGTGAGTGCTGTAAGATCCAGATGAAAGATGTAGATTTATCGCTTTCAACTGTATTGGTTCACGGGAAAAGAAAAAAAGAAAGGTATGTTCCTTTCGGCAGCTTTGCTCATGACGCACTTGAGGAGTACATATTGAATGGAAGACCTGATCTTCGAAAGAACGAAGATCACGATTATTTATTTGTTAATTTTCGCGGCGGACCTTTGACGGACCGGGGCATAAGGGAAATATTAAATAAATTGATTGAAAAGTCTGCTCTGACCGGTAAAATCCATCCGCATAAACTCCGCCATTCGTTTGCAACCCATATGATGAGCAATGGTGCGGATATGAGGACGGTTCAAGAATTGCTAGGCCATGCGTTCCTCTCATCAACGCAAGTCTATACGCATGTTACGAAAGAGCATTTACGAAATATCTATATGTCACATCACCCGAGGGCATAAGCCAGAAGGAGGACAAAAGGATGTCAGATTTCCACTCTACAACGATATTTGCAGTACAGCATAAAGGCCAATGCGCGATGTCAGGCGACGGTCAAGTAACCTTTGGAAATGCAGTTGTGATGAAACATACAGCAAAGAAAGTAAGAAAGTTGTTTAATGGTAAAGTAATTGCCGGATTTGCTGGTTCTGTTGCTGATGCTTTTACATTGTTTGAGATGTATGAAGGTAAGCTTGAGGAATTCAATGGCAATCTCCAAAGGGCAGCTGTAGAGCTTGCAAAGCAATGGAGGAGCGATAAAGTGCTTAGAACACTTGAAGCAATGCTGATCGTTATGAACGAAACAGACATGCTCCTGATCTCAGGCACTGGTGAAGTAATTCAGCCTGATGACGGTATCCTTGCCATCGGCTCAGGCGGTAATTATGCATTGTCTGCAGGCAGAGCTCTGAAGCAATTCGCTGGTGACCATTTGACAGCGAAGGAAATAGCAAAATCCTCATTGGAAATTGCTGCTGACATTTGTGTGTACACTAACCACAATATAATCGTAGAAGAACTGTAACGGAAAAGGAGTGTTTAGATTGAAACAGACAACCAATTTAACTCCAAGGCAAATCGTAGAAAGGCTGGATCAATATATTGTCGGCCAAAAGGATGCTAAAAAAGCTGTTGCAGTAGCTCTAAGGAATAGATACCGCAGGGGCTTACTTGCTGAGAATATTAGAGATGAAGTAATTCCTAAAAATATCTTGATGATAGGACCTACAGGGGTGGGCAAAACTGAAATTGCCAGAAGAATGGCGAAACTGGTAGGTGCGCCTTTTGTAAAGGTTGAAGCGACCAAATTCACCGAAGTGGGATATGTTGGCCGCGATGTAGAGTCAATGGTCAGGGATCTTGTAGAAACATCGATCAGACTTGTAAAAGAGGAAAAAATGCAGCGTGTTAAAGAGCCTGCAGAGGAAAATGCAAACCGCCGTTTAGTCGAGCTCCTCGTTCCATCTGCAAAAAAATCGGCGAACTATAAGAACCCATTGGAAATGCTGTTTGGCGGCGGAAACCAGACTGACCAGGAAACAAACCAGACAGAAGACTTAGGATTGTATGAGAAGCGCAAAATAATCAAGCAGAAGCTTGAACTAGGCGAACTTGAGGATGAAATGATCACGGTTGAGGTTGAAGAGCAAGCACCGTCGATGTTCGACATGCTCCAGGGATCCGGCATGGAACAGATGGGCATGAACATGCAGGATGCTTTGGGAGGCCTGATGCCCAAAAAACGAAAAAAACGCAAGCTGCCAGTACGTGAAGCAAGGAAGGTATTGATCAACGAAGAAGCACAAAAGCTTATTGATATGGATGAAGTGACGCAGGAAGCAACATTCCGTGCAGAACAGGCGGGTATTATCTTCATTGATGAGATCGATAAGATTGCGAGCAAGAATTCTGGCGGCTCCAGTGCAGATGTTTCACGTGAAGGTGTACAGCGTGACATCCTGCCTGTAGTAGAGGGGTCAACGGTGAATACTAAATATGGCCCTGTTAAAACAGATCATGTCTTATTCATTGCTGCTGGTGCATTCCATATGGCTAAACCATCGGATTTAATCCCTGAGCTTCAAGGGCGTTTCCCTATCAGGGTAGAGTTGACGAAGCTTACAGTCGATGATTTCTACAGGATTTTAGTAGAGCCTGACAATGCCTTGACGAAGCAATATCAAGCATTATTGGAAACTGAAGGTATACAAATTGAATTTTCTGACGATGCTATTCGTAAGATTGCTGAAGTGGCATTTGAAGTTAACCAGAACACAGACAATATTGGAGCTAGAAGGCTTCAGACTATTCTTGAAAAACTTCTTGAGGATCTTAGCTTCGAAGCACCCGATATTAATCTGGAGAAAGTGGCGATCACTCCTCAATATGTTGAGGAGAAGCTAGGTGCCATATCTCGGGATAAAGATTTGAGCCAGTTCATTTTATAAGGTTCATTTCCCTAAAACCACCAATATAGGCGTAAACAGCCTTTTCTATGGTTTACCGTTTTATTGCAAACGCAACAGGGTAGACAAATAAAGGCTGCCTATTGTGCTTATGTATTGAAACTAGCCATGAAAAAATAACAGTATTTTTTGTTGAAGCAAATAGGAGGAAGAAACAATGGACTTACTAACAAAAACTAGAAAAATTAACGCACTGCTCCAAAAAGCTGCCGGCAAACCGGTAAATTTCAAAGAAATGTCAGAAACACTTAGTGAAGTAATCGAGGCGAACATCTTTGTTGTTAGCCGCCGAGGCAAACTATTAGGCTTTGCGATTAACCAACAAATTGAGAATGAGCGTATGGTACAAATGCTTGAGGACCGCCAATTCCCTGAAGAATACACGAAGAACCTTTTTAACATCCAGGAAACATCACCGAACCTTGATGTGAACAGTGAATATACTGCATTTCCAGTTGAAAACAAAGAGCTTTTCAAAAACGGTTTAACTACAATTGTGCCAATCATCGGCGGCGGTGAGCGTCTTGGAACATTGATTCTAGCTCGATTAGAAGAGCAGTTCCACGATGATGACCTTATCCTTGGAGAGTATGGCGCAACGGTTGTAGGTATGGAAATCCTTCGTGAAAAAGCTGAGGAAATCGAAGGGGAAGCACGAAGCAAAGCGGTTGTCCAAATGGCGATCAGTTCTTTATCATATAGTGAACTTGAGGCTATTGAGCACATTTTTGAAGAATTGAATGGCAAAGAAGGTCTGCTGGTTGCTTCAAAGATCGCAGACAGAGTCGGAATTACACGTTCCGTAATTGTAAACGCACTTCGTAAACTTGAAAGTGCTGGTGTCATTGAATCTCGCTCACTTGGGATGAAAGGGACTTATATTAAGGTCCTGAATGATAAGTTCTTATTTGAGCTAGAAAAACTTAAGAGCAACTAAATACAAAAAAACCGCTGGTAAACCAGCGGTTTTTTTTGTGTAGTTAGTTAGTTAATTATTTCAAAAATATTTCTTTTCTTTTACACGCACAACCTCAATTCTAGTAAATACTTCCAAATTAATGCCTGAAATTACCTTATACCCCTGTGGGTTTAATGGGTCAAAAGACTTAAATTATCAAAAAAAATGACGGGTATTTCAAAACATATTTCCTAGTTGATGGAATTTTTAAAATAAAATTTTGGATAATTGTTATATTAAATTCCATTTTAAGTTAAAAAATAGTTCTTTTATCCTGATTATTAAAATAAGTCAATTGCAGGATAAAAATTAACCGAAAGTACATAGACAGTTTATTTCAGATTCTTTACAATAAGGTGTATATGACGGGATTCTCCAAAGAATTACAAAATTCAGCAAAAGCTTGCTTAACAACTGAGGGGTGAAAATATATTGAAGTTGTTTTCGAATACCGTATCAACCCTGGAAAATGCATTGAACTATTCATCCTTGAAACAAAAAATTGTTTCTCAAAATATCGCGAATGTCGACACACCAAATTATAAAGCTAAAGATGTCAGTTTCAAAGCAGTGTTTCAGGAGACACTGGGGCAGTCGTTTGAGGCTAAAAGGACTGATGGACGCCATTTTGAATTCAAGAGCAGTAATAGAGCTTTTCCGGGCACAGTTATTAAAAATAATGTTAACTACAATGAGAATGGCAATAGTGTTGACCTGGATAAAGAAATGTCCGATCTAGCAACGAACCAAATTTATTTTAATGCATTAACCGAAAGGATTAACGGAAAGTTTAATTCTCTTCAGACTGTTATACGAGGTGGGAAATAATTATGACGATGTTCCATAGCATGAATACAACTGCCTCAGCCTTAACAGCTCAACGGCTGAGGATGGATGTTATATCTTCCAATATGGCTAATGTCGATTCAACCAGGGGGGTTGACGGAAAAGCATACCGTCGAAAAATGGTTGTTTTGGAACCTAAGGAAGGCAGTTTTTCATCTTTTTTAAACAGGGCAATGGGAAGCCGAAGTGAGAATGCAGCGGGGAATGGAGTAAAGGTATCACAAATAAAAGAAGATACCAGGACACCAATGAAAATGGTATATGATCCTGAGCATCCTGATGCAGATCCTGAAACTGGCTATGTAGAGTATCCAAATGTCGATCCTCTAAGGGAAATGGTTGACTTAATCAGCGCTACACGGTCCTATGAAGCAAACGTAACCGTCTTCAACGCTTCTAAGGGAATGATGATGAAGGCACTCGAAATCGGGAAGTAAGGAGAGAAATGTTAGATGAATACATTAGGAATCAATTCTGTTAGCCAAATGGTCAGGCCATTTGAGACAAATAAGCCTACTCCCACATCTACAGCATACGAAGCACAGCAAAGTTTTACGTCCGTACTTAAGCAATCAATCGAAAATCTAAATCAATCTCAGGTTCAATCAGACATCATGACAGAAAAATTAGCTCGCGGCGAAAATGTAGATCTGCATCAAGTAATGATTGCGAGCCAAAAAGCGAGCATTACGATGCAAGCTACATTAGAAGTGAGAAATAAAGTTATAGAAGCTTATCAGGAAATGATGAGAATGCAAGTCTAATAATATTGGCTAAAAACTAAAGTTATAGCGGTTATTAGCTGTATAAAAAGAAGAGACTTAATAACCGGGGGATTGAAATGAAAGAAACCGTTCAAAAGTATTTAAATACAATGAAGGATTTCTGGCAAGGGCGCACCAGAAAGCAAAAAATCAGTCTGGGTGCGTCTCTTTTCCTGATAGTGGCAGTTGCTGCACTAACAGCCTTCTTAACGACACGGACGAGTCTAGTGCCTCTATATAGCAATCTATCACCAGCTGAGACAGGTACAATAAAAGAAAGCCTTGATGCAAGAGGTATTAAATCTGAAATAGCTGATGGCGGGAAAACAATACTAGTTCCGGAAGAGTCGGTAAATAGTTTGAAAGTTGAACTTGCTGCAGAAGGAATTCCTAAATCAGGCAGCATTGATTATTCATTTTTCAGCCAGAATGCCGGTTTAGGAATGACAGACAATGAATTTAACGTTCTTAAGCTGGAAGCTATGCAAACAGAACTCGCTGACCTGATGAAGGGCATTGAAGGAGTTAACGATGCAAAGGTTATGATTAACCTTCCTGAAAAAGGGATTTTCGTAAATGACAGCGCTGAGCAAGCTTCAGCCTCGATTGTCTTGAATACCAGTCCGGGCTATCAATTCAAAGAAGAACAAATTAGAACGCTTTATCACCTCGTGGCAAAGAGCGTTCCAAATCTTCCCACAGATAATATCGTCATCATGAATCAATTCTTTGAGTATTTTGATTTAAAAAATGATGAAAATTCTAATGGAGCAACATTTGCTTCACAGCATGAAATTAAACAGCAAATTGAACGAGATGTCCAAAGACAAGTTCAGAACATGCTTGGAACCTTGATGGGACGTGACAAGGTCGTTGTATCTGTTACTGCAGATGTTGATTTTACCCAGGAAAACAGGGAAGAAAATCTCGTTGAGCCAGTAGACAAGGAAAACATGGAAGGAATCGCAATAAGCGCACAGCGGATTACTGAAACATTTTCAGGAAATGCTGAACAGGCTGGCGGAATTCCTGAAGGCGGAAATCCTGCTGATACGACGGGCTCGCAGTATCTTGAAGGTGCAAATGGCAATGGAGACTATGAAAAGGTCGAAGAAACGATCAACAATGAGGTTAGCAGAATACGCAAGGAAATTACCGAGAGTCCTTATAAAGTAAGAGATTTAGGAATTCAGGTAATGGTCGAACCTCCAACACCAGATGATCCAAATTCTCTTCCTCAGGAACGGGTGGACGATATCACGAAAATCCTTGGAACGATTGTGAGGACAACTATTGATAAAAATGCTTCAGGGACAGAACTTACGGATGCCGCGATTGAGGATAAGGTGGTAGTATCTGTTCAGCCGTTCAATGGCAAAGTAACCTTTGAAAATGAAGTGGTCCAGAAACTGCCTTGGTGGATTTACCTTGTTGGCGGAATCCTGCTGGCAATTATCGCATTGCTGCTCATTCTGTTCTTGCGCTCACGGAAAGCGAAGGAAGAAGAGAAGGAAATCTTCTTTGAAGAGCGGGCAGAATCAGTCTATGTACCGGATGTAAATAAAGAGTTTGAAACTGAAGGCACAATGAAGAAAAAGCAGCTTGAAAAAATGGCGAAAGAAAAGCCGGAAGACTTTGCAAAATTATTGCGTACATGGATTGCGGAAGATTAGGAGGAGGACATATGGCAAGGAAGGACCAGAAAGAACTTACTGGAAAACAGAAAGCAGCAATCCTCCTGATTTCGCTTGGACCGGATGTTTCTGCTTCAGTATACAAGCATTTAAGTGAAGAGGAAATTGAAAAGCTTACACTTGAAATTTCAGGTGTGAAAAAAGTAGATTCATCTGCGAAAGAAGAGATATTGGAAGAATTTCATAACATTGCACTGGCACAGGATTATATAACCCAAGGGGGTATTGGATATGCCAAGACGGTCCTTGAAAAGGCGCTGGGAGCTGATCAGGCAGCAGTTATAATTAATAGACTGACTTCTTCCTTGCAGGTGCGTCCATTTGACTTTGCCAGGAAAGCCGACGCGGGTCAAATTCTGAATTTTATCCAAAATGAGCATCCTCAAACAATTGCACTTATTCTATCTTATTTGGATTCTGCTCAGGCTGGACAAATACTGTCAGAACTTCCTCAGGAAGTACAGGCTGATATTGCGCGAAGAATTGCCGTTATGGATAGCACCTCACCAGAAATCATAAATGAAGTAGAACAAATACTTGAAAGAAAGCTATCTGCGACAGTTACTCAGGATTATACACAAACCGGCGGGATAGAAGCGGTCGTTGATGTTTTGAATGGGGTTGACAGGGCAACAGAAAGAACAATCCTTGATGCCCTTGAGATCCAGGATCCAGAACTAGCAGAAGAAATCAAGAAAAGGATGTTCGTCTTCGAAGATATCGTTACTCTTGATAATCGTGCGATCCAGCGAGTGATTCGTGACTGTGAAAACGAAGACCTCATGCTTGCACTTAAAGTTTCTAGTGATGAAGTGAAAGAAATTGTCTTTAAGAATATGTCCAAGCGCATGGTAGAAACATTCAGAGATGAAATGGAATACATGGGCCCTGTCCGTTTGCGGGATGTTGAGGAAGCTCAATCAAGAATTGTTGCGATCATCCGCCGTCTGGAAGAAGCTGGTGAAATCGTCGTAGCCCGCGGTGGAGGAGATGATATCATTGTCTAGGCTTATAAAATCACACTTCACCGTACCTGCAGATGCTGAGAAAAAAGTGATTTCTATCAAGTTGATGGAAACCAATGCTCCCGACGAGGAGACTAAACCAGTATTTACACATACAGAAGCAGAACGAGCTCAGATCCTCAAAGAAGCAGAGCAGGAAGCAGAGAAGATTTTATCCCAGGCCCTGGAAGAGGCACGGGTTATCAAAGAGCAGGTCTTACATGAGCAGCAAATCTGGGAGCAGGAGAAGGAATCTTTAGCGGAGGATGCACGGGCAATAGGGTACGAGCGCGGACGAGAAGAAGGAAATGCTCGGGGGTATGATGAGTGCAGCCAATTAATTCAGTCGGCACAGGAAGTTGTAGAGGCATCGAGACAGGATTATTACAGCCATATCGAGTCAGCAGAAAAGGTCATTCTTGATTTAGGAATGAAGGTGGCCGGTAAAATACTCGGCAAAAAGATTTCAGAAAATGAAGAAGAGTTTATCTATCTTGTGAAAAGAGCTTTGAAGAATGCCAGAGATTACAAGGATATCCAGCTTCATATTCATCCCAATCATTATCAATATTTGCTGGGGCAAAAGGAAGAACTTATAGCCCTTTTCCCAAAGGAAGTAGTTTTTTACATTTTTCCGGATGATGATTTGGCTGAAGACTCCTGTATTATCGAATCTGAAAATGGCAGGATTGATGCTTGCGTGGACAGTCAGCTTGAAGAAATCAAACAAAAGCTGTTTGAAATGTTGGAGAGTGAGCAATCGTGAAGGCTTCTGATTTACTTGAGCATATCGACTTTATAGATAGCTTCAAAAGATTTGGAAGAGTTAAAAGAGTTGTAGGGCTGATGATTGAATCCCAGGGTCCTGAGAGCTCGATAGGCGATGTTTGCTTTATCCATGTAGGTACAAAAAAAAGACGCAAGATCCAGGCAGAAGTTGTTGGGTTCAAAGATGAAAATGTAATTTTGATGCCCTATACTTCGCTTCATGATATATCCCCAGGAAGTCTCGTCGAGACGACGATGAAGCCATTAGAAATAAAAGCAGGTCCTGGACTGATAGGGAAGGTTGTCGACTCTCTTGGTGTACCTCTGGATCAATCCAGCCTTCCAAAAGGGCTGGCATCTGTTCCTACTGAACAGGATCCTCCAAATCCACTGAGCAGACCGCCGATTTCGGAACCAATTGAAGTTGGGGTAAGAATGATAGACAGCTTGCTGACTGTAGGGAACGGGCAGCGTGTCGGGATTTTTGCCGGTAGTGGTGTCGGAAAAAGTACATTACTTGGAATGATTGCCCGGAACACAACTGCAGACCTGAATGTAATAGGGCTAATTGGTGAACGTGGTCGTGAGGTAAGAGAATTTATTGAAAGAGACTTAGGCCCAGAAGGTTTGAAAAGGTCAATTGTTGTCGTAGCAACCTCAGATCAGCCAGCACTTATGAGAATAAAAGGTGCCTATACCGCAACAGCGATTGCCGAATATTTTCGTGATAAAGGACTAAATGTCATGCTGATGATGGATTCAGTGACAAGGGTGGCAATGGCTCAGCGTGAAGTAGGCTTAGCTGTCGGTGAGCCTCCCACAACGAAAGGATATACACCTTCTGTCTTCGCTATTCTTTCCAGGCTGCTTGAAAGAACAGGAACCAATGAATACGGATCAATCACTGGTTTCTACACGGTTCTTGTAGATGGTGACGATATGAATGAACCAATCGCAGATACGGTACGAGGCATTTTAGATGGTCATTTCGTTCTTGACCGGAATTTAGCGAACAAGGGGCAGTATCCAGCAGTAAACGTTCTGAAGAGCATCAGCAGGATCATGAACAATATTGTAAATGAGGATCATGTCAAAGCGGCCGAAAGATTAAGGGACTTATTGAGTACCTATATAAACTCAGAGGACTTGATCAATATCGGGGCCTATAAAAAAGGTTCTTCAGCTGAAATTGATGAAGCAATCATGCGTTACCCTCAGATACTCAACTTTTTAAAGCAAGGTACAAGTGAAAAAGTGTCCATCGATGAAAGTGTTCAGGAACTGTTGCAATTAGTAAGGAAAGGTTGATGGGTTCTATGCAATATCATTATAAATTTGATAAAATCCTGTCACTTAAGTCCAGGGAAAAAGATGAAGCCCAGGTAGTTTACCAGGATTCAGTCAAGAAATTTGAGGAAGCTGCTGACCGGCTATACCATCTCCTAAAGAAAAAAGAGGATCTCGAAAGCTATCAATCAGGAAGACTTGTAAGCGGGCTCCCAGTACAGGAAATTCGCCATCATCAACAGTTCATCGGAAACCTCGAAAAATCGATTGAACACTACCAAAAGGTCGTCATGAATGCGAGAAATATTATGAACTTTCAACAAATGCAGCTAATGGAAAAGAATGTAGAAGTGAAAAAGTACGAAAAGATCAAAGAAAAGGACCATCATCGATTCCTCGCCGAGGAAAAAGGTGCTGAGAGCAGGATGATGGACGAGATCTCGATTCAGCAATATATGAACCGGGAAATTAGGTGATTTAATGGAAAAGAGTTTTGAGGAAAAAGAGGGTCAGCGTGTCAATCGGTTCCAATGGTTTTTGTTTGTGATTGCCATTCCGGCAGTATTCGCAATTGTCGTCGCTTTGGTAGTACTGTCGTTTGCGGGTATTAATGTCTTTCAGACAGCAAATGAACTGGGCGGAAAAATTCCGCTTGTTTCAAAAATGTTGAAGGAAGACAAGCAAGCATCAGTGGAGGAATATGAGAAAAATATTATAAGCCTGGAAGCCGAAATAAAGGACAATGAAGCCAAAATGGAACAGCTCGAAGCAAAAATTGAAAGCAAAGACATGGAAGTAGAGCGAATGGAGCTTGAGAAGACACAGCTTGAAGCACAGATTGAAGAGCTGACGGCCATACAGGAAGAAAATAAGCGAGCCTTCAAGGATATCGTAAAAACCTACGAAACGATGTCAGCGAAAAAAGCTGCTCCTATCATTGCTGAAATGGAAAATGATGAAGCACTTAAAATTTTAACAAATATAAAAGCCGAATCCCTTGCAGCAATCATGGAAAAGCTCCCTACAGATGTAGCGGCAAAATATACAGAACTGTTGACCAATGAATCTAGCAAACAGATGCCTTAAAGCAATCTCGAATTGAAAGGAGGTGAAAAAGTGGAAGTTGGAGCAATAGCAGTTAAGCAAAATTCACCTGTCCGCCCTATGGAGTCCAAATCCGGAAAGGGAAAGTTTTCTGAGGCGTTGTCTGATGTTCAATCAAGAGACGCTCATTCAGAAAATGTTACAAAAGAGTCAGCGGAAATAGATGAAAAAAGTGAATTGTCCAATGGAACGAAGGAAACAGCTATGTTACTTCAGCAGGAGAATATCACAGAACTGGAAGCTGGAATGGAAATTCCTGAAGACATAGATTCTGAAGATGCGGAAGCAATGCTTGAAAAAATTCTCGAACAATTAGGAATAAGCAGCAGCCAGTTAGATATTTTTATTCAAAAGTGGAACAATCATAGTGGCGAAGAGGCACCATTTCAGAAGGATGTAATTCAACAGATTGTAAAATTACTTTCTGAAATAGCAGATTTGCCTCAGAAGGAATTGGCAAATAAGCTAGATAAAAATGATCTGCAAATTCTAAAGGCCTTGAAAATTCAAGCCCTTAGTGTAAAAAACTCTCCTTCTGCAGGTGAAAATGAAACGGTTGATTTAGACGAATTTCTTCGGGTAATAGGTGACAAATTAGGGGGCCAGACCGAACCGGTAAAGGTGAAAACAGATATTATCCAAATAAGGTTTACCCGTTTAGCTGCAGAGTTAAACATGGAAGCATCTAAAAAGGTCAAGGATTTTGAAGCTGAAAGCCCAGCCGTACAAAAAGCGGAAAGCGCTAGTAATCAATTAGGATTCCTACCGCAAATTGGCAGATTAGAGCAATTGAGCCTCATGCGCAAGAGCCCTGAAAAGATGGTTTCTGGGGAAATTTTAATGAAGCAGTTTGAGTCAATTCTTTCAAAGTCTCAGTTTTTGAACTCCGGTGGTACACAAAAGCTGTTCATTAAGTTATTTCCTGAGCATCTTGGCAGTGTGAGGGTTGAACTGTTCCAAAAAGACCAGACCATGATTGCTCGGATCATCACCACGACTGGAACGGCCAAAGAGGCACTGGAATCTCAAGTGAATGGGCTTAAACAGGCTTTCGCAGCACAAAACATTGCAGTGGAAAGAATTGAAATATCACAGCAGAGCTCACAGCAGGAAAGATTTTTGAACAGGGATTCACATCAGCAGCATAGACAACCGGACAGACAGGAGCAGGACAGCAAAGAAGATCAAGGAGATTTTAACCTCTCTTTTGAGGAAGCGCTTCTTAATACAGAAGCATAGGAGGTTCTATATATGGTAAATGGAATCAATTCTTCTTATTTACTTTCTAATCTTCAGAAGGAACGCAAGAGTTCAGGTTCTGATGTTTTAGGGAAAGACGATTTTTTAAAAATACTCATGACACAGCTCCAAAACCAGGATCCGTTAAATCCGATGCAGGATAAAGATTTTGTCGCACAGATGGCTACCTTCTCAACTCTGGAGCAAATAACGAATATGGGCAAATCAATCGATCGGTTTGTGCAGGCCGAAGAGCAAAATAGAATGATTTCATACAGCCAGTTTGCTGGCAAAGAAATTACCTGGCATAAGATTGAAGAGCAGAATGGCCAGGAGATAGTAAAAGAAGGTACAGGGAAGGTAGCTTCCGTACAATTTAAAGAGAACGATGTACTATTTATCCTAGAGGATGGAACGACATTGGAACCAGGCAATATTTCGCAAATCAATGAGCTTTCCCAAGAGAATCATTTGCTGCAGGCAAGCATGCTGATCGGAAAAACCGTTACGTACCTTGATACCAATAAACAAGAGCAAACAGCCGTGGTGCAATCTGTTTCATTTAAAAACGGCAAAACATCATATGTAATGAATGATGAAAATGGTACAAGCATTGTATCTTCACAAATAACAAAAATTCAATAATGTTGGGAAGTGATGTTATGGAAAAGGCGCAGTTTCTCCCAATCCAGTCACTGCCTGTAAGCAGGAACCACCAAAAGCCAATTAAAACCAACCAGTCTGCCCAGACGCCATTTTCTGTACAGCTTCAGTCTGCAATCCAAAGTAACAGCAGGCTCACTTTAAGCAAGCATGCAAAGGAACGGCTGGCACAACGAGGAATTGAAATCAACCAGGAGCGTTGGACAAAGATTGAAGATAAAGTGAGACAGGCAAAGGCGAAGGGTGTAAATGATTCACTTGTGCTCTTGAAGGACGCTGCTTTAATTGTCAGTGCAAAGAACAATACTGTCATTACAGCCATGGGGCGCCAGGAGGCTGCTGAACAGATTTTCACTAATATTAACGGGACAATAGTTTTGGAAAATTAAATAGGCTGGACCTTTACGGAGGCCTGGGCTGTGGACCGACAGAAACAGCCCGCAAATTAGGAGGGAGTCAACAAAATGCTTCGTTCAATGTATTCAGGAATCAGCGGAATGAAAAACTTTCAAACAAAACTTGACGTAATTGGAAATAACATTGCAAATGTAAATACCTTCGGCTTTAAAAAAGGCCGTGTGACTTTTAAAGATACGATGAACCAGATGGTATCCGGTGCTAGTGCAGTGCAAAACAATCGTGGCGGAAGAAATGCGATGCAAGTAGGACTAGGTTCCACAATGGCAAGCATTGATACAGTCGATACACAAGCTAGCTTGCAAACGACAGGACGCGCTCTTGACCTTGCGATCACGGGCGATGGCTATTTCATTGTCAAACAAGGACAACAGGAATTTTACACACGAGCTGGCAATTTCTATCTTGATGACTATGGAACGCTTGTAACAGGCGATGGATTGAAGGTTCAATCGTTAAATAAAAAAGGCGCTCTTGAAGACGTCACAGTAAACGTTAATGCGCTTTTGCCTGCTAAAACGACTACTGAACTGGTAATGAAAGGAAACCTGCCTAAGGATGCAAAAGGTGAATCAGAAACTTTGCAGCAAATTAAAGTAGTTGATAATGATGGAGTCGAGCATGTCATAGATATGACGATTTCTCCAATAACGCCTGGAACAGGCCAGTGGAAGCTTTCTTTTGTGGATAAGTCGATTGAGCCAGCAACTACCCAAACCCAGAATATTACTGTACCGACCAATACACCAATTCTAGGATTCAACCTGGTAGTAAACAACGGAAATGGAGTGGGTCAGAATGTACCTGTAAAAATCTCACTCGAAGACTTGACTATTGACGGCGGCAGCATGGATGCAAACGCATATCCGGACGGAAATACACAAGGATTGCTGGAAAGCTTCAATATTGGGTCAAGCGGGGAAATCAACGGGGTATACTCAAACGGGTTAATCATGACGATTGGCCAATTAGCGCTTGCTAAGTTCAGCAACCCTTCAGGTCTTATCAAGGCAGGGAATAATACTTTCCAGGAATCAGTTAACTCAGGACAGAGGAATATTAATGTTCCTGGTGAGGGCCGCGGGACAATCGCTGCAGGTGCCCTTGAAATGTCAAACGTTGACCTTTCTGAGGAGTTTACCGAGATGATTACTGCACAGCGTGGATTCCAGGCAAATACAAGAATCATCACTACTTCTGATGAAATCCTGCAGGAGTTAGTGAACCTTAAACGATAGATTAAGAGAGGAGCAGGGCTGAGAGCATCATGCTTTTAGCCCCTGTGATTTATAGTGATAAAGGTAACGAAGTTAAATGGGAAAACGTTTAGAATTAATCCTCTATTGATTGAGACTGTTGAATCCTTTCCTGATACGACGATCATGCTGACAAACGGCAGGAAATATGTGGTTAAGGAAAGCGAATCGCAGGTCAGCGCTTTAATAAAGGAATTTTTTCAGATTGTCGGCCTTCTTGGAAGGCGTACTTTGGAGGAACATGAAGATGAAGAATAATAAGCTTGTTATGATTATGCTGATCATGCTTGTAGCGATCATGCTGGTTGGTACGGTTGCTGTTGTCGCTGTAATGAAACTGACTGGCGATGACGGAAAAAAAGAACCAACGATCGATGAGGTGTTAGAAGCATCAGTTGATATTCCGGAAGTGACGACAAACCTGGCTTCAAATGATTTTATTAAAATATCTTTTAAAATTGAGACAGATAGTGAAAAAGCTAAAGAGGAATTGCAAAAGCGAGACTTCCAAGTAAGGAATCTCATTATTTATGAGCTGTCTGAAAAGAAATCTGAGGAGCTTCAAGGGAAGGAAGGCAAGATGAATCTGGAAGAAACCCTTAAAGCCAAATTAAACAGCTTGATGCAAGAAGGCAAAATTAAGCATGTATATATAACTGGATCTCTCCTCCAATAAGAACAATAACTAACATAACATAATGAAAATGGAGGTGAGGATATGTCGGGAGAGGTATTATCACAAAGCGAAATTGATGCTCTTCTATCTGCATTGTCAACAGGGGAGATGGATGCAGATGAATTAAAGAAAGAGCAAGTTGAAAAGAGAGTCAAAGTTTACGATTTCAGAAGGGCGTTGCGTTTTTCAAAAGACCAGATCCGCAGCCTCACAAGAATACATGAAAATTTTGCCAGGCTGCTTACTACTTTTTTTTCAGCGCAGCTAAGGACATATGTACATATAAGCGTTGCATCAGCAGACCAGATTCCTTATGAAGAATTCATCAGATCCATTCCGAAAATGACCATCCTGAATGTGTTTGATGTTCCTCCTTTAGAAGGAAGAGTGCTGATGGAGGTGAACCCCAATATCGCTTATGCAATGATGGACAGAATGCTTGGCGGCCGCGGCACCAGCCATAATAAAATTGAGAATTTGACAGAAATAGAAACGAAGATCATGTCCAATATGTTCGAAAAGGCCTTCGAGAATTTCCGTGAGGCATGGGGCTCTATATCCGACATAGACCCACAGCTGACGGAATTTGAAGTAAACCCGCAGTTTCTGCAAATGGTTTCACCTAATGAAACGGTTGTAGTCATTTCCCTGAATACTACCATTGGAGAAGCCAGCGGGATGATCAACATGTGTATCCCACATGTTGTTCTTGAGCCAATCATTCCAAAGCTGTCAGTTAAGTATTGGATGCAGACTGATAAAAAGGAAGGTTTGCCAATTGAGTATGAAATGCTGCAAAAAGAGATTCATAAAGCAGATGTCCCTGTTTCAGCAGAAATCGGTTCTTCCGAAATCTCGATACAAGATTTCCTGATGCTTGATATTGGGGATGTAATCGAACTTAATCAGCCGATTGAGAAGCCTTTGATGATTAAAATAGGCGATATACCCAAGTTCGTCGGGCAGCCAGGAAAAATCAACAAAAAATTAGCCATTCAAGTATTGGATACTTTGAAGGGAGGAGACGATGATGGTGAGCGATGACATGTTATCTCAAGATGAAATCGATGCGCTTTTAAGAGGTACATCTGATGATGCATATGAAAAAGAGGAACCAATAAACGTGGATGATTACTTTTCATTCATGGAAAGAGATGCACTCGGAGAGATAGGAAATATCTCCTTTGGAAGTTCTGCTACGGCATTATCGACTTTATTGAATCAAAAGGTAGAAATTAATACACCAACTGTGTCGGTCGTGCATAAAACAAAGCTTGAAGAAGCATTCCCGGATCCATATGTGGCTGTTCAGGTGCATTATACGGAAGGGTTTATTGGCAGCAACATGCTTGTAATAGAGCGACAGGATGCAGCCATTATTGCCGATTTAATGCTGGGTGGAGATGGCCTGAATCCAAAGGACCTGTTGGATGAAATCCAGTTGAGCGCAGTCCAGGAAGCGATGAACCAAATGATGGGATCTGCGGCAACGTCAATGTCGACCGTGTTCAATAAAAGGGTTGATATCTCACCACCTAATATCAACCTGCTGAATGTGGTTGAAGGAGAAGGAACTGAAACAATTCCTGAAGATGATATTTTGGTCAAGGTTTCTTTTTCTTTAAAGATTGGAAGTTTAATAGACTCAAATATTATGCAGCTTCTGCCTGTCAAATTCGCAAAAAGCCTTGTAGATGAATTATTGAACCCAGGTTCTTCACAAGAAACGATTACGCAGCAAACGATGCCTGATTCACATCCGAATATGTACTCACAGCCAGAGCTGCCGAACCAGCAGCAACAGCAAGTACAGTATCAACAACCTGAACAGGTTTATTATCAGCCGCCTGCACAGCAAGCTATGCCTGCTGAAGCATGGAGCCACCAGCAGCCTGCTCAAACAACTGGACCACAGCATTTTGGCAGCGTGATGACCGGTGCTCAGCCAACTGTTCAGCCAGCGGTTTTCTCAAGCTTTGAGACATTTCAGCCGCAGCAAGCTGAAACAAAAAACCTTGATATGCTTTTGGATATTCCTTTACAGGTAACGGTTGAATTGGGAAGAACCAAACGGTCCGTCAAGGATATACTGGAACTAACTTCAGGGTCGATCATCGAATTGGACAAGCTCGCTGGAGAGCCAGTCGATATCCTCGTCAACAATCGCCTGATTGCCCAGGGAGAAGTTGTGGTCATTGATGA
This sequence comes from Bacillus sp. JJ1122, assembly GCF_036964885.1. Lineage (NCBI taxonomy): Bacteria > Bacillati > Bacillota > Bacilli > Caryophanales > Bacillaceae > Bacillus > Bacillus sp. JJ1122. The sequence continues at coordinate 264,949 of NZ_JBALQL010000001.1, read as the reverse complement.
GAATTTCGGAGTTCGTGTAACAGATATAATCAGCCAGAGTGACAGAATCAAAAAATTGAGATAAGACACAGGAGGAACTTCAATGGCAAAGAGAATTTTAGTCGTGGACGATGCGGCTTTTATGAGAATGATGATTAAAGACATCTTAACCAAGAATGGTTTTGAGGTTGTAGCGGAAGCAGCTGATGGGATGCAGGCACTTGAAAAATATAAGGAATTACAGCCGGACCTCGTAACGATGGATATTACGATGCCGGAAATGGATGGAATCACTTCTTTAAAGGAAATCAAAAAAGTGAATCCTAACGCAAAGGTTATCATGTGTTCAGCTATGGGTCAGCAAGCAATGGTTATTGATGCGATTCAGGCGGGAGCGAAGGATTTTATTGTTAAACCGTTCCAGGCAGACCGAGTGATTGAAGCGATCTCAAAAGCATTAAGCTAATCATCTATTAAGTTCCTAAATAGGGTCAAAAAATCTTAAGGTTATGAAAAGAGCCTACTTAGAGGGTGCGGCAATTGTTAAAGATTATGCGAACTGCCTCAACAATCCTTTTCCTATTAGCTGCTCTGTTGAGCCCGCTCGGCATGGCAAATGCGGAGCAGCTAAATACAAGTGTAAAGAATTGTCTGGAAAAACCTGATTCCTGTGATAATGGCCAGGCCGGCAAAACAAAGAATCAAACAGAAAATAATGATACAAAAATTGGGGTTACATTTTTAGATTTTCTTAGGATGATTCTTGCCACCGCATTTGTAGCAGGGCTGTTATATTTCCTGCTTAAATTCATCAATAAAAAAAGCATGTCATACAAGAGCTCCCAGCTGGTGGAAAATCTTGGGGGGACAAGTCTTGGTGCTAACAGGTCAATACAGATTGTCAAAGCAGGCAAAAGGCTGCTCATTGTTGGTGTTGGTGAAAATATACAACTGTTAAAGGAAATTGAAGATCCCGAAGAGTACAGTCAAGTCATCCAGGAATATAACAACAAAGTGGAACAGCTTGTACAGCCAAGCGATATTGTGACAAAGTTCCTTAAAAGAACGAATAAGTATGGCAGCAAGGAAAGTTCCTCTTTTTCCGCCGTATTAAAACATCAGCTGAGTGACATGGCAAGCGGAAGAAAGAAAATGCTTGAAGAGATTCAAAAGAGAGGGTCAGAAAAAGATGAATGAGTTTATGGAGTTTTTCAACAGCAGCGCTCCTGAGAATGTATCAACTTCAGTAAAGCTGATGCTCCTTCTGACAGTACTTTCTCTTGCGCCAAGCATCTTGATTTTAATGACGAGTTTTACAAGGATCATAATCGTTCTTTCCTTTGTCAGAACGGCGCTTGCAACACAGCAGATGCCGCCAAACCAAGTGTTGGTTGGGTTAGCCTTATTCTTGTCCTTCTTCATCATGGCCCCTACCTTCCAGGAAGTGAATAAACAGGCGCTGACACCATTGTTTAACGAAGAGATTAATCTGGAGCAAGCTTATGAAAAAGCATCCATTCCATTTAAAGAATTCATGAGCGCTCATACAAGACAGAAGGATCTTGCCTTATTTCTCGAATATTCAAAAGCAGAACCTCCTAAATCAGTCGAAGATATACCTTTGACTTCACTTGTTCCCGCGTTCGCGATTAGTGAAATCAAAACAGCTTTCCAAATAGGATTCATGATTTTTATCCCTTTTTTGGTCATTGATATGGTAGTAGCCAGTGTCCTGATGTCGATGGGTATGATGATGCTTCCGCCGGTAATGATTTCACTTCCATTTAAGATCCTTTTATTTGTAATGGTAGACGGATGGTATTTAGTCGTGAAATCCTTATTACAAAGTTTCTAAGCAGGTGATTAAATAATGACTTCAGAAGCAGTCATCTCAATTGCTGAGCGGGGAATCTATACGGTGCTGATGATTTCCGGCCCGTTGCTCGCACTTGCCCTGGTAGTGGGCTTGATTGTCAGCATTTTTCAGGCAACAACACAAATCCAGGAACAGACATTGGCTTTTGTTCCAAAGATTGTTGCCGTATTGATAGGCATCGTTTTTTTTGGTCCGTGGATGCTCAGCTATATGCTCTCATATGCCAGCGAGATTTTTTCAAATTTGACCAGGTTTGTCGGATGAAGCCATGATTGATTTCATTCCTTCGTTTCCGGCATTCCTGCTTATTTTCGTCAGGGTCACGTCATTCTTCTTGATGATGCCATTGTTTTCGTACAGAACGATTCCAGCTTCACATAAAATCGGGCTGGGTTTCTTCCTTTCTATTATTATGTTTTCGTCTGTAGGTGCTCCTGATATCGTAATAGACGGTACTTATTTCTTATTGATTATTAAAGAGGCCCTAGTTGGCTTGCTCATCGGTTTTATAGCCGCATTGATGATGTCGGGAATACAAATTGCCGGTGGGTTGATCGACTTCCAAATGGGCTTTGCAATCGCTAACGTCATCGACCCGCAGACGGGTGCCCAGAGCCCCTTGATGGGACAATATTTATATACAATCGCTCTGTTATTTTTGCTGACTGTGAACGGACATCACTTGCTGCTTGATGGCATTTTTTATAGCTATAATTTTGTCCCTATGGATCAGGTGATGATTCCTTTCGGTAGTCAAAACATCGCCGAGTATATCATTCTTGCATTCAATAAAATGTTCATTATTGCATTCCAAATGTCTCTTCCCGTTGTCGGCAGCCTGTTCCTGGTAGACGTCGCTCTGGGAATAGTAGCAAGGACCGTACCTCAGCTGAACATATTTGTGGTCGGACTGCCTGTAAAAATAGGAGTCAGTTTTGTAGTTCTTATCGCAGTTATGGGTGTGCTGCTGATGGTCATTTCCGATCTTTTTTCTACCACACTGGCAAGTATGAGAGGTTTGATGGAGTTAATTGGAGGAGCTTAAATGGATTTTTTAACATTGGATCTGCAGTTCTTTGCTGGTGAGAAAACAGAGAAAGCCACTCCTAAAAAGAAACAGGATGCAAGAAAAAAAGGCCAGGTTGCCAAAAGTCAGGATGTCAACACTGCAGTTGTTCTTCTAGCAGTCTTTTTATTTTTAATGTTCTTTGGAAAAACGATGACAGAGAGGATGATTGGCGTCCTCCGACAAGCCTTGCAAAATTATATGCTTATGGATCTCACTGAAAAAAATATTGAATCGATATTGTTTGAAATCCTTGCTGAGCTCGCGATTTTTCTTGGTCCTGTGATGATTGTTGCCCTGATAGCCGGGGTGGCTGCAAACTATGCCCAGGTTGGCTTCATGTTTTCAACAGAAGCCATTCAAATGAAATTAGAAAAGATTAACCCGATCAGCGGATTTAAACGGATCTTTTCGATGAGGGCGATTGTGGAATTAATAAAGTCCATCCTTAAAATCAGCTTTATTGGCCTGATTGCTTTCTCAATTCTTTGGTCGAGGATGGATGAGGTTTTACTGCTATCGAGCAAGAGTTTGGCGGCGGCACTCGGCACAATTGCCAGCCTGACTCTTCAAATGGGACTTTTTGCCTCCGGAGCATTGCTATTTTTATCCTTATTGGATTATCTATACCAAAAATATGATTTTGAAAAAAGTATCCGCATGTCTAAACAGGACTTAAAGGATGAGTATAAGAACATCGAAGGAGATCCGCTCATCAAATCAAAAATCAAACAAAGACAGAGAGAGATGGCAATGCGGCGGATGATGCAAGAGGTTCCCAAGGCTGATGTGGTGATAACAAATCCAACCCATTTTGCCATTGCCCTGAAATATGATGATCAGAAATCGGATGCACCGATCGTGGTAGCAAAAGGAGTAGACTTCGTTGCCCAAAAAATAAAATTAATTGCCAAGGAAAATGAGGTTGCCACTGTTGAAAACCGGCCGCTGGCAAGAGCATTGTACAGCCAGACAGAAATCGGAGATGCCATTCCGGAGGAATTTTTCAAAGCGGTAGCAGAAATACTCGCTTTTGTTTACCAGACAAAAAATAAAGTACTGTAGTTCTTAGGTTATGCAGTGTTAGGAGAGAAGAAATATGTCAGCAAGAGATTTATCCGTCATCTTTGGTGTCATTTTAATAGTGGCGATGTTAATCATTCCTTTTCCATCATGGCTATTAAGTGTATTGATCATGATAAATATATCAATTGCGCTTCTGGTGCTTTTGAACACAATGAATATGACGGAACCTCTGCAATTTTCTGTTTTTCCTTCATTGCTGTTAATTTTAACATTATTCCGATTAGGCCTTAACGTCTCAACAACACGTTCCATCCTTTCGCATGGAGAAGCTGGTGGAGTAGTTGAAGTTTTCGGCTCGTTCGTAGTCGGCGGCAATGTAGTGGTAGGGATGGTTGTTTTCCTCATCCTGATCATTATTCAATTTATCGTTATCACAAAGGGTTCTGAACGTGTATCAGAGGTTGCTGCAAGATTTACGCTCGATGCGATGCCAGGTAAGCAGATGAGTATTGATGCGGATTTGAATGCTGGAATGATTTCAGAGCAGCAAGCCCGTGAACGGCGCGAAAAGGTTAGCCGTGAAGCAGATTTTTACGGGGCGATGGACGGGGCCAGCAAATTCGTAAAGGGTGACGCAATTGCCGGTATCATTATCGTTCTGATCAATTTAATTTTTGGAATAGTCATCGGAATGACTCAACAAGGATTAGCAATTGGTGATGCGGCACAAAGATATTCATTGCTGACCGTAGGGGATGGAATCGTCAGCCAAATTCCTGCGCTATTGATTTCCACTGCTACTGGTATTGTCGTCACACGCGCTGCGTCAGATGGAAATCTCGGATTTGATATTACCTCTCAGCTTACGGCTTATCCAAAAATGCTTTATGTTGCAGGAGGAACAATATTCCTGCTCGGTTTGTTCACTCCAATTACGGATATACTCACGATTCCACTTGCGGCATTGTTAGCAGTTGGAGGCTATACATTCTCGCGTGTTCCTGAACCTGATAAACAACAGCTTGAGGACATGGAAGAAGATATCCAGATGGATGAAATGAAGAGTCCGGAAAGTGTTGTCAACTTGCTGAATGTTGATCCAATCGAATTTGAATTTGGTTATGGTTTGATTCCGCTGGCAGATACAAATCAAGGAGGAGACTTGCTCGATAGGATTGTTATGATCAGGAGACAGCTCGCGATTGAGTTAGGTCTTGTTATTCCTGTTGTCAGGATTCGCGACAATATCCAGCTCCAGCCGAATGAATACAGGCTAAAAATCAAAGGGAACGAAATGGCCAGAGGCGAATTGCTTCTAGACCATTATCTGGCAATGAGTCCGGGAATAGATGATGAATCTGTGGAAGGTATCGATACTATCGAGCCAAGCTTCGGACTCCCAGCAAAGTGGATTACCGAAGAAATGAAGGAACAGGCTGAAATATTTGGCTATACAGTGGTTGATCCGCCATCGGTCGTTTCTACGCATATTACCGAGGTCATAAAAGCAAATGCGCATGAACTGCTTGGCCGACAGGAAACGAAGCAACTGATTGACCATTTACGGGAAAGTTATCCAATCCTCGTGGAGGAGGCGACACCAAATCCATTGTCTGTCGGAGAAATTCAAAAGGTACTGGGAAAACTGCTTAGGGAAAATGTTTCAATCAGAAACTTGCCGATCATTTTCGAAACACTTGCTGATTATGGAAAGGTGACAACTGATACTGAGATTTTGGCAGAATATGTTCGCCAGGCACTTGCTAGACAGATAACGAATCAGTATTCAAGGATGGGAGATACATTGAAGGTCATTACACTTTCAGGACGAGTCGAGAAATTGATTGCCGAAGGTGTTCAGCAAACAGAGCATGGTAACTATCTATCACTAGATCCGGCTGTCTCCCAGGGGATACTGGAATCGGTAGCAAGTCAGGTGGAACAATTGAGTATTATGGAACAAACTCCCATCGTTCTCTGCTCTCCAGCTGTCAGAATGTATGTGCGTCAATTGACCGAAAGATATTTTGCTCAAATCCCTGTATTGTCTTATAACGAATTAGAAGCAAATGTTGAAGTCCAAAGTGTCGGAGTGGTGAATGTAGAATGAAAGTAAAAAAGTATACAGCTTCATCCATGCCCGAAGCAATGAAACAAGTGAGAGCGGAGCTTGGAAGCGATGCGGTGATATTAAACTCACGCGTCATCCAGACAGGCGGTTTCATGGGTTTTTTTCGTAAAAATAATATAGAAGTCATCGCCGCCATAGATCCTGATACAGAAATAAGCATGAAACCTGCAATGCAGGAGAAGTTTCAGAAAGACCCTTTGATTAAAAAATCTCTAACAGCAAATGAGCATCAGCCTGTTCTGCATCAGGCAACTCCAGCAATTCAGGTTTCAAATGGCAATAGTGAGTTGATAAGGGAAATTGCACAGTTAAAGGAACTGCTGAAAAGTAATGGTTCACAGCCTGATATACCGATGTCTTTGCCTGAGCCAGTCAGCAGGCAGCTGCAGTACTTTAAAACCCAGGAGATGGATACAGGATTAATCGATGAGCTGGCACCAGCTCTTCTAGAAAGATGGTATTTAAGTGGAGCATCTGCCAACAATGAAGAAATCAGAAAATGGAGTGCGGAAGCCATCACTCAAAAGCTGGCTGGCCAACCGTTTGGAGGTATTTCTTTTCAAAAGAAATTCGTCAATGTGATCGGTCCGACCGGTGTGGGGAAAACCACGACTCTCGCAAAGATTGCAGCGGAATGTGTATTGAAGCATCATAAAAAGGCAGCGTTTATCACGACTGATACATATCGGATTGCTGCAATTGAACAATTAAAAACATATGCGAAAATTCTCGATGTACCGATTGAAGTCTGTTATAACATCGAAGACTTTCAGACAGCGACAAAAAAGTTCAAGGACTATGATGTCGTTTTTATCGATACAGCCGGAAGGAACTTTAGAAATCAAAAATATGTCAGCGATTTGAAAAATGTGATTGATTTTAATAATGACATGGAAACCTTCCTTGTGCTTGCTTTAACTTCGAAACAAAAGGATATGGAAGAAATCCGAAACCAATTTTCGCTCATCACCATCGACAAATTCATCTTTACCAAATTAGATGAAACATCCGTTTATGGAGCAATGCTGAATATTTCACAGAAGTTCTCGACGGGCATCGCTTATTTGACGAATGGCCAGGATGTGCCCGATGATTTGATAGAAGCAAATCCGGAAATCATTGTAAATACTATTCTTGGAGTCAGCAGCTATGAGTGACCAGGCGGAGAAACTAAGAGAACGGCTAAAACAAACAACCTTGAATAAGGAAGCGAAAACGCTAGCTGTAGTAAGCGGAAAGGGAGGGGTTGGCAAGTCCAACTTTTCACTGAATTTCTCAATATCCTTAGCAAGGAAAGGACTTAAGGTGTTGTTATTTGACCTTGATATCGGGATGGGGAATATTGAGATATTGATGGGAAGAAGCACTCATCTATCAATCGCCGACTTTCTTTCCGGTAAGTCTACATTGGAAGAGATTATTTTTCAGGGACCAGAAGGAATCGAATATATTTCTGGTGGTACAGGCTTAAGCCAGTTAATTAAAATGGATCGTAATACCGTCGATTATTTCACATCAAGCCTTGGAGAAGTCCTGAAAAAATATGATTATCTTATATTTGATATGGGAGCAGGATTGAACGAAGAAACGCTGTCAATCCTTCTATCAGTCAATGAAATCTTTGTGATTACTACAACAGAACCTACTTCCCTAATGGATGCATATGCGACCATGAAATATATCCATATGGCTGATTCAACTTTACCATTTTACCTGGTTGTCAACAGGGCTGGAACAGTTAAGGAAGGTAATGAAACGCTTTCTCGGCTGGAAGATGTTTTAAAGAAGTTTCTCGGCCGATCAACGATTAAGCTTGGAATGCTTCCGGATGACAAAAGTGTTCATGAAGCGGTAAAAAGGCAAATTCCGTTTGTAATGTTCAATGAACGGTCACAAGTTTCAAAGGGAATGGCCGCCATTTTGGAAAAATATATGGAAAAAGTAAGCTACAATGCCGAAAAGAGAGATAACAGAAGTTTTACAGCAAGATTAAAGCAATTCCTTTTCGAAAGGTAGTGGTCGAATTGGCAAAAATTAAGGTTCTCATCGTAGATGATTCGGCTTTTATGAGAAAGCTGATAAGCGACTTTTTATCTGAACATTCCAGGATTGAGGTAATTGGCACTGCACGAAATGGAGAAGATGCAATAAAGAAATGGAGGGCCTTGTGTCCGGATGTCATTACTCTGGACGTCGAGATGCCAATCATGAATGGTCTGGATGTTTTAAAGGTAGTCATGGAGGAACAGCCGATGCCTGTCGTCATGCTGTCTAGCACAACAAAGGAAGGTGCGGATACCACCCTTCAGGCAATTCAGGCAGGAGCAGTGGACTTTGTAGCAAAACCTTCAGGCTCCATTTCAATCGACCTACATAAAATTAAGGCGGAGCTGATTGAAAAGATTCTTTCCGCAAGTAAAGCTAATCTGCCCAAAATAACGGATATTCATCAAGATCATATCCTTTTCGCTTCAAAGAATAAAAAAAGGTTTATCACCTCAGAAAAAAAAGCGTCGGAAAAACAGTCTATTAAAGGGAACAGACATGATGCCAGTGCAAAAAAAGTCGTCTGTATCGGTACTTCGACGGGTGGCCCAAGAGCTCTGCAGCAAGTTTTAACATCATTGCCAAAGGATTTTGGCTCACCAATTCTGGTGGTACAGCATATGCCTGCGGGCTTTACAAAGTCCCTTGCCAACAGACTTGATTCCTTAAGTGAAATTAAAGTAAAGGAAGCTGAAGACGGAGAGCTGCTGCAAAAGGGAACAGCCTATATCGCTCCAGGTGGTTTGCATCTTGAGGTGAAAAGTATTGGGACGAGCCTCGCTGTCAGTCTTGGACAATCTGCGCCACGCAATGGCCATCGCCCCTCAGTGGATGTTCTGTTTGAGTCGGTTAGCAGTTTGAAGCATGTTTCAAAAATAACAGTCATCATGACGGGAATGGGATCGGACGGAGCCAAGGGTCTTATCGAAATGAAGAAAAACGGGAATGTAAAAGCCATTGCTGAATCACAGGAAACTTCTATTGTTTTTGGGATGCCAAAATCCGCTATTGCAACTAATTTGGTGGATGAAGTGGTGAATGTAGAAAATATAGCAGAATCAATCATGAATTATATTTAAGGCCGGGGGTGCGGAGCACATGGAATTAAATCAATATCTTGAAGTTTTTATTGAAGAAAGTAAAGAACATTTGCAGGCCTGTAATGAACAATTATTAGAACTTGAAAAGAACCCTGAAGATTTGACGATCATCAATGAGATATTCAGATCTGCTCATACCTTAAAAGGGATGTCAGCAACAATGGGTTACGAAGACTTGGCAAGCCTGACTCACCAAATGGAGAATGTGCTGGATGCAATCCGTAACAGCCGTCTGAAAACGAGTCCTGAATTGCTTGATGTCATTTTCCTTGCAGTTGACCACCTTGAAGAGATGGTCCAATCGATTGCAACAGGCGGAGACGGGAAAATGGATGTCTCTGAAGCTGTCGCTAAATTGAAATTGATTGAGATGGGCGAGCATCCACTAACACAAGCTAATGCAGAGGCAGCAGCTACAATTACTGTGGAAGCTCCATTGCTTTCAAACTATGATGAATTTGAACTTACTGTGCTGAAGCAATCAAAGGAACAAGGTTTTGGCGTTTATGAAGTATCCATCGGCTTGCGGGAAGATTGTCTTTTAAAAGCAGCCAGAGTATATATGGTTTTTGAGGTATTGGAACAGATTGGCGAAGTAATTAAAGCGAACCCTTCTGTAGAGCAGCTGGAAGAGGAACAATTTGATTCTGAATTTTCTGTGACGATTGTGTCTAAAGAAAACCAGGATGACATTAAAGGGAAAATCATGAAGGTATCCGAAGTGGTCAAAACGAATGTAAGATCACTTGAATTGGATGACTTTAAAGCTTTGACAAATGAACTTGAACCACATGTGATCGAGCAGAATGAAACCACTGCTGAAATGGTCATGAGTGAGCATTCAGTTGAGGCGGAAGTGCTTCCTGCAGTAGAAAAGAAGAATAATAGCAAGAATAACAGCAGCAAGACGATCCGAGTGAATATTGAGCGTTTGGATATTCTGATGAATTTGTTTGAAGAACTGGTCATAGACAGAGGCAGGCTGGAACAAATATCAAAGGAACTCGAAAATACTGAACTCACCGAAACTGTCGAGCGCATGTCAAGGATTTCCGGAGACTTGCAAAATATCATTTTAAATATGCGTATGGTTCAAGTAGAAACAGTTTTTAATAGATTCCCTCGCATGATCCGCCAGCTCGCGCGTGATCTGAACAAAAAGATCAATCTGGAAATTGTTGGTGCGGAAACGGAATTAGACCGTACGGTTATTGATGAAATTGGTGACCCGCTTGTCCACCTTCTGAGAAATTCTGTTGACCATGGAGTAGAATCACCTGAAGAGCGCCGTGCGAAAGGTAAGAGCGAGGAAGGAACGGTAGTCTTAAGAGCCTTCCATAGCGGCAACCATGTATTCATAGAAATCGAAGACGATGGAGCTGGGATCAGCAGAGAGAAAGTATTGAAAAAGGCAGTCAGCAAAGGGATTGTATCTGAGCAAGCAGCGCCAGCAATGACTGATAAGCAAGTGTATGAATTAATCCTTTCCTCCGGTTTTTCAACAGCTGAGAAAATCTCTGATATTTCTGGCCGGGGAGTAGGCTTAGATGTTGTCAAAAATACAATCGAATCGTTAGGCGGCTCTATTTCAATTGATTCAAAAGAAAACGCTGGAACGATTTTCTCTATACAGCTTCCGCTTACATTATCAATAATTTCTGTCATGCTAGTTGAGATTCAGAAGGAAAAATTTGCGATTCCTCTTTCATCGATTATTGAAACAGCAATAATCAAAGATACAGATATTCTAAAAGCCCATAACCAAAAGGTTATTGATTTTAGAGGCAAGGTAGTTCCACTTCTGTTTTTGAAGGACATTTTTGAAGTTCCTTCTGAACCAAAAGATGACCAATTCCATTCTGTGATCATTGTCCGGAAGGGTGATAAGATGGCAGGATTGGTTGTGGACTCATTTATCGGCCAGCAGGAAGTAGTGCTGAAGTCACTGGGGAACTATTTAACAAATGTGTTTGCAATTTCTGGTGCAACAATCCTCGGAGATGGTCAGGTAGCATTAATCGTAGACTGCAATGCATTAATTAAATAATTCTAAACTGTGTTTATGATTTTATGTGCATGCTGAAAATATAGGAGTGAACAAAATGGCTGAAATGTTGGTATCAGACTTAAAGGTAATTGTCTTCCAATTAAATGAAAAAGAATATGCTGTTCCCGTTGGCCAGGTGAAATCAATTGAAAAAATCATGCATTTCACAAGAGTGCCCCACACTTCACCTTTTGTAAAAGGTGTCATGAATCTTAGAGGAGTCGTCACACCATTGATCGATCTGCGGGTCCGTTTTGGCATTGAGGAACAGGGTTATACAGATAGCTCTAGGGTGATTATTGTCTCGGTCGGGGAAGCTGAAGTTGGCCTCATTGTCGATGGAGCAAACGATGTAATCGATATTCCTTCAAGCATTGTCGAACCGCCTCCCGAAATCGTAGGTGCTGAAGCAGCTGAATTTATCAATGGAGTAATCAAACTAGACAAACGCCTGCTAATTTTGATTGATTTAGAAAATATTCTTGGAGTTATAGGGGAAATAGATCTGTAAAGGCTGAAGGGGTCATAATATGTCGTTTCATATAAAAATATCTGATATGCATATTGATATATTAAAGGAAGTTGGCAATATCGGAGCAGGTCATGCAGCTACAGCACTTTCTACATTATTAAATAAAAAGATTGATATGAAGGTTCCCAATGTCAGAGTTGTCAGTTTTGATGAAATGATGGAAATGGCTGGTGGAGCAGAAAGTGTCATAGCGAGCGTATTCTTGCGAATTGAAGGAGACGCTCCTGGAAGCATGTTTTTTGTCCTGCCATTACAGCAAGCGGAGAAATTCATTCGCCTGTTGATTGGTGATCAGACATTTTCTTTTTTAGATTCGGAAGTTAATGAATTGGCGTTGTCTGCATTGCAAGAAATGGGAAACATCCTGTCAGGTTCTTACCTGAGCTCATTATCTGATTTTACGCAGTTAAATCTTATGCCGTCAGTTCCAGCTCTGAGTATTGATATGGCTGGGGCTGTCATAAGTTTTGGCCTTCTTGAACTATCGCAGGCCAGCGATTATGCAATTGTGATTGATACAGCATTAAATGAAGATGATGGTCAGGCTGATGAAAGTGTAAAAGGACATTTCTTTCTCCTGCCAGATCCTGAATCCTTTAATACTATTTTCAAAGCTTTGGGAGTACTGGTTGATGTATAGTACTGCAGAAATCATAAAAGTTGGTATTGCTGATCTTAACACGGTGAAATCGCCTTATTTAATCAAGACAACAGGTCTGGGGTCATGTGTAGGAGTTGTTTTGTATGACCAGGGCAGGGAATTAGCAGGACTAGCCCATGTAATGCTTCCGGATTCATCACTGTCAAAATCAGGTCCTGTAAATGTAGCAAAATATGCTGATACAGCAATTAAAGCGCTTTACGCCAGGATGTTGAAGTTGGGAGCAAGGCCATCCTGGGTGAAAGCCAAGCTTGCAGGCGGAGCTCAAATGTTCCAATTTTCCGGCAGCAGCGATTTGATGCGAATTGGCCCAAGGAATGTAGATGCAGTCCTTCATGAATTAAAGGTATTAAGAATTCCGGTAGTTGCCCAGGATGTCGGGGGAAACAGCGGGCGAACGATAGAATTCGACCCAAAAACGGGTTTGATGCAAATCAGGACAGTTAATAAGGGTAATAGTGAGATATAAATTTATTAAATTACTAAGCTACTTTGCTAAAAAATCAACTGATGTTTTCTGTTCCAGGTGCTTCGCTTTCCTTGGGAAGAGCAATTTTCCACTCCAATAAATAATGTCCAAGAATCAATTTCGAACTAAACAGCCAATTATTAAGAAAGCTTGATTCTTGAAGCTGGATCAAAGCACTTTTTGAAAGAAGAAATCATCAAGGCTTACTTCGCAAACTTGCAGCAAGCAAATGCGAAAGCCAACAACCAAGAATAATGCGGTATGCGCGTGAGGAGGATTACAATGGTGCGGGGATCGACTTCGGAAGATCAGATAACATGGGACAAATGGGTGCAATCCCGTGATCCGGATGCAGGTAATTTACTGATAAAAAAATATATGCCGCTTGTATCCTATCATGTGCAGCGAATATCGGTAAATCTTCCAAAAAGCGTTTCAAGGGATGATCTAAAAAGCCTAGGGATGATTGGCTTGTATGATGCTCTTGAAAAATTTGATCCGAAACGGGATTTGAAATTTGATACATATTCTTCATTTCGCATTCGCGGAGCCATTTTAGATGGGTTAAGGAAAGAAGATTGGCTCCCTAGGAGTACGAGGGAGAAAGCGAAAAAGATCGATGCTGCAATTGAAAAGCTGGAACAGCGTTTTATGCGAAATGTAACAGTTGAGGAAATTGCCCAGGAATTAAATATGGATCAAGGTGAAATTTGCACCACCATCAATGAACACTTTTTCGCGAATGTTCTATCAATCGATGAGCAGCCTAATGACCATGATGACCGTGACAATCAATCCTTTTCCATTAAAGATGAAAAATCGGAAATTCCAGAGGAGAAGCTAATAAAAGCAGAAATGATTGAAGAAATGACGGCAATGGTTTCTCAATTGAATGATAAAGAACAGCTTGTTCTAAGTTTATTTTATAAAGAAGAATTGACACTTACAGAAATAGGTCAGGTTATGGATTTATCTACATCCAGGATTTCTCAAATACACTCTAAAGCAATCTTCAAATTAAGGAAATGGCTAGAGAAAGTGTAATAGGGCAGGGGATAAAGATGGTAAAAGCATATGAGGTAGAGCTGACAAAGGACCGTTTGACAGCAGTGCTGAATGTAAGGAAAGATGAAAAGATCGACTCGGTCTCAGTCAACAGTCTTTCAGAGCTGTTAATGGAAAATCACATCTCAGTTGGAGTCATGCAGGATGTATTGGAGTCAGTCGCTCTCAATCCTTCCTCCGTCCAATATCCAATTACTGTAGCGGCTGGAAAGCCTGCGGTAAATGGAGCAGATGCATATTTACGCAATGAACTAAAAGAGATGACTCATGCAGATAAGGAAGCATTCAATTTTCGGGTGGTCCTTCATATACCGTCAGTTACAAAAGGCCAGCTCCTTGCAACCGAGATTCCAGCTGGCGAGGGGATAGATGGACTTGATGTAACAGGGCGGCAGATTCGTGGCAGGAATGGCCGTCCTCTGAGAATCAAGGCAGGCAACAATGTTTTAAATAAATCAGGCAAGTTTTATTCTATGATAGACGGCAAGGTCAGTATTACGAATACATCCATCTCCGTGAACCCGGTTTTTGAGGTAAAGGGTGATTTGGATTTAAAAACGGGTAATCTTGATTTTGTTGGAAATATTACGATTAGAGGAAATGTACCTAGTGGATACGAGCTCAAGGCTGGTGGAGACATATGGGTTCATGGCCTGGTGGAGGCATCATCACTTCAAGCTGCTGGAAATATCATCATTCATGGCGGAGTGGCCGGAGGAATGAAAGGAAGTATAACAGCAGGCGGAAATGTACTCGTTAATTACCTTAATCAGGCGAATGTAAAAGCGGGGCAAGATGTGATCGTTAAAACATCAATCCTCCACAGCAGGATAATCGCTGGCGGTAACGTTGACTGCAGAACAGGGACGTTGATTGGCGGCACTATTTCTGCAGGCAGGAATATTTTCGTTAAGGATTTAGGGAATGAACTATTTACAAAATCAGAGCTTGCAGTAGGTTGGGATCCGACTCTGGAAAAATCAGAGTTGGAAACGATCAAGTCTATCGAAAAAGCTAAAGCAAACATCAAAAAGCTTACTGAAATAGAAGTGAAGATTACTGAAATGGTTAAACACACAGGTAAACTTACAGATGAGCAGCAAAGAATGATCAGTAAGCAGCGAGCCACAAGACAAAGCATTGAGAGCAGCTTATTAGAATTAAGTGATGAACTACACGTCCTGCAAGCTGAAAAACAAGATCGATTACATTCTACGTTAATGGTTTTTGACAGAGTATTTCCGAATACAAAGGTGTATTTTGGGAAGTATGCCCAAGTGACAAATCAGGTTTACAAGCAGGTTAGGTTTAATCTTTACAATAGTGAAATCAGCATCCATCCATTAGCAGAAGCAGAAAAAGTCAACCATTAAGGAAGTGACAGGATGAGCCTCAAGGCAATCGAAATGCAGATTGCGCTTCCGAGGACACAGGATGCCGGCAAGATTCAGGAACAACTCCAGCAGCGTGGGCAGCATCTTCAGCAACATGCCGCACAAAGTGTAACAAAGGAAGAGGAATTAAAACGCAAAACAGTGATCAAAAACAACCAAAAGCAAGAAGCACGTCTTAATAAAGATGATGGATCTTCAAATCATCATCAGGAACAAAGGAATCCTGACAAAAAGAAAAATAGCGAAACACAGCACATACAGCAAAACCATCCCTATAAGGGAAAGGTAATTGATTACAGCGGATAGAGGGATGTTATGACCACTTTTCTACTACTCCTTAGCCTCATACTAAACGCAGCAGCCATATTCGCAATTATCCTTTTATATCTAAGGCAAAACAGGCTTGTTGATGCAGAGAAAAAGCAGGAAAGAATCATTGGGGAAATTGAAGAAGTATTTTCCTCGTACCTGCTGGAGATGAAGGAAGAAAACGATAAATTCATCGATAATATAATGACTGCGAATAACGTCAGAAAAACCGGTATCGAATTTGATAGCCAATCCAACGATAGTCCTGACAAAGAACAAAAGGAGGAACTCCCACCGAGAATTGGCAAAGGGGTTTCCTATCATGCAGCAAAGAAAGCCTATAAGCAAAATAGCGATAAATCGACTTTGAAGGAAGACGAGGCAGAAAGCGACTTGGAAGATCTGCTCATCATCGATGATTCCTCAGAATTACAGCAATTAAGCTTTGTAGACCGTGTGATTTCCCTGAAAAATAAAGGTTTCTCCGTAGATGAGATTGCACGGGACCTTAATAAAGGAAGAACAGAAATAGAGCTTTTGCTTAAATTTCGTCAAAAAACGTAAGAATAACTTGAAAGTCAGTTTTATATATGCTATATTATCTCATGGTGTTAATACACACGTTCATTGATTTGGCCATCTGGTGCTGTTTCGACAGTTGCTGGCTGAAGATGACATGGGCGGAGGAAATCAAAACCATTAGGAGGAAACAACATGTCAGTAATTTCTATGAAGCAACTGCTTGAAGCTGGTGTACACTTCGGTCACCAGACTCGCCGTTGGAACCCAAAGATGAAGAAGTATATCTTCACTGAGCGTAACGGCATCTACATCATCGACCTTCAAAAAACAGTTAAGAAGGTAGAAGAAGCTTACAACTACGTGAAAGAACTTGCTGGTAACGGCGGAACTGTTCTTTTTGTAGGAACTAAGAAACAAGCTCAAGATTCTGTTAAAGAAGAAGCAGCTCGTTCTGGTATGTACTATGTTAACCAACGCTGGTTGGGTGGTACTTTAACAAACTTCGAAACAATCCAAAAGCGTATCTCTCGTCTTAAGAACATCGAAAGAATGTCTGAAGACGGAACTTTTGAAGTACTTCCTAAGAAAGAAGTAGTTCAATTGAAGAAAGAGCAAGAGCGTTTAGAAAAATTCTTGGGCGGAATCAAGGACATGAAGGGCCTTCCAGATGCTCTTTTCATCATTGACCCACGCAAAGAACGCATTGCTGTTGCTGAAGCTCGCAAATTAAACATTCCTATCGTTGGAATTGTTGATACAAACTGTGATCCGGATGAAATCGACGTAGTTATCCCTGCGAATGATGACGCGATCCGCGCTGTTAAATTGCTTACTGCTAAAATGGCTGACGCTATTATCGAAGCTAAGCAAGGCGAAGAAACTACAGAAGCTGTAGAAGCTTAATTTGAAAAAGGTGATATAGGGAAGCACCCTTTATCACCTTTTTTTAAGACTTGGCTCTATAAAAGCTTTTTTATTTGAGCATAAGTCATTTAATCCTTTATAACTCCTGTTAAGGTTTATAATGGCTAAATGAAGTAAAAATTAAGTATAGTTACATAATCATGATTCTAGGAGGAATTTCATTATGGCAATTACTGCACAAATGGTAAAAGAACTACGTGAAAAAACTGGCGCAGGTATGATGGACTGCAAAAACGCACTTACTGAAACAGATGGTGATATGGACAAAGCGATTGATTACCTTCGTGAAAAAGGAATCGCGAAAGCTGCTAAGAAAGCTGACCGTATTGCTGCTGAAGGAACAACTTACATCCTTACAGAAGGTAATGAAGCTGTAATCCTTGAAGTGAACTCTGAAACAGATTTCGTTGCAAAGAACGAAGGCTTCCAAGTACTTGTTAAAGAACTTGCTGAACACCTTCTTAAAAACAAGCCAGCATCTGCAGAAGAAGCAAACGCTCAAACAATGGAAAACGGTGCAACAGTTGAAAGCCACATCAACGCTGCTATCGCTAAAATTGGTGAAAAGCTTTCACTTCGCCGCTTTGAAATCAAGACTAAAACTGACAATGATGCTTTTGGTGCATACCTTCACATGGGCGGACGCATTGGCGTTCTAACTGTTCTTGAGGGTACTACTGACGAAGCAGCTGCTAAAGATGTTTCTATGCATATCGCTGCATTAAGACCTAAATATGTATCTCGTGACGAAGTCTCTCAAGAAGAAGTTGAACACGAGCGCCAAATCCTTACTCAACAAGCTCTTAACGAAGGCAAGCCAGAAAACATCGTTGCTAAAATGGTTGAAGGCCGTCTAAGCAAATATTTCGAAGATGTTTGTGTACTTGACCAGACTTTTGTTAAGAACCCAGATCAAAAGGTACGTCAGTTTGTTGAATCAAAAGGCGCAACAGTACGTGAGTTCACTCGTTATGAAGTAGGCGAAGGCATCGAAAAGCGTGAAGATAACTTTGCTGAAGAAGTAATGAACCAAGTTAACAAGAAATAATTATTACTAGCCTATGTAATTGCAGGGAACACTTTGTGTTCCCTGTTTTTGGACATAGCTTTAGAAATTACATATGGAGGTACCCTATGACCAGCCCAAAATACAAAAGAGTTGTTTTAAAGTTAAGTGGAGAAGCTTTAGCCGGAGAACAAGGATTTGGCATCAATCCGTCGGTAATAAAAAATGTTGCAGACCAGATAAAAGAGATTGCAGAACTTGGTGTTGAAGTCGCCGTTGTTGTAGGCGGTGGAAATATCTGGCGAGGCAAAATCGGTGAAGAAATGGGAATGGACAGAGCGACGGCAGACTATATGGGCATGCTCGCAACGGTCATGAATTCCCTATCTTTACAGGACAGCCTGGAACAAGCAGGGATCGAAACAAGGGTTCAAACTTCCATTGAAATGCGCCAGGTGGCTGAGCCTTACATCAGAAGAAGAGCAATCAGGCATCTAGAGAAAACTCGTGTTGTCATATTCGCAGCAGGAACAGGAAATCCATACTTCTCAACAGATACAACAGCTGCGTTACGCGCTGCCGAAATTGAAGCAGATGTAATCCTGATGGCGAAAAATAATGTTGATGGCGTATATTCTGCAGACCCACGGGTTGATAAGAATGCGACTAAATATGATGAACTATCTTATTTGGATGTCTTAAAGGAAGGTTTAGCTGTAATGGATTCCACAGCTTCATCATTATGCATGGACAATGATATCCCATTAATTGTTTTCTCGATCATGGAGAAAGGTAATATCAAAAGGGCAGTTATGGGAGAAACAATCGGAACTATTGTGAGGGGGAAAAACTAATGCCAAAACAAGCAATTGCTAATGCAAAAGAAAGAATGACAAAAGCGATTCAAGCATATACTCGCGAACTGGCCAGCATTCGTGCGGGCAGAGCCAGCGCCTCTCTTCTTGACAGAATCCAGGTTGATTATTACGGAGCACCTACTCCAGTAAACCAGCTTGCAGGTATTTCCGTACCTGAGGCTCGTCTGCTTGTAATTCAGCCTTATGACAAGACAATTCTTGGTGAAATTGAAAAAGCGATTTTAAAATCTGATTTAGGATTGAATCCGTCAAATGACGGTTCGATCATCAGACTTGCTATTCCTCAGCTTACAGAAGAACGCCGTAAAGAGCTTGCGAAGCTTGTGAAAAAGGAAGCAGAAGATGCAAAAATTGCAGTCCGCAATATTCGCCGAGATGGCAATGAAGACTTGAAAAAGCTTGAGAAGAACGGTGAAATCACCGAAGATGATCTGCGCGGCTACTCTGATGACATTCAAAAAATGACTGATGAACACATCGCTAAAATCGATCAGATTACGAAAGAAAAAGAAAAAGAACTATTGGAAGTATAATTTTGGCTTGAATATAGCCGGCTTCTAGTAAGTCTGCTTCCACACTATGCATCATTTACGAAAACCCTCTGTTTTCCAGGGGGTTTTTTCTCTATACATATATTCACTAGAAAACGACTAAGCTTCCGGCATAAAAGATAGACTATAATAATGCTGGTTCTTATTCTTTATCACATAACATGTACATAATCTTTATATAAGGCTCTTTCTGCATAAAAAGAATGGGATAAGCCGGATTAAAACAATTGCTTGATCCCATCCATTTATAGAGATATCTTTTTTCTTTTTTGGTATGATAGTGGCATGCGGAATAAGCAGAGATTTATAAGAAATTTCATTAAATGTTTTTCTTCGAGAGTTGTCCAGCTTTAGCGCCTGATCTTAAATGTTCCATTCAGGCGTTTACGCTTTTCTGATCGGAGCTAAAGATTATCTTTTTGGGGGAGCTGTCCTAATGTTAAATAAAATGAATCTATGGAAGAACCAGAATAATTCTTCCAGTCTCCGAGATCGTATCCATCAAATTAAAGACCATGATGTACCTTCCCATGTAGCCATTATTATGGACGGGAATGGACGATGGGCCAAAAAGCGTGCTTTGCCTCGAGTCGCTGGCCATCATGAAGGTATGAAGGTTGTTCGGAAAATAACAAAGCTTGCAAACGAACTTGGTGTTAAAGCTCTAACAGTATATGCTTTTTCAACTGAAAACTGGAAACGACCAAAAATGGAAGTTGATTTTCTTATGAAACTGCCAGAAGAATTTCTAGGAACTTTCCTGCCCGAACTGATTGAAGAAAATGTGCGGGTTGAAATGATTGGCTATATCGATAAGCTTCCGGAGCACACCAGGAAGGCAGTTAGTAAGGCGATGGAGGATACCAAGGGGAATACTGGCCTTACCCTCAATTTTGCACTTAACTATGGGAGTCGTGCAGAAATTCTTGATGGTGTCAAGAGGGTCTTGGCTGACGTTCAAAGTGGTATAATGGATGAAGATGAACTAAACGAGGAAGTTTTCTCTTCCTATTTAATGACAAAAGAGCTAAATGATCCAGACTTATTAATCAGGACAAGCGGAGAAATCCGTTTAAGCAATTTTATGCTATGGCAGCTTGCGTATTCCGAATTCTGGTTCACCGATGTTCTATGGCCTGATTTTAACGAGGAGCATTTTGTCGAAGCAATCGAAGCATTCCAGAGCCGCCAGAGGCGTTTTGGAGGAGTATAATAAAGGTGTGAATGAATAGATGAAGCAGAGAATCATTACAGCAGTCGCAGCAGCAGCAGTTTTCCTTCCAATCGTTATATTTGGGGGTTTGCCATTTATAGTAATGGTATATCTTATCGCTTCCATTGCTTTATATGAAGCGCTAAAGATGAGGAAGTTAAAGCTGTTTTCCGTTTCTGGAATTATATCATTACTACTACTATGGGTTTTCATGATTCCAGAGCAGTACCAGGGCATCTTTGATAGCTTGAATTATTCAAAAACCGAGCTATTCATGCTTGGTTTGCTTATATTTTTGACATACACAGTCATTACGAAGAACCGTTTTACATTTGAGGATGCAGCATTTTCGATTTTGTCTGTTTTATATGTTGGACTAGGCTTTTTCTATTTCATTGAAACTAGAGAAGCGAGTTTAACATACGTGTTCTATTCACTATTTATGATATGGGCTACCGATTCTGGAGCATATTTTATCGGCCGAGCGTTTGGCAAACATAAGCTATGGCCAGAAATCAGCCCGAATAAAACGACAGAAGGCTTTTTTGGCGGCGTACTATCCGCGTTGATCATAGCAGTATTGTTCAGCGTTTTCGCTGACATGGAAGTATCCGCTATTCTGCTGATTGCTGCGACAGCGTTCCTATCCGTTTTTGGACAAATCGGAGACCTGGTGGAGTCAGCTATGAAAAGGCATTATAATGTGAAGGATTCAGGCAATATTTTGCCAGGACACGGCGGAATGCTTGACCGTTTTGACAGCTTGCTTTTTGTATGGCCATTAATCCATCTTTTCCATTTGCTATAAGCTGATCGTAAACGATTTGGATAGCAACCAGTGCAAAGAGACAATTACAGAGCAGAATTTTTTAAAAATGGCTGTGTTAATGCCCGATGTTGTTTATTAAAACCTGTTGATTGTAGTGGAAGGCGCGTAGACTCCTGCAGGCTTAGCTGGTCAGGTGAGACCCCGCAG
>NZ_JBALQL010000001.1:184514-243167 GCF_036964885.1 Bacillus sp. JJ1122 | reverse complement strand
AATCAACAGCCTTATTTAACAGAGCCAAAAAAAATAAAGAAAATCAATGCATCTCATTAAGCCATCGACTCTGTTTTGGTGAAGTCGAATAGGGAAAGAACTGGTGAAGCCAGCAATACTCGTTTATGTTGTTTAGGAGTGAAGTTTGTGAAAAAAATCAGCTTGTTAGGTGCTACAGGATCGATTGGAATTCAAACCCTCGATGTAATCAGGGAGCATCCAGAAGAATTTAAATTAATATCAATGTCTGCTGGCCGAAATATAGAACTTACCAGAAAAATTATTAGTGAATTTTACCCGGAGCTAGTTTCCGTCCAGGAAAAGTCAGATGCTGAAACTTTAAAAAGTGAATTCCCGAAAATAAAAATTGTTTATGGGAGTGAGGGCCTTGAAGAAGCAGCTGTCTTTCATAAGTCCGAGATCCTTGTTAACGCAGTCCTAGGAAGCGTGGGATTAAGCCCAACATTAGAGGCGATAAAAGCAAAAAAAACGATTGCCATTGCCAATAAGGAAACTCTGGTTACAGCCGGACACATCGTCATGGAGGAAGCGAAGCGCCATAATGTTTCCATCTTGCCTGTAGACAGTGAGCATTCTGCTATTTTTCAAGCCTTGCAAGGCGAAAGAGAAAAAAATATTGAGAGGCTGATTCTGACTGCTTCTGGAGGCAGTTTCAGAGACAGAACGAGGGAAGATTTAAAAGGTGTAACTAAATCAGATGCCTTGAACCATCCAAATTGGTCCATGGGGGCGAAAATAACCATTGATTCAGCTACTATGATGAATAAAGGACTTGAAGTAATTGAAGCACATTGGCTATTTTCATTGCCATATGACAGAATATCAGTCCTGCTTCATCGAGAAAGCATCATCCATTCAATGGTAGAATTTCATGATACAAGCATCATAGCCCAGCTCGGAACCCCAGATATGAAGGTTCCTATACAATATGCTCTTACATATCCAGACAGGCTGCCGCTAAGATCGGGAACAAGGCTGAATCTTGCTGAAATCGGAAAGCTGCATTTTAAGGAAATGGATTATGATCGTTTTCGATGTCTAAAATTTGCATACGAAGCCGGAAAAGCGGGCGGTACTTTGCCTGCAGTTATGAATGCGGCCAATGAAGCGGCAGTCGCTGCCTTTTTGGAGGACAAAATCACTTTCCTGCAAATTGAAGACATGATCGAAAAAGCAATGGACGCCCACAAAATAATAAAGAACCCGAGCCTTGAAGTGATTCAAGAGGCTGATAAAGATACGAGAAGCTTTATTCTTTCACTGTTATAAAGCAATAGGTTTTCAAAATTCAAAGAAGTGGATTCTTATCCTTAAAAAGGTGGTTAGATAATTTGAATACAGTTATTGCCTTTATTGTCATTTTTGGAGCCCTTGTATTCTTTCATGAATTGGGGCACTTAATCTTTGCCAAGCGTGCAGGCATCCTATGCCGTGAATTCGCAATAGGCTTCGGCCCAAAGGTATTTTCCCATAAGAAAAATGAAACTACCTATACCATTCGTCTTTTGCCAATCGGCGGATTTGTCCGTATGGCAGGCGAAGATCCAGAAATGATTGAGATTAAACCCGGTCACCGGGTAGGCTTATTGTTCAATGGCAACGAAGAAGTTACCAAAATCATCCTCAATAACAAGGAAAAGTTTCCTGATGCACGAATTATTGAAGTTGAGAAAGCTGATATCGAACGCGATCTTTATATTAAAGGATATGAAGAGGGCGAGGATGACACGCTTATCAAATCGTTCCCGATCAGCAAGACAGCAGTGCTAGTAGAAAATGGGACTGAAACCCAAATCGCTCCATTTGACCGGCAATTCGGTTCTAAAACATTAGCACAGAGGACAATGGCCATTTTTGCTGGACCGATGATGAACTTCTTGCTTGCAATGGTCATTTTTATCATTCTTGCCATTTTCCAGGGGATCCCGTCTAATGAACCTGTATTGGGCAAATTGACGCCAGATGGCAGTGCGCTCGATGCAGGCTTAAAAGAAGGCGACATCGTAAACAGTATTGAAGGCTCTGAAGTGTCGAGCTGGCAGGATGTAGTCGAAATCATTCGCAAGAATCCGGGAAATGAACTTGATTTTTCCATTGTCCGTAACGGGGAAAATATAGAGCTGCCTGTAACACCCGAATCAAAAACAGTTGAAGGTGAAAAAATCGGACTGATCGGGGTATATAGCCCTGTTGAAAAATCTCCTTTAAAATCAATTTCGTATGGGATTAAAGAAACCTATTTCTGGACGACAGAAATCTTTTCTATGCTTGGTAAACTGATCACCGGCCAATTTTCGATTGATGCGCTCTCTGGTCCGGTCGGGATATATGTTTCAACAGATACAGTTGCTAAGTCCGGGATTTTTTATTTAATGAAATGGGCAGCGATTCTGAGCATTAACCTTGGAATCATGAATCTCCTGCCTTTCCCAGCCCTTGATGGCGGAAGGCTGACATTCTTTGCAGTTGAAGCATTAAGAGGAAAGCCAATCGATAAGCAAAAAGAAGGCATGGTGCACTTTATCGGATTCGCCATTTTAATGTTGCTGATGCTCGTTGTAACCTGGAACGACATCCAGAGATTCTTCCTGTAATATTTTCCCGATAACTAAGCAGTTATTTTTTCCTGTCTGGTTAATACCAGGCAGGTCAATTTTTTAATAAGTAGGCTGTGTTAAAATTCAATGTTAATTTTTAATCACCTGTTGATTGGAGTGAAAATCAACAGACAAGTTTTACAGAGCCAATAAGTAAAATCTTCTATATCCTAATGAGGTGTAAATCAATGAAGCAAAGTATGACGCTTATTCCTACTTTAAGAGAAGTTCCATCAGACGCAGAAGTAAAGAGTCACCAGCTGTTGCTGCGTGCGGGTTTCATTCGCCAAAATGCCAGCGGTGTGTATACATATATGCCTTTGGGCCGGAAAGTCCTTCAGAAGGTTGAAGCAATAATCAGAGAAGAAATGAATAATGCAGGTGCTGCAGAATTATTCATGCCTGCATTGCAGCAGGCAGAACTTTGGCAGGAATCAGGCCGATGGTATTCCTATGGTCCCGAGCTAATGAGATTAAGAGACCGTCATGATCGGGAGTTTGCTCTAGGAGCAACCCATGAAGAGGTGATCACTAGCCTTGTTCGTGACGAAGTTAAATCTTATAAGCGCCTGCCTTTAACACTCTATCAAATCCAGACAAAATTCCGTGATGAAAAACGTCCTAGATTTGGACTTTTGCGAGGCCGTGAATTTATCATGAAGGATGCATATTCCTTTCATGCCACACAGGAAAGCCTTGATGAAGTATACGAGCGTCTTTTCCAGGCATATACAAATATATTTAAACGCTGCGGCCTGAATTTCCGTGCGGTTATTGCCGACTCAGGAGCGATGGGCGGTAAGGATACACATGAGTTCATGGTTCTTTCTGATATCGGTGAAGACACAATTGCTTATTCTGATACGTCTGATTATGCGGCCAATATTGAAATGGCTCCAGTCACCGCTGTATATGAAAAGAGCGGGAAGCAAGCAAACGAGCTTGAGAAAATCCATACTGAAAATAAGAAATCTATTGAGGAAGTATCTGCATTCCTGCAAGTAGAGGAAAAAGAGTGCATTAAATCATTACTGTTCAAAGTAGATGAGCGATTTGCACTAGTTTTAGTCAGAGGCGACCATGAAGTGAATGATATCAAGTTGAAAAACTACTTTGAAGCATCCGTTGTGGAATTGGCAGATGCCAATACAACAAAGGAAGTTCTTGGCTGCTCAGTTGGTTCAATAGGTCCTATTGGAATTGAAAATGTAGAGGTTGTAGCTGACCATGCTGTTGAAGCGGTTGTCAACGGAGTTTGCGGAGCGAACGAAGAAGACTACCATTATCAAAATGTTAATCCTGAACGCGACTTCAAAGTGAGTGCATATGCTGATTTCCGCTTCATTAAGGAAGGAGATCCTTCTCCTGACGGGAACGGAACAATCGTTTTTGCCAAAGGTATTGAAGTTGGACATGTCTTCAAGTTAGGAACTAGATACAGTGAGGCAATGAATGCTGTATTCCTGGATGAAAACGGCAGGACACAGCCAATGATCATGGGCTGCTACGGTATCGGTGTTTCCCGCACAATGGCAGCAGTTGCGGAACAATTCAATGATGACAACGGTCTCGTTTGGCCGGGGAATATTTCTCCATTCGATGTCCATCTTATTGCTATCAATATGAAGGATAGTGAGCAGGCTGCTTTAGCAGAGGAGTTATATGCTAATATGAAGACTTCCGGACTGGATGTGCTTCTAGATGACCGCCAGGAACGTCCAGGCGTGAAATTCGCTGATTCCGACCTGATCGGCCTGCCTGTCAGGGTAACGGTTGGGAAAAAAGCGAGTGAGGGCATTGTCGAAGTGAAAACCCGTAAAAATGGCGAAATGCAGGAAGTCCATAAGGATCAGCTTGCTGAAGCGCTTAAGATTATATTGCAAGAACTTTAGAAGTGGAGCGGGTCCTGATTTGGGACCCGCTTTTTAAATGTAAGGTCATGAAAAAGGGAATCTGTATGGCGAATTCACATACCTCATTTTGCACTTATTTTTGCATGGATGTCTCTGTTAAAGATGATTGTTGATTCTTAGGTCTGTTAATTGGAGTGGAAATCATATTTAAGGTTAGCAGAGTCAAATGGAAAATCCAAACACAGGTAACCGCAGCGCCATTTTGTGATATAATAACCTTTGCTTATATTGAACTCATAATGATCTTAATATTAATATTAATATTAGGCTGATGCCTGTCAGATAAAGAAATATTACATGCTTTTCAGAGGGGAGGAGATGTAACCATGGGTGATCTTTCTACGGGGAAAAAGGAAAGGTTTCAGCTCCTGCTGCAGCAGCTGCAGCTTACAGAGGATACAATTGTCACTCACTTTCGCAATGCTGAAATTGATAGAGTGGTTGTTGAAAAACAGGCGAGGAAGTGGCATTTTTATTTTCAATTTGAAAATATCATTCCCTGCGATCTATATAGCAGGTTCACCAGCGAGCTTGAACGAGCTTTTTCACATATAGCCAAAATTTCATACACGGTAAACGTGCTCGAACAATCAATTAATGACCAGCTAATACTTGAATACTGGAAATCTTGCGTGAAAGAAATAGATGGAATCGCACCTCCGCTTTTAAAACTTTTAAATGAACAAAATCCAAAAATCCAGGGTACGAAAATCATCTTAAGTGTAAGAAATGAAACAGAAGGTCTTGCAATAAAAAGAAAATATGCAGGTATTATTACGGATATATACCAGAGTTTTGGTTTTCCTTTAATGACTATTGATACGGAAGTGATTGAAAACAGCACTTCTGATGAATATGAAAAGTTCATGAAGGCGAAAGAGAAGGAAGATCAGGAACGCGGATTGATGGCCATGATTGAAATGCAGAAGAAGGAAGCGGAAAAAGCACAGGGTGATGGCGCACCTCAAGATGGCCCTCTTACAATTGGCCTTACGATCAAGGATGATGCTGATTTTCGCAAACTGGATGAAATCGTGGATGAAGAACGCAGAGTTGCCATTGAAGGATATGTTTTCTTTGCAGAAACGAAGGAACTGCGAAGCGGCCGGACTTTGTTAACATTCAAAATTACAGATTACACTAGCTCCATCATGGTCAAAATGTTTTCTCGCGATAAAGAAGATGCGGCTCTTTATCAGCGTGTCACAAAGGGAATGTGGCTTAAGGTTCGCGGCAGCATTCAGAATGATACATTCGTACGTGACCTTGTCATGATAGGCAATGATATCAATGAAATAAAGGCGAAGGGTAGAATCGATACAGCTCCTGAGGGAGAAAAAAGAGTAGAACTACACCTTCATTCACCGATGAGCCAGATGGATGCAGTCACACCTGTCAGCGCACTAGTCGCACAGGCTGCAAAGTGGGGTCACAAGGCAGTTGCCATTACAGACCATGCAGTTGTTCAGTCCTTCCCAGAGGCTTACGGGGCAGGTAAGAAAAATGATATCAAGATTCTGTATGGTGTTGAAATCAACCTGGTTGATGATGGTGTACCGATTGCCTATAATGATGCGCATCGCATGCTGGCAGAAGATACGTATGTCGTATTTGACGTAGAAACAACAGGTCTTTCAGCCGTTTACGATACGATCATTGAACTCGCTGCTGTCAAGATCCGTAATGGCGAAATCATTGACCGCTTTGAGTCATTTGCCAACCCGCATCACCGTCTGTCAGCCACAACAATCAATTTAACCGGGATCACCGATGATATGGTCCGCAACGCACCAGAAGTAAGCGAGGTGCTTCAAAGATTCCATGAGTGGACGGAAGACAGCGTACTGGTTGCGCACAATGCTTCCTTTGATATGGGCTTCTTGAATGTTGGTTATAAAAAAATCGGTATAGGTAAGGCGACAAATCCGGTTATAGATACACTAGAATTAGGCCGTTTCCTTTATCCAGATATGAAGAACCACCGATTGAATACATTGGCTAAGAAATTCGACATCGAATTGACCCAGCATCACCGTGCGATTTACGATGCTGAGGCAACCGGGTACCTTTTGCTAAGGATGCTAAAGGATGCTGCTGAAAAAGGGCTGGAGTACCATGACCAGCTGAATGACAACATGGGTCAAGGTAAAGCATACCAGCGTGCTCGTCCTTACCATGCTACTTTGCTTGCACAAAATGAAGCCGGTTTGAAAAACATTTTTAAATTAGTATCAATTGCACATATTGATTATTTTTATCGCGTCCCTAGGATCCCTAGGTCTGTATTGAATAAGCACAGAGAAGGTATCCTGATTGGCTCCGGTTGTGATAAAGGGGAAGTATTTGAGGGTATGATGCAGAAGGGCCCAGAAGAGGTGGAGGAAGCAGCGCATTTTTATGATTATTTAGAAGTGCACCCTAAACAAGTTTATGCCCATCTGCTTGAAATGGAATTGGTGCGGGATCAAAAAGCGCTCGAGGACATCATTTCAAATATCGTCAAACTGGGAGAGAAATTAGAATTGCCGGTCGTAGCAACCGGAAATGTCCATTACCTGAATGAAAATGATAAAATCTACCGCAAGATTTTAGTCAGTTCACAGGGTGGTGCCAACCCGCTGAATCGCCACGAACTACCGGATGTCCATTTCAGGACGACAAACGAGATGCTGGATGCTTTTAAATTTTTAGGCTCTGAAAAAGCAAAGGAAATCGTTGTAGAGAACTCAAATAAAATTGCGGATATGATTGATGTCATTAAGCCGATCAAAGATGACCTTTATACACCAAAGATCGAAGGCGCAGATGAAGAGATGCGGAGCATGAGCTATGGAATGGCCCGCCGTATCTATGGGGACGAACTTCCTGAAATAGTAGAAGCGCGGCTTGAGAAAGAACTGAAAAGCATTATAGACAACGGATTCGCTGTTATCTATTTGATTTCTCATAAGCTTGTTAAGAAATCGTTGGATGATGGGTATCTAGTTGGTTCGCGTGGATCTGTCGGATCATCCTTTGTAGCAACGATGACCGAAATTACAGAGGTAAACCCGCTGCCACCGCATTATGTATGTCCAAAATGCAAAAAGTCGGAGTTCTTCAATGATGGATCCGTAGGTTCCGGTTTTGACTTACCTGACAAAGACTGCCCAGATTGCGGCATAAAATACACGAAAGACGGTCATGATATCCCGTTTGAGACTTTCCTTGGATTTAAAGGGGACAAGGTTCCCGATATTGACTTGAACTTCTCAGGAGAATATCAGCCAAGAGCGCACAATTACACGAAGGTCCTGTTCGGGGAAGAATATGTTTATCGTGCAGGAACAATTGGCACGGTCGCTGATAAAACTGCGTACGGATACGTAAAAGGTTATCAGGGAGACAATAATCTTCAGCTCAGGGGTGCTGAGATTGACCGGCTTGCTTCTGGATGTACCGGCGTTAAAAGAACGACAGGACAGCACCCGGGTGGAATTATCGTAGTACCGGACTATATGGATATTTATGATTTTTCTCCTATACAGTTTCCAGCGGACAGTAATACATCGGAGTGGAAAACAACCCATTTTGATTTCCATTCAATCCATGACAATCTTTTAAAGCTCGATATTCTAGGACACGATGACCCGACCGTGATCAGGATGCTTCAGGATTTGAGCGGTATTGATCCTAAAACAATCCCGACGGACGATCCAGAAGTCATGAAAATATTCAGCGGTACGGAATCCCTTGGTGTTACAGAACAGCAAATAATGTCTAAAACTGGTTCCCTTGGTATTCCTGAATTTGGTACACGTTTCGTTCGCCAGATGCTTGAAGATACAAAACCAACTACATTTTCTGAGCTAGTACAGATCTCCGGTCTTTCCCACGGAACAGACGTATGGCTGGGAAATGCCCAGGAATTGATTCATAACAAGACATGTAATTTAAGCGAAGTTATCGGCTGCCGTGATGACATCATGGTATATCTGATCTATCAGGGACTGGAGCCGGCTTTCGCTTTTAAAATCATGGAATCGGTTCGTAAAGGTAAGGGCTTGAGTGATGAAATGGAAGAGGAAATGCGCAAAAACAAGGTGCCGGAATGGTATATTGATTCTTGTAAAAAAATCAAGTACATGTTCCCTAAAGCACACGCAGCTGCCTATGTATTGATGGCGGTGAGGATAGCGTATTTTAAGGTTCATCATCCACTTATGTACTATGCTGCCTACTTTACGGTAAGAGCAGATGACTTTGATGTCGATGCAATGGTACGCGGTTCTGAAAGCATCCGCGCAACGATCGAGGAAATAAATGCAAAGGGTCTTGACGCCTCTACGAAGGAAAAGAACTTGATGACTGTAATGGAACTTGCTCTTGAAATGTGCGAGCGTGGATTCAGCTTTGCCAAAGTTGACTTATATAAATCCAGTGCATCTGAATTCATCATTGAGGGAAACACCTTAATCCCGCCATTTAATGCAATACCTGGGCTTGGCACGAATGCTGCCATCAATATTGTCAAATCAAGGGAAGAAGGAGAATTCCTGTCCAAAGAAGACCTTCAGCAGCGGGGTAAGATTTCCAAGACGATTCTAGAGTACCTTGACAACCATGGCTGCCTGCAGGGGATGCCAGACCAGAATCAGTTAAGCTTATTCTAAAAAATTCCTGATGCTTACATGACACAGACCATTGTAACAAGAAGGCCAAAACTTTTTGAAACAGCTAAATGATAAGCCTTGACAATGCCTTTGGATTGGTATGTATTTGCATTAAATACCTGGTTATGTTATATTTTTATTGGAAATACTACGGATAACTCTGGCAGATGAGAGTGGGGAAACCCACTCTTTCGTGTTGTTACGCACTTTTTCGTGATAAAGAGTCATTAAGTATTAATGCTAATGAATGGTAAAAGATGTTGTGTCAAAGGAGGGATTTTATGAGCAAGGTTACCGAAACAGTGGAAGAGCTAGTAACTCCCATCTTAACTGAAAATGGACTAGAATTGGTTGACATCGAATACGTAAAAGAAGGAAAGAACTGGTTCCTGCGCGTATACATTGATAAGGACAACGGTATTGATATTGAAGAATGCGGCATAGTCAGTGAGCGACTGAGCGAAAAGCTTGATGCCCTTGATCCAATCCCGCATAACTACTTTTTGGAAGTTTCATCACCTGGTGCAGAACGTCCACTAAAAAAGGAAAAAGATTATCATAGAGCAATTGGGAAAAATGTCTTCATTAAAACTTATGAACCATTTGATGGTGAAAAAGCTTTTGAAGGAATTTTAACCGATTACAATGGTGAAACCGTAACTGTTGAAGTAAAAATCAAGACGCGCAAGAAAACAGTTGTTCTCCCATTTGATAAGATTGCCAGCGCTAGGCTTGCAGTCACTTTTTCATAATCTGTCTAGAAAGAATCTATAGTCTATTTATAAATAATGTTGGGAAGTAAAAAAGGGGGATTTATATCTCATGGCCAGCGAATTGTTGGATGCTCTTACAATTCTTGAAAAAGAAAAAGGCATTTCCAGGGACATTTTAATTGACGCGATTGAAGCAGCACTAATCTCTGCATATCGCCGCAACTTTAACCAGGCACAGAACGTCCGGATTGATCTTAATCTTGGCAATGGTTCAATGCGCGTTTTTGCGAGAAAAGAAGTTGTGGATGAAGTATTTGATCCACGCCTGGAAATTTCATTAGAAGATGCCCAGAGAATCAATCCGAATTACCAGGTCGAGGATGTCGTTGAACTTGAAGTTACACCTAAAGACTTTGGAAGAATTGCAGCGCAGACAGCGAAGCAGGTAGTAACCCAGCGTGTGCGTGAAGCAGAAAGAGGCATCATCTATTCTGAATTTATTGATCGTGAAGAAGACATCATGACAGGTATCGTTCAGCGTCAGGATCCAAAATTCATCTATGTAAGCTTAGGTAAAATCGAAGCAATCCTGCCGGCAAATGAACAAATGCCCAACGAGCATTATAAGCCTCACGACCGCATCAAGGTATTTATCACTAAGGTTGAAAAAACCACTAAAGGCCCGCAAATCTTCGTTTCTAGAACCCACCCGGGACTGTTAAAGAGACTTTTCGAGATTGAAGTTCCTGAAATCTATGATGGGACTGTTGAAATTAAATCTGTTGCACGTGAAGCGGGTGACCGCTCTAAAATCTCCGTGCATTCTGATAATGCAGAAGTCGATCCTGTCGGTTCATGTGTTGGACCAAGAGGAACGCGTGTGCAGGCAGTTGTCAATGAGCTAAAAGGCGAGAAAATCGACATCGTTAAGTGGTCTGAGGATCCAGTTGTGTTTGTTGCCAATGCATTAAGCCCATCAAAGGTCCTTGATGTAATTGTCAATGAAGCGGATAAGGCTACCACTGTCATCGTCCCGGATTACCAGCTATCGCTTGCGATTGGTAAGCGCGGACAAAATGCGCGTCTTGCTGCTAAATTGACTGGCTGGAAGATTGACATTAAAGCAGAGGCAGAGGCTAGAGAGTTAGGCATCTATCCTCGTGATAATGAACCATTGTTATCAGCGAATGATGATTATGATGATGAAGATATTGATTAATTGAGGTGAATGATCGTGAACAGCCGTAAAAAAGTTCCTATGCGAAAATGTGTCGCTACCGGTGAAATGAGACCGAAAAAAGAACTCGTTCGCATCGTTCGCTCCAAAGAGGGAGAAGTATCCATTGATCTGACAGGGAAAAAATCAGGCCGTGGTGCATATCTTTCAAAAGATAAAGAAGCTATTCAGCTTGCAAAAAAACGAAATATATTGTCCAAACAACTAGAAACAGCTGTGGACGATGCAATTTACGATGAGCTCAATGAACTTATCGAAAAGGAGAACAGACTATCCTGATGAATTCGAATCAATGGATGTCATTGCTTGGCTTAGCCAATCGAGCACGGAAAATTATTTCAGGGGAAGAGCTTTCCGTTAAAGAAATCCGAAGCGGCAAAGCGAAACTCATTTTGCTTTCAGCGGATGCATCCGCAAATACTACAAAGAAAATTACCGACAAGTGCAATTCCTATAAAGTACCTTGCAAGGTGGTACCGGACCGGTATCAGCTTGGTCAGGCTATTGGGAAGGATGCTCGTGTTGTAGTAGCCCTACTGGACGAGGGTTTTGCAAAAAAACTGTTGACGTTGCTCGATTAATTCTAGCGGGGGTGAAAATATGAGTAAAACACGCGTTTACGAATATGCAAAGAAGCATAATTTATCGAGTAAAGACGTGATTATAAAATTAAAAGAAATGAACATCGAGGTTTCAAACCATATGACTGCCATGGAAGATGAAACCGTGAGGAGACTAGACGCCATTTATAATACAAAAGAAGAAAAACAACAAACACAAGCCAAACCTCAGCAGCAAAGCCAGCCGAAAGCTGCACAGGGACAGAACCAAGGACAAAAACAATCCCAGAATCAAAATCGCAGCCAAGGTCAAAACCAGCAGAGAAATAATCAGGTTCAGCCCAAGGCTCAGTTAAAAACAACAGCAAGTGCTTTTTCGGATGATGAGCGCCGTGCAACAACTCCTGAAAAAGTAAAAACCGGAGCTGCAGCTAAAAAGCCTGGAAACTCACAGCCTTTTAATAAAAACAATAAAAATAAGCCAAACAACAATAACAGAAATAGAAACCAGCAAAACCAAAACAGAGGCAAACAAAACCAGCAGCAAGCTGCACAGCCTCAAGTAAAGAAAGTAAAAGAACTTCCTGCAAAAATTACTTTCAGTGAGTCTTTAACAGTTGCTGAGCTTGCTAAAAAGCTGTATCGTGAACCATCAGAAATCATCAAAAAGTTATTCATGCTTGGTGTCATGGCAACGATCAATCAGGATCTTGATAAAGACGCAATTGAATTGATTGCTACTGATTATGGTGTTGAGGTTGAAGAAGAAATCAAAATCGATGCAACTGACCTTGAAGTTTACTTCACTGAGGATGAAGAAGGATCTTTAATTGAGAGACCTTCGGTTGTTACAATCATGGGCCACGTTGACCATGGTAAAACAACACTTCTTGACTCAATTCGCAACACAAAGGTTACTGCAGGCGAAGCTGGCGGAATCACTCAGCATATTGGTGCTTATCAAGTCGAAGAGAATGGCAAGAAAATTACTTTCCTTGATACTCCTGGTCACGCGGCATTTACTACAATGCGTGCACGGGGCGCGAAGATCACTGATATCACAATCTTGGTGGTAGCTGCAGATGATGGTGTTAAACCGCAGACTGTTGAAGCTTTGAATCATGCTAAGGCAGCCAATGTACCAATTATCGTAGCTGTAAATAAAATGGACAAACCAACTGCAAACCCTGACCGTGTTATGCAGGAACTTACTGAATATGGCCTGGTTCCTGAGGCATGGGGCGGCGAAACTATCTTTGTTCCGATTTCCGCACTAACAGGAGAAGGTCTTGACAGCCTATTAGAAATGATTTTGCTTGTTGGAGAAGTTGAAGAATATAAAGCGAATCCGAATAGGAACGCTATTGGTACTGTAATTGAAGCGCAGCTTGACAAAGGCCGTGGCTCAGTTGCGACACTGCTAGTTCAAAACGGTACGCTAAAGATCGGTGATCCGATTGTAGTAGGTAATACTTACGGACGCGTACGTGCTATGGTTAATGATCTCGGACGCCGTGTTAAAGAAGCAGGTCCTTCTGCTCCTGTTGAAATCACTGGCTTAAATGATGTTCCACAGGCTGGAGATCGTTTCGTTGTATTTGACGACGAGAAGACTGCACGCCAGGTTGGAGAAATCCGTTCATCACAAGCGGTACAAGCGCAAAGAAGCGAAAAAGCACGCGTAAGTCTTGATACTTTGTTTGAACATATGAAACAAGGGGAAATGAAAGACTTAAATCTAATCATTAAAGCCGATGTTCAAGGTTCAGTAGAAGCACTTGCAGCAGCATTGCAAAAACTGGACGTTGAAGGTGTAAATGTAAGAATCATTCACACTGGTGTGGGTGCGATCAATGAGTCTGATATCACATTAGCTGCAGCTTCTAACGGTATCGTTATCGGTTTTAACGTTCGCCCTGATAATAATGCGAAGCGTGCTGCGGAATCAGAAAAGGTTGATATCCGTTTGCACCGTATTATCTACAAGGTAATCGAAGAAATCGAATCTGCGATGAAGGGAATGCTTGATCCAGTTTATGCTGAAAAGGTTATTGGCCAGGCTGAAATCCGCCAGACTTTCAAGGTTTCAAAAGTTGGAACGATTGGTGGTTCATATGTCACTGACGGTAAAATTACCCGTGACAGCGGTGTTCGCCTGATTCGTGACGGCGTCGTCATCTTCGAAGGACAGATTGATGCGTTAAAACGCTTTAAGGACGATGCTAAAGAAGTAGCTCAAGGATACGAGTGCGGTATTACCATTAAAAACTTCAATGATCTTAAAGAAGGCGATGTCGTTGAAGCATATATCATGGAAGAAGTGGAACGTTAATGGTAGTAGGCTTAGCAGCCTGTGAGTGCATCATATATGATGCTCATTCTCTAAAAGAAAAGAGAGCAGTACTGCAGCGAATTATCTCCAGGCTGAAGCAAAAATATAATGTTTCAGTATCAGAAGTTGACCATCAAGATGTGTGGCAGCGGACAACAATTGCTGTTGCTGCTGTCTCATCATCAAAGGTTGCGACTGAAAGAGAGCTGCAAAATGCTATTAAAATGATTGACTCTTTTCCAGAGATCGAACGTACCATCACCGAAATAGAATGGCTTTAATAGAACGAGGTGATCGAGATGGGTCATAGAGTAAATCGTGTTGGGGAACAAATGAAGAAAGAACTCGGCGATATTATCAGCCGCAAAATCAAGGACCCCCGCATTGGATTCGTAACAGTTACGGATGTACAAGTTACAGGCGATCTACAGCAGGCAAAGGTATATATATCTGTTTTAGGCGACGAGGAACAGAGAGAAAATACTTTAAAAGGATTAGCGAAGGCCAAAGGTTTCATTAGGACCGAAATTGGCCAGAGAATCCGCCTTAGAAAAACCCCTGAACTGATATTCGAATTTGACGAAACGATGGCATACGGCAACAGAATCAATTCCCTTATTCATGAGCTGCAAAGAGAAGAGCAAGCTGATGAAGAAAAGGAAGAAAAAGAATGATCATACTGGCCAGCTGCTTTGCAGGCCGTTTCATCATGTAAAAGAGATGGATAGACACCTAGTCTATCCATTTTTTTGAATAACGCTTCTTAAGAGGAATTTAAGTAAAACAATTATTTTAGAGTCAAACCATTAGAATTAATGATACATACACCAAAGAAATTAGGGGGATAGAGCATGGAAGGGATTTTGCCTCTTTTTAAACCGGCGGGCATGACCTCGCATGATTGTGTCTTTAAGCTCAGGAAGCTGTTAAGGACCAAAAAGGTAGGCCATACAGGAACTCTTGATCCGGATGTAACAGGTGTCTTGCCAATATGCGTGGGTAAGGCAACTAAGATTGCTGAGTACATCACGGATGCTGGCAAAGCCTATGAAGGCGAAGTGTCTCTCGGATATACTACAACTACTGAGGATGCTTCCGGAGAAAAAGTAGAAGAGAAATCAGTGGATCGAGTTATTACTCGAAGAGAAATAATAGAGGTCCTAGAGTCCTTTATTGGACAAATTGAGCAGACCCCGCCGATGTACTCGGCAGTAAAAGTGAATGGAAAGAAATTATATGAATATGCTAGGCAAGGAATTGAAGTGGAACGCCCTACAAGAAAGGTAACCATCTCCAGTATTGAACTTCTCGATGACAGGGATGAATTTGAGGGAGAAACAGTAAGCTTTAAATTCAGGGTATCCTGCAGCAAAGGTACTTATATTAGAACACTGGCCGTCATGATTGGTGAAAAGTTGGGGTATCCAGCTCATATGTCTTCATTAGTCAGGATACAATCTGCCGAGTTTACCTTAGAGGATTGTTTCACATTCGAGCAGCTTGAAACAATGGCTGAGGATTGTAGCATACAGAAAGCTTTACACCCGTTGGAAGTCGGCATTTCATATTTGCCGAAATATCGCATAAATGATACAGTAGCAGAGAAAGTGAAAAATGGGGCACTGCTGGAGATTCCGCAAAATTTGTCGGGGAATGGCGGTCCTATCGTAGTTGAAACAGATGACGGAATAGCGCTCGCTATTTACAGGGAGCATCCAACCAAAAATGGTTTGATGAAGCCTGATAAAGTATTAAGAAATGATCAGTAATTGAGCAGCTGGGTCAGAAAAGGTGAATAAAATCGTGGAATTGATTAAGCTAAACCAACCTCATGAATTTGGGAAACAGAATTTTCCTTCCATGACTATGGCACTAGGTTATTTTGATGGGGTCCATTTAGGTCACCAGCAAGTAATCATGGAAGCAAAACGTATTGCAGACGAAAAAGGGATAAAAAGTGCTGTCATGACATTTGATCCCCATCCTTCTGTTGTGCTTGGGAAAAGTGTGCAGCATATTGAGTACATTACACCCATTGATGAAAAAGCCAATGTCATAAGGGAACTGGGTGTGGATTATTTATTTGTCGTCCATTTTACGGCCGAATTCTCCAGCCTGCTTCCTCAGGAATTTATAGATCAGTATATTATTGCATTAAATGTTCAGCATGTTGTTGC
Organism: Bacillus sp. JJ1122; assembly: GCF_036964885.1. NCBI lineage: Bacteria > Bacillati > Bacillota > Bacilli > Caryophanales > Bacillaceae > Bacillus > Bacillus sp. JJ1122. Next base: position 226,965 of record NZ_JBALQL010000001.1, on the reverse strand, counting down.
GGGATTTGATTATACTTACGGGAAAATGGGCAAAGGCACGATGGAAACACTTCAATTCCATTCGCGGAACAAGTTTGAATTCACAGTAGTTTCCAAGTTGGCAAGAGCCAATGATGAAAAGATCAGTTCGACACTGATCCGAAGCTTGTTAAGGGATGGGAAAGTGGATTCCATGCCGGAACTGCTGGGAAGGTTTTACAAAACAAAAGGAATAGTCATTAACGGTGAAAAACGTGGACGGACAATAGGTTTTCCGACGGCAAATGTTCAAATGGATGATCAGTACATTACTCCGCCAACTGGGGTATATGCGGTAAGGATCCAGATTGATGGTCTTTGGTACGAAGGTGTCTGCAATGTAGGATATAAACCTACATTCCACCGTGAAAAGAAGGAAAAGCCATCTGTTGAGGTCCATATTTTTAATTTCAACGAAGAAATCTATGGGAAAACTGCACAGGTGGAATGGCATTTACGTCTTCGAAGTGAACGAAAATTCGACGGTATTGAACAGCTCGTATCCCAAATAGATAAAGATAAGCAGGAAGCCATTATCTACTTTGAAAAAAACAAGGGTTAGACTTGCTTTTTGTCGTAAAAAGATGTATTCTTATTAACGTATCAAAAAAGAACCTTTGCTTGGCAAGTCGAGTCACCGACGCTTGCTCGGTAACAGGGGATTATAATTCAGGAGGTGAACACGGATGGCAATCACAAAAGCACGTAAAAACGAACTTATCAACGAATTCAAGGTTCACGAAAGTGACACTGGATCTCCAGAAGTTCAAATCGCTGTCCTTACTGCAGAAATCAACACATTGAACGATCACTTACGCGTTCACAAAAAGGACCACCACTCACGTCGCGGTCTTTTGAAAATGGTAGGTAAGCGTCGTAATCTTTTGACTTACCTTCGTAACAATGACGTTTCTCGTTACCGCGATTTAATCAACAAGTTAGGTCTACGTAGATAGTCTGTCAAAGCGGGATTTATCCCGCTTTTTTATTAGGAGAAATTTTGGAAGATACATAACAAACTCATGATATTAAGCGCTGTTAATTAGCGCATACTATAACATAAAAGTTATTTAAGCAAGCTCTTATTATGCCTTGCATTGAAGGGTTTAATTTTGATTATTATGGATATTTGTTAATAAGACAGGCATATGTGCTGTTTTAAATAATTCCCAGGCTTCAGTCCTGGATGGATTTTATGGTAGAGAGGGGCTTAAAAGCATGGAACAACAAAAACAAAGTTTCTCCTTTGACTGGGCAGGGCGCAAGCTTACAGTCGAAATCGGACAGCTTGCAAAGCAGGCAAATGGCGCAGTGCTTGTCCGTTATGGCGACACAGCAGTTCTGAGTACAGCAACTGCATCAAAAGAACCAAAGAATTTAGATTTCTTCCCGCTCACAGTCAATTATGAGGAAAGATTATATGCTGTAGGGAAAATCCCAGGTGGTTTTATTAAGCGTGAAGGTCGTCCAAGTGAAAAGGCAATCCTTGCAAGCCGTTTGATTGACCGTCCAATCAGGCCATTATTCGCAGATGGATTCCGTAATGACGTTCAGGTTATCAGCATTGTTATGAGTGTCGATCAGAATTGCTCATCGGAAATGGCTGCAATGTTTGGCTCTTCCCTGGCTCTTTGTGTTTCTGATATTCCTTTTGAGGGACCGATTGCTGGTGTTACAGTTGGCAGAGTGGACGGAAACTTCATCATAAATCCTTCTGTTGAAGAAACAGAAAAAAGCGATATGCATTTAGTCGTTGCAGGGACAATGGATGCGATCAACATGGTTGAAGCAGGTGCTGACGAAGTTCCCGAAGAAGTAATGCTTGAAGCAATCATGTTCGGCCATGATGAAATCAAGCGTTTAATTGCGTTCCAACAGGAAATCGTAGCTCAGGTTGGGAAAGATAAGAGAGAAGTCACTCTTTACGAGATCGATAAAGAACTTGAAGCGGAAGTTCGCGGAATATGTGAACAAGACATGCTGTCTGCCATCCAGGTACAGGAGAAGCATGCACGCGAAGATGCCATCAAAGAAGTGAAAAATGCCGTTGTTGCTCGTTATGAAGAGCAGGAAGTCGACGCAGACAAGCTTAAAATGGTTAAACAAATCCTTGATAAAATCGTCAAAGGCGAAGTCCGCCGTTTGATCACTGAAGATAAAGTGCGTCCAGATGGACGTAATTTAGAGGAAATCCGCCCGCTTTCATCTGAGGTTGGATTGCTGCCTAGAACTCACGGTTCAGGATTGTTTACAAGGGGACAGACTCAGGCTTTGAGCATTTGTACGCTTGGAGCAATGGGTGATGTGCAAATCCTTGATGGACTAGGAATCGAAGAAGAAAAACGTTTTATGCACCATTATAACTTCCCGTTATTCTCTGTTGGTGAAACTGGACCAATCCGTGGACCAGGCCGACGTGAAATCGGTCACGGAGCATTAGGTGAAAGAGCTCTTGAACCTGTGATTCCAAATGAAAAGGATTTCCCTTATACTGTACGTCTAGTTTCAGAAGTTTTGGAATCAAACGGTTCAACTTCACAGGCTAGTATTTGTGCAAGTACATTAGCTTTAATGGATGCTGGTGTGCCAATTAAGGCGCCAGTAGCTGGTATTGCAATGGGTCTTATTAAATCAGGAGAGCATTATTCAATCCTGACTGATATCCAGGGTATGGAAGATCATCTGGGTGATATGGACTTCAAAGTAGCAGGTACTTCAAAAGGTGTTACAGCATTGCAGATGGATATCAAGATTGAAGGCTTATCCCGCCAGATTCTTGAAGAAGCATTGCAGCAAGCAAAAATTGGCCGTATGCAAATTCTTGATTCAATGCTTGCAACGATTCAAGAACCACGTGAACAGCTTTCTAAATATGCGCCTAAGATCATTTCAATGTGGATTAAGCCAGATAAAATCCGTGATGTCATTGGACCAAGCGGAAAACAGATCAATAAGATCATTGAAGAAACTGGCGTAAAAATCGATATCGAACAAGATGGTACGGTATTTATCGGATCAGTTGATGAAGAAATGATTCAAAAGGCTAAGAAAATAATTGAAGACATCGTCCGCGAAGTAGAAGTCGGAGAGATGTACCTTGGTAAAGTTCGCCGCATCGAAAAATTTGGTGCGTTCGTTGAGCTCTTCCCAGGTAAAGATGGACTGGTTCATATTTCCGAACTAGCTGAAGAGCGGGTTGGAAAAGTGGAAGATATCTTAAAGCTTGGGGATGAAATCCTTGTTAAGGTAACAGAAATTGATAAACAAGGAAGAGTAAACCTCTCACGTAAAGCGGTTTTAAAAGAGCAGCGTGAAAAGGCTGAAAAGGAATAATAGATGAAAAAGGCCAGGGCCTTAGCCCTGGTCTTTTTATATGGATTTTTCTTATCTGGGATCATACCTTTCGTTCTACCTTGTCCTCCGGTTTCATATTTTTTATTAAAAGGGAGGCATAGAATATGAGAAAGATTGCGATGATTTCTGTCTTGTTAATTGGTGCGTGGATTTCAGTGAACAATCCATATTCCAATACATATGTAGCTAGTCTAAAAACGGAAGTTGTGACTGTTGTCGGACATGAGAATTCCTTGATTAAGGAAATTAAACAAAAAGCGAAGGAATACGAGATTGAGCCCTCCAATGCCAGGAAGGATCCTGTATGGAAGGCCATACCTGGCTACAATGGATTAAAAGTTAATACTGAGGAATCCTATAAAAAAATGAAAAAGGACGGCAAGTTTAATCCGGATAAGCTTGTTTATGAACAAGTATCGCCTGATGTCCATTTAAACGATCTTCCGCCAATGGCCATTTATAAAGGTCACCCCGAAAAACCAATGGTCAGTTTCATCATTAATGTTGCGTGGGGAAATGAATATTTGTCGGGTATGCTGGCCACGCTCAAAAAATATAATGTTTCAGCCAGTTTCTTTCTTGAGGGGCGCTGGGTAAAAAATAACCCGGGAATGGCTAAAATGATTGCCGAGGCTGGACACGAAATTGGCAATCATTCCTTTACCCATCCAGACATGAAGCAGCTTTCTGCTCCGGAAATTAATGAAGAAATCAAAAAAACCAATGATGTAATCGAGGCCGTAACAGGGGTGAAAACAAAGTGGTTTGCTCCCCCAAGCGGATCTTATAAAGATGATGTGGTCCAAATAGCAGCTGCGCATAAGTTAGGTACCGTAATGTGGAGCGTTGATACAATCGACTGGCAAAAACCTTCACCTGATAAATTGATCAACAGGGTAATGGGGAAGGTCCATAATGGTGCTTTAATATTGATGCATCCAACCGAATCTACAGCATCTTCTCTTGAACAGCTAATCATTCAAATAAAAGGCAAAGATATGCAAATTGGAACAGTTTCAGATATGTTGAGTGAAAATAGAGTTATGGCAAAAAAAATGAAAGAATAGCTTTGTATTTGGAAAAAGTAAGATAAATGAACTATACTTATTAAATGCAGTATTTTTAGCAGCAGGTTCCAGAGGAGGAATATAATTGATAAAGAAATATACATGCCAAAACGGTGTAAGAATCGTCCTTGAACAAATCCCTACTGTTCGTTCTGTCGCGATAGGAGTTTGGATTGGAACAGGGTCACGAAATGAGAATCCAGAGAATAACGGAATTTCACATTTCCTTGAGCATATGTTCTTTAAGGGAACGAAGACAAGATCGGCAAGGGAGATAGCGGAATCCTTCGACAGCATTGGCGGACAGGTGAACGCATTCACATCAAAAGAATATACGTGCTATTATGCAAAGGTTCTGGATAATCATGCACAATTTGCATTAGAGGTTTTAGCTGATATGTTCTTCAATTCCACTTTTGTTGCTGAAGAATTGAATAAAGAGAAAAACGTTGTAAATGAAGAAATTAAAATGTATGAAGACACACCGGATGATATCGTACATGATTTGCTCAGCAAGGCGATTTACAACGAGCATCCACTAGGATATCCGATATTAGGAACAGAGGAAACGCTCCAAACATTTACGGGTGAAAAATTGGAGCAATATATGCATGAAACCTATACACCTGAAAATGTCGTCATTTCGATTGCAGGAAATGTACCAGAGGCTTTCATTAAGAATGCAGAGGAATTCTTTGGCTCTTATGAGGCTAGCAAAGAAAAAATTGAACATGTAAGGCCAGCATTCCATGCAAATAAAATTTCACGCAAAAAAGAAACGGAACAGGCTCACCTTTGCCTAGGGTTTGAAGGATTGCAAATCGGCCATAAGGATGTATACAGTCTGATTGTCTTGAATAATGTCCTTGGAGGCAGCATGAGCAGCCGGTTATTCCAGGATGTTCGTGAACAGCGCGGCCTTGCCTATTCAGTATTCTCCTACCATTCAGCATATCTTGACAGCGGGATTGTAACGATTTATGGAGGTACCGGAGCAAAACAGCTCGATGTATTATACGAAACGATTCAGGAAACTCTTTCAAAACTGACAGCTGATGGCATAACCGAAAAAGAGCTTAACAACAGCAAAGAACAGCTTAAAGGCAGCCTGATGCTCAGCCTGGAAAGTACAAACAGCCGGATGAGCAGAAACGGTAAAAATGAACTTTTGCTTCGCAGACACAGATCCCTTGACGAAATTGTAGAACAAATTGACCAGGTGACTAAGGATAGCGTGGATAGCATGGGTAAAAGTATCTTTACCGATAACTATTCCGTTGCCCTGATCAGCCCGGATGGCGAATTGCCAAAAGTATAATTCGTACAGCAGCTTCCTTGTGAAGCTGCTGTTTTTTATAATGGTTATTATTCTTATTGCCTTTTTATATACTTGGGTATTCTAAATCAGCTTATTTCTCGATACATATATAGTAAGGACAAAGATTCGGGAGGGCACAATGAAATTAAGTGAACTTGGCGGAAAGGAAATTGTCGATGTAAAAAGAGCCGAAAGATTGGGAATCCTCGGGCAGACAGATTTGGAGATCAATGAAAGAACAGGGCAGATTGAGGCATTGATTATTCCATCGCTAAAGTGGTTTGGGCTGCGTAAGCATGGCGGTGAAGTCAGGGTGCCGTGGAAGCATATAAAAAAGATTGGTGCCGACATGATTATTATTGATATACCAGATGAAGAAGAATGAAAGCCAGTTGCCATGCTGGCTTATTTTTTTTGCTTTGTTAAATTAGTTTGTTGATTTCCACTAGGTAAGCTTTTCTTTTTAGTGGAAAACTCACCTATTTCTAGGTTGATACATATGATGTTGAAGTAGTTCTAAATGATTGATATTTATTCCAGGATTAATGGAAAAGAAGGTGATTGTTCTCATGCTGACAGGGATGCAAATCGCGGTTATTGGCGGTGATGCGAGACAGCTGGAGATTATTCGCAAGCTGACAGAGCTTGATGCAAAGCTTTCTTTAATAGGCTTCGAGCAGTTGGATCATGCTTTTACAGGTGCCTCAAAAGAAAAGATAGATGAAGTGGATTTTTCAGTACAGGATGCTTTGGTTTTGCCTGTTCCAGGAACGAGTCTGGATGGGCAGGTCGAGACCATATTCTCGAATGAAAAAGTAGTGCTTATAAAAGAAATGCTTGAACGTACTCCGGCACATTGCACGGTTTATTCAGGCATAAGCAATGCCTATTTAACTGGTATTACGAAACAGGCCAACCGCAAACTCGTACAGCTGTTTGAACGTGATGATGTGGCGATCTATAACTCTATTCCGACAGTGGAAGGCACGATCATGATGGCCATCCAGCATACAGACTTCACGATCCACGGATCTAAGGTTGCTGTCCTCGGTCTAGGCCGAGTGGGTATGAGTGTTGCACGTACATTTCACGCACTTGGTGCAAAAGTGAAGGTTGGAGCGCGAAAAAGCGAACATATTGCAAGGATTGCGGAAATGGGACTTGAGCCTTTCCAACTATCTGATCTAGGCAGTGCAGTAAGGGATACAGACATTTGCATCAATACGATACCGCATTTAATCGTAAACGCTTCTGTGATTTCAAGGATGCCAGCTCACACTTTGATCATTGACCTTGCATCTAAACCAGGTGGAACGGATTTTCGCTATGCAGAAAAGCGGGGAATTAAGGCGTTGCTGGCACCCGGTTTGCCAGGAATCGTAGCACCGAAGACGGCTGGACAAATTTTAGCAAACGTTCTTTCTCAGCTGCTTATGGAAGACTTTAATGACCGAAAGGAGAAAGAAGCATGAGTTTACAAGGTAAGAAGATCGGATTTGGTTTAACTGGATCCCACTGTACGTATGATGCAGTATTCCCGGAAATCGAAAAACTGGTGAATGCAGGAGCGGAAGTGTTGCCGGTCGTTACATTCACCGTACAAAATACAGAAACACGTTTCGGCAAGGGTGAAGACTGGGTACACCGTATTGAAGAACTGACAGGGAATAAAGTAATCGATTCAATTGTAAAAGCGGAGCCACTTGGCCCTAAAATTCCGCTGGATTGCATGGTAATTGCACCATTGACAGGAAATTCAATGAGCAAATTTGCTAATGCAATGACTGATTCACCTGTTCTGATGGCAGCTAAAGCTACACTCCGAAATGGCATGCCTGTAGTGCTTGGCATCTCCACCAATGACGCATTAGGGCTGAATGGTGTAAATCTGATGAGACTAATGGCAACAAAAAATATATTCTTCATTCCATTTGGTCAGGATGATCCTGTCAAGAAGCCAAATTCAATGGTAGCAAGGATGGGAATGCTTTCAGAAACAATCATTTCGGCAATGAATGGAAGCCAGCTGCAGCCAGTACTTGTTGAGCGATACAAGGATAGTTAAATATGGTAACGCTTTTCTCCGGCAGTGAAGCAAAATGTTTCTTTCCTTAATGATTGATTATGATAAAATATAGGATAATAAACAAGGCGGTTATTTCGTATGAACCGCCGTTTTATACTTATATTACCAACAGCCCGGCAACAGCCGGATTAAAAAACAATATTTGTAGTGGAAGGGGAAACAGCAATGTCAGAGAGAAAAGGTTACAGAGTAGCAGTGGTTGGAGCAACAGGAGCAGTCGGTCAGCAAATGATCCAGACATTGGAGAACCGTGATTTTCCTGTGTCAGAACTATTATTACTGTCATCATCGAGATCTGCTGGTACAAAGGTTACTTATAAAGGGGAAGAAGTGACAGTCCAGGAAGCAAAGCCTGAAAGCTTTGAAGGGATAGATATCGCTCTTTTCAGTGCTGGAGGAAGTGTATCCAAGGCATTGGCACCAGAAGCTGTTAAACGTGGTGCTATAGTAGTCGACAACACTAGTGCTTTCCGTATGGATGAGAATATCCCGCTTGTAGTGCCAGAAGTAAATGAATCAGACTTGCATTCCCATAATGGAATCATTGCAAATCCAAACTGCTCGACAATCCAGATGGTTGTTGCTTTAGAACCTTTACGCCAGAACTTTGGCCTTGAAAAAATCATCGTCTCTACGTACCAGGCAGTATCTGGTGCTGGGGCAGCTGCAGTACAGGAGCTTGAAGAACAGACTCAGGCAATTCTTAATGGGGACCAATATGAACCTAAAATCCTGCCCGTAAAGTCTGCAGGAAAGCATTATCAAATCGCCTTCAATGCCATCCCACAGATTGATAATTTTGTGGATAATGGTTTCACATATGAAGAAATGAAAATGATCAATGAAACAAAGAAAATCATGCACATGCCGGACCTCCAAGTGGCTGCAACCTGTGTACGCCTGCCGGTTGGCACTGGCCATTCGGAATCTGTATATTTTGAACTGAGCCAAGGTGGCGTAACGGCTGCCCAGGTAAAAGAATTATTAGCAGATGCTCCAGGAATCGTCTTGCAGGATGATCCCGAACAGCAGGTATATCCAATGCCAGCTTTCTGTGTAGGGAAAAATGATGTATTTGTAGGCCGAATCAGGAAAGACCTTGATAATGATTCAGGCTTCCATATGTGGGTCGTTTCCGATAACCTGCTAAAAGGTGCAGCATGGAACTCAGTACAAATTGCTGAGAGTCTGGTAAAGCTAGGGATTGTAAAATAAGTAAAATCTAACCGAATATAATGACAGAAACTCTTGAGGTGTAACGATGAAAATAATCGTTCAAAAATTTGGCGGTACTTCTGTGCGTGATAAAGAAAGCCGAAGTCATGCTATGAGCCATATTAAAAAGGCGATTTCAGAAGGCTATAAAGCAGTTGTCGTAGTATCCGCGATGGGAAGGAAAGGCGATCCTTACGCAACGGATACGCTTTTAAGCATGATTGGAGGAAATAACAGTTTGATCAGCAAGCGGGAGCATGACCTGCTCCTCTCTTGCGGAGAGACGATTTCCAGTGTGGTTTTTTCCAATATGCTTCTGGAAAACGGAATCAGTGCCACCGCACTTACTGGATCCCAGGCAGGGTTTAGGACAAACAACGAGCATACGAATGCCAGAATCCTAGACATGAAATGTGATCGGCTGCTCCGCGAACTGGAACAGGTGGATGCAGTTGTTGTCGCTGGTTTCCAGGGCGCAGCTAAAAATGGTGACATCACTACGATTGGCAGGGGCGGGAGTGATACGTCCGCTGCTGCGCTAGGTGCAGCATTGAATGCCGATTGGATTGATATTTTTACGGATGTAGAAGGAATCATGACTGCTGATCCGAGGATTGCTGAAAATGCTAGACCTCTATCCGTTGTCACGTATAATGAAGTGTGCAATATGGCATATCAGGGTGCAAAGGTCATCCATCCGCGTGCGGTGGAGATTGCCATGCAAGCCAAAGTTCCAATCAGGATCAGATCAACTTACTCTGAAAGTCCCGGTACACTTGTGACGTCTTTAAATCGTGAAAATAAAGGTACCGATATCAAAGAGCGCCCGGTAACTGGAATTGCACATGTTTCCAATGTAAGCCAGATTAAGGTGTTTGCGAAAAAAGATCAATACAATCTCCAATCTGAAGTTTTCAAAGCCATGGCTAATGAAAACATCAGTGTCGATTTTATCAATATTTCACCAAATGGTGTCGTATACACAGTTTCTGATGAAATGACCAGCCGTGCAGCAAAGGTGCTTGAGGGGTTGGGGCATACTCCTCAGATTGAAAGTAACTGTGCGAAAGTTTCAGTTGTTGGTGCGGGTATGGCAGGTGTGCCTGGTGTAACTTCGAAAATAGTTACTGCCCTTTCTGAAAAAGGAATCCGCATCCTGCAGTCTGCAGATAGCCATACAACAATTTGGGTGCTCGTGAAGCAAGATGATCTCAGCAAGGCTGTAAATGCTTTGCATGATGCATTCCAGCTTGATGAGGAAAAAGCAGAATTTGAGCGTCATGATATTTAAAGTGATTATCTTGTTTTTACTGCCGGAGGCTGAGAAAGTGCCCTCCGGTAGTAGAAGCCTTAGAGAAGAGGAGTGAACAGAATGGTTCAATTCGGAAGAATATCTACAGCAATGGTAACCCCATTTGACCATAAGGGGCACATTGATTTCGCAAAAACGACACAGCTAGTAAACCATTTGATTGATAATGGAACTGATTCCCTCGTAATAGCTGGTACAACAGGTGAATCTCCAACACTTTCCAAAGAGGAAAAGGTCGCTCTATTTCAACATGTAGTAAAAGTTGTTGATAAGCGAATACCTGTCATTGCAGGAACAGGGAGCAACAATACTTACGCAACAATTGAATTGACAAAAAAAGCTGAACAGCTTGGTGTCGACGCCATCATGATTGTTGCGCCATACTATAACAAGCCAAACCAGGAAGGTTTATATCAGCATTTTAAAGCTGCTGCTGAAGCAACATCTCTTCCTGTTATGGTTTACAACATTCCGGGAAGATCCGTAGTTAATATTCATCCCGAAACAATTATCAAACTGGCCGAGATCCCGAATATAGTAGCGGTTAAGGAAGCCAGCGGTGATTTGAATGCCATGACGAAAATCATTGCTGAGACACCAGATGATTTCCTTCTTTACAGCGGCGATGACGGTCTCACTCTGCCTGTCCTTGCTATTGGCGGAGCTGGAATCGTGTCTGTTGCTTCACATGTAATTGGAAATGAAATGCAAGCAATGGTAGATGCGTTCTTGAGTGGAAGGAATGCTGACGCAGCAAAACTTCACCAGCGCCTTCTGCCTACCATGCAGGGACTCTTTGCAGCCCCAAGCCCGGGCCCGGTAAAAACGGCATTGCAGCTAAAAGGGCTGGATGTTGGCTCAGTAAGATTGCCAATGGTGCCACTGACTGAACAGGAACGCAGTGCAGTAGCAAAGTTATTCTCATAATGATTGATTTTCGGACCAACCTATAAGGTTGGTCCGTTTTTATTTATAGTATTATTCTCCTGAAAATTCTTATCTCCTGAAAGTGTTTCTTGGGAATGAAATGTGAAGTGAAAATATAAATTTCCTTAAATAGGATAATCCAAAGAATATTTGGTGATGGAAATATAGCATTTTTAAAATTGTTCTTGTAAGCTCCCCAAGACAACTCGATGCGTTAATTTCGATTTGAGTTGAAAGCTTCTGCCATATACAAAACAGTCTAATTAAGCTTATTGTGCCGTCTGCTAAGCCTCTGGAGAATAAAGTTGTAAAGAATTTCTTGCATCAAGTATAATAATTTTAATTGGTCACGGGTCGGTCCATGTCAACATAGGAGGAGGGTAAATTTGAATACGAATAAAAATGAGAACATTAAAATCATCGCACTTGGCGGCGTAGGGGAAATTGGCAAAAACATGTATATCACCGATGTGGACGGAGACATATTTGTAGTAGATGCTGGACTGATGTTCCCGGAGGATGAAATGCTTGGAATTGATATTGTAATTCCCGATTTTACCTATTTAACAGCAAACAAAGAAAGAGTTAAAGCCATTTTCCTTACTCACGGACACGAAGATCATATGGGGGCTTTGACGTATGTTCTTCGGAAGATGAATGTACCTGTATTTGGCACTAAACTTACCCTTGCACTTGCGAGAGAAAAGATGAATGAACAGGAGTATTCCGGCGCAGTTGACTTCAGGGAAATTAACTCTGAAACGATACTTGACTTTGGAACGGTATCGGTATCTTTCTTCAAAACAAATCACAGTATCCCTGATTCAGTCGGTGTAAGCATAAATACATCAGAAGGGTCAATCGTACATACAGGTGATTTTAAATTCGACCAGGCAGCTACTGCTTTATATAAGCCCGAAATAGGTAAAATGGCCAGTATTGGGGACAAAGGTGTGTTATGCCTTTTATCAGATAGTACAGATGCTGAAAAGCCGGGATATACACCATCGGAAGCAATTGTGGTTGAGGAATTATCAAATGTGTTTTATAACACTCAGGGCAGAATCATTGCGGCATGCTTTGCCTCTGACATCAACAGGATCCAACATCTCTTTGACAGTGCCCAGAATAATGGACGAAAAGTGGCGGTTGTCGGCAAAAGCCTGAAAAGAGTTTATGATATAACACTTGAACTAGGTTATTTAAGTGTTGGGGATGATTTAATCATCCCGATTACAGAAATTAATAATTATCCCGATAATGAAATTGTCATCTTAACTACCGGCAGTCAGGGCGAGCCAATTGAGGCCCTGCAAAAAATGGCTAAACAAGGTCATCCTCAGGTAAATATTCAGGAAGGGGATACTGTCTTGATCGCTGCTTCACCGCTAAAGGGAAGTGAGGTTTTTATTTATAAAACCATTGATATGCTTTACCGTGCAGGGGCCTCAGTAGTTTCAGGCAAAAGAAGTGTTCAGGTTTCCAGCCATGGCAGCCAGGAAGAATTAAAATTCATGATCAACCTTATGAACCCGAAATTTTTCATTCCTGTCCATGGAGAATATAAAATGCTGAAGGCTCACAAAAAGGTTGCGATGGCCTGTGGAATTCCAGAGGAAAATATTTATATACCAGAGCGTGGAGATGTTATTGAAATTATTGGAGGCAAGATCCGTTCCCCAGAACGTGTACCAGCGGGAAACACACTGATTGATGGAATTGGTGTAGGGGATGTTGGCAATATCGTCCTACGCGATCGCAGGCTTCTTTCGCAGGATGGGGTGTTAATCGTCGTAGTCACTCTGAACAAAGCTGATAGAAAAATTGCTGCCGGACCAGAAATTATTTCACGAGGGTTTGTTTATGTTCGCGAATCAGAAAAGCTTATGGCCGATTCATTAATCCTCGTTCGGGAAATCGTTGACAAGAATCTTTCCAGTGAATCTTTTGATTGGAGCAGCATAAAACAAGACATCCGTGATTCTCTAAACCTCTATTTATTCGATAAAACAAAACGACGCCCGATGATCCTGCCAATTATCATGGAAGTGAAATAAAGAATAGAAAGCACTGGTTTTCCCAGTGCTATTTTTATTTGCTAAGTATATGACAGGGAAGTCTTGTATGCCGTTGAATGTTTTTTAAAAAAATAATTAGTAATATTAGTCCCATCAATCTGATTTCGCATACTGCCATACTGTACCGAATGAAAAAGCGCATGATGTTCATACTAACACTATCATGCCTGAAGGGAGCAGTAATGGATGGAAAAGGAAATGAATATCATTAACTCTGTTAACCAGGAAGGCCAGGATTCACAGAAGGAAGATAAACCATCTGGCCTGTTAGAAAAGATCCAGCAGCTAGGCCAAACGAATGTGCCCCAGTTGTCACAGGATTCCAAAATACATTGCCTGACGATTGTTGGTCAAATTGAGGGGCATATGCAGCTTCCGCCACATAATAAAACAACGAAGTATGAACACTTGATACCTCAGATTGTCGCAATCGAGCAAAATCCTAATATTGAAGGATTGCTAGTTATTTTAAATACAGTTGGCGGAGATGTTGAAGCGGGCTTGGCAATATCTGAAATGCTGGCTTCTCTCTCAAAACCGACTGTTTCATTGGTTCTAGGCGGCGGGCATTCAATCGGTGTACCAATTGCGGTATCATGTGATTATTCCTTTATCGCAGAAACAGCGACAATGACCATTCATCCGATTCGCCTGACTGGACTAGTCATTGGCGTGCCGCAAACCTTTGAATATCTGGACAAAATGCAAGAGCGTGTAGTTAACTTTGTTACAAAACATTCCAATATTACTGAGGAAACATTTAAAGACCTAATGTTTGCGAAAGGGAATTTGACGAGGGACATTGGCACGAATGTCATCGGCAATGATGCTGTCCAAACGGGTTTGATTCACTCAGTCGGAGGCATCGGGCAGGCGATGAAGAAACTGAACGAGCTAATAGACTTAAACAAACAAAAGAACGAAGTGATTGTGCAATGATCCTTTATACGATGATGCCTCATGAACAGGTATTCCCACCATCGGATGTGGAACCGGTAAACCAAGTCATGTTAACGTATAATGGCATACCGGTAATGGCTGAATGGACAGAAAACCATGAATATCGGGTGTTACGCGTGATGAGTACGGATCCGAATCATTTCATGGACCCAGGATGCATGCCTGGATCAAAAATTTCACTTTCTTAGTACAACGGATTGTCCCAGTTAAACTGGCAAATATGATATAATATGGATACACTCAGCATTAGCAGCCGAATATGGCTGCTTTTCTTCTTAATGAAGTTTGAGAAAAGGTATGAATGATTATGCTGTTAGTGAAGCTATAAATATAAGGTGATAAAATGGCCAAAAAGAAAAGACGGCAATCCAGAAAGAAAAATAACACTTTAAAAACTACCGTTCAATATGAACTTGCCGGGTTAGCACTGCTTGCGCTGTCCATCATTGGGATGGCTGATCTTGGTGCTGTTGGAAGGGCGACCGTCATGTTTTTCCGCTTTTTTTCTGGGGAATGGTTTATGCTCAACCTGATAGGCCTCGTAGTTTTCAGCATTTATATAATGTGGAAAAGAAGTCTTCCATTTATCTTTCATACGAAGTTAATTGGTACATATTTGATTATAAGTGCAATATTGTTATTAAGTCATGTCACGTTGTTTGAATTATTATCAAATGGCGGAAAGTTCGAGAATCCGAGTGTCATAAAAAATACATTTGATTTATTTGTCATGGAAGCAAAAGGTGAAACAAGCACAACGGATCTTGGCGGCGGAATGATTGGCGCGATTATGTTTGCAATGTTTTATTATTTGTTCGATGCAGCTGGATCCCAGCTTGTTGCTTTTGTGTTGATTATCATTGGAACAATACTTGTTACTGGGAAAACATTTGGCGAGGCAGCAGGGAAAATTCTTGTGCCAATAGGCCGTTTTGTTAATGACCAATGGAATTCATTTATTGAAGATCTTAAGCATTGGAAAGAGAATCAACAGCAGAGGAGCTCGGCTAAGCGTGAAGCGCGCCAAACGGAAAGAACAAACAGTCGTCAGGTGCCTGTCACAGAAGAACCTGTGCATCGTACAGTTGAATTAGCTGAAGAACCAGCAGCACCTGAACCAATCATTTCAAGTTTTGCCGAACGTGCATATGCAAGTCCGGAGGCTAACCAGCATCCTTCTAATCCTGAAAAGCCTAAAAAGGATAAACAGGATGAAGGAGAGGAGCTGCAGCAGCCAATTACTTTTACCGAAGTTGAAAATACTGCTTATGAGCTGCCGCCATTAAGTATTTTAAAGCTTCCAAATAAAACAGATCAAAGTGGCGAATACGAATTAATCCATGCAAATGCAGCTAAGCTTGAAAGGACTTTTCAAAGTTTTGGTGTAAAAGCGAGGGTTACACAAGTACATCTTGGACCTGCTGTTACTAAGTATGAGGTACATCCAGATGTAGGGGTTAAAGTCAGCAGAATCGTAAGCTTGAATGATGACCTGGCACTTGCGCTTGCAGCCAAGGATATCCGGATCGAAGCGCCGATACCTGGTAAATCGGCTATAGGTATTGAGGTTCCCAATTCTGAAGTAGCAATGGTTTCATTAAGAGAAGTAATCGACTCGAAGCAGCATAATAAGCCAGGATCAAAGCTGCAGATCGGATTAGGCAGAGATATCACGGGCGAAGCGGTACTGGCAGAGTTAAATAAAATGCCACATTTACTAGTAGCCGGTGCAACGGGAAGCGGTAAAAGTGTCTGTATCAATGGAATTATCACAAGCATTCTCATGAGGGCAAAACCACACGAGGTAAAGCTGATGATGATTGACCCAAAAATGGTTGAATTGAATGTCTACAATGGAGTTCCGCATTTATTGGCACCTGTTGTTACAGATGCGAAGAAAGCCTCTCAGGCACTTAAGAAGGTTGTCAACGAAATGGAAAGGCGCTATGAACTCTTCTCACATACGGGTACTAGAAATATAGAAGGCTATAACGAATATATTAAAAGATACAACAGTGAAGAAGAGGCTAACCAGCCATTGTTACCTTTTATCGTCGTCATCGTAGATGAGCTTGCTGATTTAATGATGGTAGCATCTTCTGATGTTGAAGATTCAATCACACGCTTGGCACAAATGGCCCGTGCAGCAGGAATCCATTTGATCATCGCTACCCAGCGTCCGTCTGTCGATGTCATAACTGGTGTTATAAAAGCAAATATTCCTTCGCGGATTGCTTTTGCCGTATCTTCCATGACCGATTCCCGCACGATTCTTGATATGGGCGGCGCAGAAAAACTATTAGGCAGAGGAGATATGCTGTTCTTGCCTGTTGGTGCCTCCAAGCCTGTAAGGGTGCAAGGAGCGTTCCTGTCAGATGAAGAGGTAGAGGAAGTCGTCAACTATGTAATAGGACAGCAGAAGGCCCAGTATCAGGAAGAAATGATTCCTGAAGATATTCCTGAGAACACATCTGAAGTCGAAGATGACTTATATGGTGATGCAGTTGACCTTGTTGTTGAGATGCAAACCGCATCAGTCTCCATGCTGCAGAGAAGGTTTAGAATTGGATATTCCAGAGCGGCAAGGCTGATTGATGAAATGGAGCTGCGAGGAGTAGTCGGTCCTTACGAGGGTAGTAAACCAAGGAATGTGCTTGTTGCAAAGTCTGAAGAAGCATAAGCTGAAAACGAAACACAAGTGGAAAAAGCCGGACAAGATTATCCGGCTTTTTATATTTGTGTAGTACATTCTTATCAGATGAATATAATAATGTCATACTATTAAAAACGCTTACAAAATATAATTATACCAAAAATATAGGCTTTTGGTACCGGAAAAAATGGCAATTCTGTTTATCTTAGCTTTTTTCGACAAAATGTTGAAACTCTATTTATTTATGTGAAAAAAAGTGTTATAGTATTTTCGATTAGTAGGAATGCTATACATCAGATGTCTGATGTCTTTGAGCAAAAAGGTTGGAGGAAGCCTCATGTCGATCAAGTCAGATAACCGGCACCTGTATTTACAAGTAATTGATCACCTGAAGCAAGATATTCAAAAGGGTGTTTATAAAGAAAGAGAAAAACTACCCTCAGAATTTGACCTTGCTAAACAGCTTGGAGTAAGCAGGGCAACACTCCGCGAAGCTTTGCGTATTCTTGAAGAAGAAAACGTCATTATCCGCAGACATGGAGTAGGAACCTTTGTGAATGCCAAACCGCTGTTTTCATCAGGTATCGAACAGCTTAACAGTGTGACGGCGATGATTGAGCAGGCTGGAATGACGCCTGGTACAATCTTCTTAAACTCAACGACTACAGGACCTACCGAAGAGGATATCCGCCGTTTCTCATGTTCGATGGATGACGAAATCACTTTGATTGAAAGGGTAAGGACTGCCAATGGGGAACCAGTTGTTTATTGCTTAGACAAAATTCCTGAGAAAATCCTGCCAGGCGATTTCTCTCATGAAGATGAATCATTGCTTCATCTGCTTGAGATTAAATCGAACAGGAAAGTTACATACGCAGTTGCCCAGATTGAGCCAATTGGCTATCATGAGAAGATTTCGCCCATTCTTGAATGTGACCCTGAAACTGCCCTGCTCGTTTTGAAGCAGATGCATTTCGATGAAAACGACGTGCCGATCCTTTATTCGGTCAACTATTTTAAAGCCGATAAGTTCAGTTTTCATGTCCTTAGAAAAAGAGTTTAATTTTTTTAAGGAAATGAAAACGCTAACTGAATGGTTTTTCAGAACATTCCTGCGAAATCCACAAACATTCTCTGGGGGGTACAAACCTTGAAAAAGCGTAAATTTGGTTTGGTAATGTCATTGCTTTTGGCAGCAGGCACAATGTTAGCTGGCTGTGGCGGCGATGATAAAGGCGGCGACAATGACAAGAAGTCCGATTTAAAAGTTGGTATGGTTACTGATTCAGGTACAATTGATGACAAGTCGTTCAACCAGGGTACTTGGGAAGGAATCCTAAAGGCTGAAGATGAGTTTGGAGTAAACACAAAGTACCTAAAGCCAGCAGGTAATACTGAAGCTGAATACTTAAAAGAAATGGGTAACTTATACGACGCAGGATATAAGTTTATCGTTACACCGGGCTTTAAGTTCGAAACGGCTGTTTTCAAAGCCCAGGATAAATATAAAGATGCAAAATTCGTCATCCTTGACGGAAATCCACATAATGGAGACTATAACCCTGTAGTGAAAGAAAACACAGTTGCTGTATTCTTTGCAGAGCATGAGTCAGGTTTCCTTGCAGGTGTTGCAGCTGCTCTTGAATTAAAAGAGGGCGAAGCAGGCTTCATCGGCGGTATGGAAATCCCTGCTGTACAAAAGTTCAACTGGGGCTTCCAACAAGGTCTTAAATATGCAAACGAAAACCTTGGAACAAACGTAACAATCAAAGCTGAAAACGTAATCTACCAAGGATCATTCGACAACGCTGCTGCTGGCGGACAAATTGCTGCTCAATATTATGACCGTGGCGTAGATGTAATCTTCACAGCTGCTGGCGGTGTTGGTGTAGGTGCGATCAACGAAGCTAAGAATCGTGCTAAAGCTGGCGAAAAAGTTTGGATCGTTGGTGTAGACGTAGACCAGTACGAAGATGGAAAATACGAAGGCGACAAATCTGTTATCCTTACTTCTGCTATGAAGAAACTTGACCAAGTTTCTTACGACATGGTTAAGGCTGAGTTAGATGGAAAATTCCCTGGTGGACAGACATTGACTTTCGATGCTAAAAACGATGGTGTCGGTCTTCCTGAAAAGAACCCTAACTTGAGCGACGAAACAACAAGCAAAGTTAAGGAAGTTTTCGAAAAGATTAAATCTGGTGATGTGAAGGTCTCTGCTGAACAAGGAGATTTGTTTAAGTAAATTAGAGCGAAAGAGACGGTGGCTTCCGTCTCTTTTGTCTATCAATGTCTGAACGGTAAATATTTGAAATTCAGGGCCGGAATATTTTTAATCTTTCAAGTCTTTAAATGTTTTTACCTGAAGTACTGTTCCAGTATAGGGGACTCCCTATTTTAAAAAGGTATAGAGTCTATTACAAAGGTGAGTGCTACTATGAGTTATGTTGTAGAAATGTTAAATATCCGGAAAGAGTTTCCGGGTATCGTAGCCAACGATAATATCACCCTTACACTTAAAAAAGGGGAAATTCATGCACTATTAGGGGAAAACGGTGCAGGAAAGTCAACCTTGATGGGTGTTTTATTCGGGATGTATCAGCCTGAAAGAGGCGTCGTTAAAGTAAACGGTAAAGAAGTGCGCATTACGAACCCGAATGTTGCTAACCGTCTAGGAATAGGGATGGTGCATCAGCATTTTAAACTGGTAGAAAATTTTACCGTTACTGAAAATATCATATTGGGCAGCGAACCACTTAAAGGCATGGTGCTTGATATTGATAAGGCAGCTAAAAGAATTGAAGAATTGTCCAAGCATTATGGATTGAATGTAGATCCTCACGCGAAAATTGAAGATATATCAGTAGGTATGCAGCAAAGAGTAGAAATTTTGAAAATGCTTTACCGAGAAGCGGATGTCTTAATATTGGATGAACCAACAGCAGTTCTTACACCGTCGGAAATCGAAGAATTGATGAAGATTATGCGCAACCTTATCAAAGAAGGAAAGTCTATCATAATTATCACTCATAAACTGAAAGAAATTAAAGCAGTAGCTGACCGCTGCACGGTTATCCGCCGTGGGAAAGGTATCGGCACTGTCAATGTGGCTGAAGCAAGTGAGGCGAGCCTTGCAGAAATGATGGTAGGACGCCATGTTTCATTCAAAGTGGATAAGAAAGAAAGTACTCCTGGTGAGGTAGTACTAAAAATAGATTCTCTATCTGTGAAAAATAATAGAAAAGTAATGGGTCTTAAAGATTTTTCACTTGAAGTAAGAGCAGGAGAAATTGTAGGAGTCGCTGGTGTTGAAGGCAATGGTCAAACAGAACTTGTTGAGGCGATAACAGGATTAAGAAAGGCTGAGTCGGGGACAGTCCTCGTAAGCGGCCAGGAAATCACAAACCTCCCTATTCGCGAGAGACTTGAACAAGGAATCAGCCATATTCCTGAAGACAGACATAAACGCGGGCTTGTACTGGACTATACTTTAGAATCAAACATGGTATTGCAAATATACAATAAGCAGCCTTTCTCAAAGTATGGAATCTTAAACCCATCAGCAATGAAAACGTATGCACAAAACATCCTGACGAATTTTGATGTGCGTTCTGGTGAGGGTGCTGCTTCGATTGCAAGGACTCTATCAGGTGGTAACCAGCAGAAAGCCATTATCGGCAGGGAGCTGGAATTGGATCCAAAACTTTTGATTGCGGTTCAGCCGACACGTGGCTTGGACGTGGGATCAATAGAATACATCCATAAGAGAATAATAGAACATCGAGATAAAGGAAACGCTGTATTATTGATTTCATTGGAGCTGGATGAGGTATTGCAATTATCGGACCGTATTGCCATTGTCAACAATGGAGAACTCGTAGGTACTGTAATCGCTTCTGAAACGAATGAAAATGAAGTTGGTTTGATGATGGCAGGCGTGGCTAAGGAGAGAAGCATATGAGACATACCATCGTATCATTAATTTCCATTATTTTAGGACTGATAGCCGGGGGAATCCTGATGCTTTTCATCGGCAGCAACCCGATTGAAGGATACACCTATTTGCTTCAAGGGGCGCTGAAAAATCTTGAACGTATCGGGAATACTCTTGCAACTGCTACTCCTTTGATTTTCACTGGTCTTTCCGTTGCTTTTGCCTTCCGTACAGGACTTTTTAATATCGGTGCGTCAGGCCAAATGCTGATCGGCGGATTGCTGGCTTCGGCGGTAGGTTTAACATATGATCTGTCTAGGCCGGTTCTGCTCCTTGTCATGGTCATTGTTGGTTTGATTGGTGGAGCATTATGGGCATTCATACCTGGTTTGCTTAAGGCAAAGTTTAACGTTCACGAGGTAGTTTCAACGATCATGATGAACTGGATTGCCTACTGGACAGTCTATTATGTCATACCTTCTTATTTTAAGGGTGAATTCCTTGAAACTGAATCTAAGACATTAGCAGATTCAGCTACTCTGAAAGCTCCATTCTTAACAGAAATGTTTGCTGGATCTTACATTAACCTTGGTCTTTTCCTTGCAGTTATTGCTGTTATCATCGTATCGTTTATCATTAATAAGACAACTTTAGGTTTTGAACTTAAGGCTGTTGGTTTCAACAGACATGCTGCTGAATATGCGGGTATGAAGGTGAATCGCAATATCATCTTATCAATGCTGATTTCCGGGGCACTTGCTGGCCTTGGCGGTGTTGCATTATACACTGGTAATGCTTCAACGATTCAAATTGGGATTCTTCCTGCACAGGGATATGACGGCATTGCCGTAGCCCTTCTTGGTGCTAATAACCCAATTGGTGTATTTTTTGCCGCTATTTTGTTCGGAATCCTTTACTCAGGTACAGGCTTTATGAATGCCATGACTGAAATCCCGCCTGAATTGGCGAATACGATCATCGCGATCATTATTTACTTTGCCGCAACAAGTGTAATGATTGAGCGTTTGATGAACAAATTCATGAAGAATAGATCACATAAAAAAGAAAAAAGTGGTCCTGTAGTCGAGAAGGGAGATTCCTAAGATGTGGTCAATTATAGAACAAATATTTCCTTACGCGATTATCTTTACAATACCTCTTCTAATTACAGCCTTAGGCGGTCTTTTCAGCGAAAGAAGCGGTATTGTTAATATTGCACTTGAAGGGTTAATGGTAATTGGTGCTTTTTCTGCCGCTCTCTCGATTCATTATATGAGTGACGTTATTGACAACAACACATTGGTTCTTTGGCTCGGATTGCTTGTTGCAGTTGTTGCAGGGGTGCTTGTTTCCCTCCTTCACGCTTTTGCGAGTATAAATTTAAATGCTAACCAGATCATAAGTGGTACTGCGATTAATATGATTGCGACTGCCCTTACGATTTTCCTGGCAAGGAATATTACTGGAAGTGGAAACATCCGGATCACGAGCGGTTTTTCACCGTCAAATGTTCCTTTCCTTTCGGATATTCCTGTTATCGGTGATTTATTTTTCACAAAGACATATCCAACTACATGGTTTGTCTTACTAATCTTATTCGCTAGCTCATTCGTTTTATATAAGACAAGATTTGGTCTCCGTTTAAGATCATGTGGAGAATTCCCTCAAGCTGCAGAAGCAGCTGGGATCAACGTTAGAAGAGTCCGTTATAGTGGCGTACTTATATCGGGAGCGTTTGCCGGATTGGGCGGCGCATTGATCATCGTTACCTATGCAGGTGAATTTACTGGAACTGTTTCAGGTCTTGGATTCCTTGCGCTCGCTTCATTGATCTTTGGACAGTGGAAACCATTTGGTGTGTTGGCTGCTACATTCTTCTTTGGCTTTGCAAGTACAATTGCCAACGTATCACAGGTAATTCCGGAATTGGCTGTCATCCCGCCAATCCTATTGAAGATTTTCCCTTATGTGGTAACATTGATCGCATTGGTCATCTTCTCTAAATCATCACAGGCACCAAAGGCTGTCGGTGAAACATTTGATAGTGGAAAACGATAATTACGATTACGAAACATACAAAGTCGAAAGAGGCACCAGGATACCGGGTGCCTCTTTTTTGATTTTAGCATGAATACTTTTATCTCAAATAAAGAAGTTTTGAACATATTATTTTTAGTAACTTTAAATCTATTATGATAAAATAAAGGGAAAGTTGGTTAAAAATAACAGCAGTATGAGGTTAAATTGAATGAAACTTTCTTTATATATGGATGACCGTGAAACGGAGAAAATCTTTTCATATTTACGCTGGATCTTTCTGGCTGTCGGTCTGCTTGTGTTTTATTATCCGCCGCTTGCAGACAGACTTAATTTTACTAAAGAAACTTTTCCATTACTGCTGCTGGTGGGTTTTGTATACATGGCAGCAGCTCAGATTGCTCTAATAAAAATTGCCCCCGGTAACCAGTACCTTAACTTGCTGGCAAAGGCTGGTATCTTATTCGATTATGTTGCACTTATGTGGCTGTTGGTCCTGACAAATGGAGTTATGTCACCTCTATTTCCTATCGCCTATTTGCTTGTAATGCATGCAACAATTTACTGGAGGACAATGGGAGCAATCATCTTATCCG
Source organism: Bacillus sp. JJ1122 (assembly GCF_036964885.1). Lineage (NCBI taxonomy): Bacteria > Bacillati > Bacillota > Bacilli > Caryophanales > Bacillaceae > Bacillus > Bacillus sp. JJ1122. The sequence goes on along the minus strand of NZ_JBALQL010000001.1, from coordinate 203,410 downwards.
CTGCTTTGACAGTTGGTTATTCTGTCATTTATATGGCACAGGGCCAACATGAGTTTTTTACGACCTTTGTTTTTATTCTTAATATATTTTTTATATGGGTAGTCGGGGTTTTCGGGTCAATGATCGTCATTAGGGAAAGAAAGCACTTTAGGCAAAAGGAAATTTTCCATGAACTAATGTTCACTGATTATTTAACTGGATTGTACAATCACCGCCATTTTCAGGAGCAGTTAAGGATCCTTACTTCATCACGACAAAAATTTATGTTAGTGATGGGGGATATCGATCATTTTAAACAAGTCAATGATCAATACGGCCATTTGACCGGGGATGAAATCCTGAGGAGGTTAGGTGGGGTGTTCAAGGTGCTTGCCGAAAAGCATGATGCACAGTCGTTTCGATATGGAGGAGAAGAATTCGCTTTTCTGTTGCCCGAATTGAGTAGGAAACAGCAAATCAGCTTTTTTGATGACCTCTATTCTACTCTTGATACAACTACTTTCAGTGAAGAATGCGTATCTGTTACAATGAGCTTCGGCATCGTATCGTCAAAAGACCAGGAATTACCCGATAAGCTTCTCGGATGCGCGGATCAGCTGCTGTACAGTGCGAAGGCGGCTGGCAAGAATCAAGCGAAGTTTGAGACAGGGTATACATATTATTATTCAGCAGCTAATGCTGAAAGCGCAGCCGCAACTCAATAATAAGCTTCCCATCCGGGGAGCTTTTGCTGTATTTGAAAGCCCCAAAGCATCACCAATTTGGCTATTGCTTAAATTAGACAAAACGTGAAAGGTATAGTTAGAGTATATTTATAGGAATATTAAATATAGGCATCACAACGTATACATAAATAATATAAATGTTTTGTTTGCTCAAAAGTGTTAAGAAGAGTGGTGTATGGCTTTAAATGGCGTTATAAATATAAGGAGGATTTCTATGGCTGTCATTTCAGAATCAATCAAGGATATGAAAGGCTACAAGCTCCATGTAGTAAAAACAGAAAAGTTCAAGACCAATACAATCGTATGGAAGATGAAATCTCCGCTCACAAGCGAAAACGTTACCAAGCGTGCTTTGTTGCCATATGTGCTGCAAAGCAGCTCTAAAGCTTATCCAACAACATCTAAGCTTCGTTCCTATTTAGATGAGCTTTATGGCGCAAATTTATATGTTGATGTTTCAAAAAAGGGTGAATACCAGGTGATCAGCTTTTCACTTGAAATTGCTAATGAAAAATTCTTAAGCGACCCTGAACCTTTGCTAAAAAAGGGGCTGGAACTAATAGCTGAAATCCTTGTGAATCCACTCGCGGAAAATGAAACATTTGACAAGGAAACTGTTGAAAAAGAAAAGCGGACATTAAAACAGCGTATCCAGGCCGTGTATGATGATAAAATGAGATACTCCAATTTCAGGCTTGTTCAGGAAATGTGCGCAGGGGAGCCATATGCACTCCATGTTAATGGTGAAATCGATGATATTTCTGAGATTAATGAGCAAAATCTTTATGCTTACTACAAACAGGCTTTTGCAGAAGATGAGCTTGACCTTTTTATCATCGGTGATGTGAATGAAGATGAGGTACAATCCATTGCTGAAAACCTGCTGAAGTTTAAACAGCGCACACCTAAAAAAGTTGAACAAATACCCTCAGCAAATGTCGAAGAAAAAACAGTAAAAGAAAAAGAAGATGTGAAACAAGGGAAATTGAATATCGGTTATAGAACAAATATCCTCTATGGAGATGACGATTACTATGCCCTGCAGGTGTTCAATGGAATTTTTGGTGGTTTTTCACATTCCAAGCTGTTTATAAACGTTAGGGAAAAAAATAGCCTGGCATACTATGTAGCAAGCCGCCTTGAGAGTCACAAAGGGCTGATGATGGTGATGTCCGGAATCGAGTTCAATAATTTTGAACTGGCAGTGAAAATCATTCGAGAACAGATGCAGGCTATGCAAGCAGGTGATTTCACCGAACAGGAAATAGAGCAGACCAAAGCCGTCATTGAGAACCAGATGCTCGAAACACTGGATACAGCAAGAGGGATGGTAGAAGTTCTTTATCACAATGTCGTGTCAGAACAAAAGGTCAACCTGGATGACTGGCTCACAGGAATGGGCAAAACCACGAAGGAAGAAATCGTCGAAGTAGCCAACAAAGTGAAAATGGATACTATCTACTTCTTAACTGGATTGGAGGCGGATAAATAATGGATAAGATTATTTTTGAACAGCTTCAGGAAGAGATGTATTACGAGAAACTGGATAACGGACTGGATGTTTACATCCTTCCTAAAAAGGGCTTCAATAAAACGTATGCAACATTCACGACCAAATATGGTTCAATCGATAATCATTTCCTGCCGCCAGAAAAAGACGAGTTCGTCAAGGTACCCGATGGTATTGCGCATTTTTTGGAGCATAAATTATTCGAAAAAGAAGATGGGGACGTCTTCCAGCAATTCAGTAAGCAAGGTGCATCGGCAAATGCTTTCACTTCTTTTACAAGAACAGCTTATTTGTTTTCAAGTACTTCAAACGTTGAAAAGAACCTGGAGACTCTGATCGATTTTGTTCAAGAGCCCTATTTTACCGAAAAGACCGTTGAAAAGGAAAAGGGAATTATCGGCCAGGAAATCACCATGTATGACGATAATCCTGACTGGAGACTGTATTTCGGGTTGATTCAGAATATGTATAAAAATCATCCTGTCAGCATCGATATTGCAGGGACGATCGAGTCGATCTCCCATATTACCAAGGATATGCTTTATGAATGCTATGAGACCTTCTACCACCCGAGCAATATGCTTTTGTTTGTTGTCGGTCCGGTAAGCCCTGATGAAACAATGGGCATGATCAAGGCTAACCAGAGCAAGAAAGAATACAAAAATAAACCAGAAATTAAGCGTAAATTTGATGAAGAACAGGCTGGAGTAGCAGAAAAGAAACAGGTTCTCAAAATGAATGTCCAAACCTCAAAGTGTCTTGTGGGCATAAAAGCTGCCGATTCAAATCAGGCTGGCAAAGAAATGCTTAAAAATGAACTGGCAACAAATGTGATGCTCGACATTATATTTGGGAAGAGCTCAGAGAACTATACTGAATTATATGGTTCTGGGCTGATTGATGATACATTCTCCTATGACTACACGCAAGAGCAAGGATTTGGCTTTGCGATGGTGGGAGGCGACACGAACGAACCGGACCTCCTTGCTGAGAAGCTTGAAGGCATGCTAATGGACGCAAAATCAGGTAACAAGCTGACAGCAGACAGTCTCGAGAGGACAAAAAAGAAAAAAATCGGTGCGTTTCTCCGTGCAGTTAACTCACCTGAGTATATTGCCAATCAGTTTACCCGCTATGCATTTAATGAAATGGATTTGTTTGAGGTTGTTCCAGTCCTTGAAAGCCTTACACTGGACGATATCAAGCAGGCTGCGGATCGCTTAATTGCGGAAGAGCGTCTGACAGTATGCCAGGTGGTTCCCAAAGAGAAATAAAAGCTTGTTTCACCAATAATGGAAGAGCATAATAAAAACTATGTATGCGCCGGTGCTTTCCGGCGCATTTTCCATTAGAGAATTAGGAGAGGAACATTAGAATGAAAAAGTTCGCATTAGTCACGGGCGCAAGTGGCGGGCTTGGGCAGGCCATTTCTTTGAGGCTTGCGGAAGCAGGTTATTCGCTTTACCTTCATTACAACACCAATGAAAAAGGGATACAATCAATACTTGATCAGCTTCAACATTATCCCGGTGAATATATCCCTGTCAAAGCAGATTTAGCTTCAAAAACTGGATATATTGATTTGGCAAGAAATGTTTTTTCTTTGGATGCTATTGTACATAATGCAGGGAACGCATTGTATGGATTGCTTGAAGAACTGGATGAAAACGAAGCTGAGCAGCTGATTCAAATCCACGTAACATCCCCGCTTCTCCTGACAAAAATGTTAATACCTAAATTGGTCCAGAAAAAAAGCGGTGGCATCGTCATTGTGTCTTCTATATGGGGACAGACAGGAGCTGCTTGTGAAGTAGCCTATTCAATGGTGAAGGGAGCACAGATTTCTTTTGCAAAAGCATTGAGCAAAGAGCTGGCACCCTCCGGTATCAGAGTGAACGCTGTTGCCCCAGGAGTGATTTCAACCCCAATGCTGAGTGACTTTACAGCAGATGAGATTGATGCTATAGCAGATGAAATTCCAGCCGGAAGACTCGGAGTACCCCGTGAAGTGGCAGAGAGTGTTGAATTCCTGCTCTCAGAAAAGTCCTCTTACATAACAGGCCAAGTGCTCGCTGTTAATGGAGGATGGCACACATAAAAAGATTTTGTGACAAATTTTCAAAAGGTCCAGCTTGATGAATAATAAACGTCTTACGTATGCAAAATAACCTTGTACTATTTTAGACAAGGAGGTTGTCAATATGTCCGTACTGGATAATTGGAATCAATGGAAGGATTTCTTGGGAGACCGTCTTAATCAGGCTGACGACCAAGGCATGAACAAAGAAGTCATGGGCGACCTTGCCTACCAAATAGGGGACTATCTTGCTAAGAATGTGGATCCTAAAAATGAGCAAGAAAGAGTTCTTTCAGATCTTTGGTCAGTAGCAAGCCCTGATGAACAGCATGCTATTGCTACGATGATGGTAAAGTTAGTACAAAACAACGGAACCAAGTAATATATGCTTGGCATTGAGAGAGGGGAGAATGAGTTCCTCTCTTTTTTTATTGGCGCTGAGGAAGCACATGGACAGTTTGCTAACATCAGCCTGCCTTACTAAGGAGATGCTCATGTTAGGTTGTAACAAGTTACGGGACGTTATGGTGACAATCCAAACAAAAGGCACATAACCTTTTAAAATCTGGCTTGTTTTTCCTTTCATCTTCAACAAAAATCATATATTATAGAAGCTAGATAATTCATGTCAAAATGTGTCGCATAAAAATATCAAAATAGCAGAGGAGGACAATGATGGAGAAAAAAGAATGGTACTTGGAATATGAGATTGTAATCAACCGTCCGGGACTGCTTGGCGATATTTCTTCTTTGCTTGGGATGCTGTCAATAAACATTGTTACGATCAATGGGGTCGATGAAGGTAGACGTGGGCTGTTAATGCTTGCTAAAGACGATGACCAAATTGAGCGATTAGAGTCAATTTTAAATACAATGGATACAATAAGAGTGATCAAGATCCGACAACCAAAGCTGCGCGACCGAATGGCCGTCAGACATGGACGATATATCCAGCGGGATGCGGATGATAAAAAAACATTCCGTTTTGTAAGGAGTGAGCTTGGACTCCTCGTCGATTTTATGGCAGAATTGTTTAAGCAGGACGGACATAAGCTTATAGGGATTCGTGGGATGCCGCGAGTTGGCAAAACGGAATCTGTTGTTGCTTCAAGCGTCTGCGCGAATAAAAGATGGCTATTTGTTTCTTCTACCCTGTTGAAACAAACCATTCGCAATCAATTGATTGAAGATGAATACAATGCTGAAAACTTATTTATCATTGACGGGATTGTTTCTACAAGAAGGGCTAATGAACGTCATTGGCAGCTGGTCAGGGAAATCATGCGGCTTCCAGCGGTAAAAGTAGTGGAACATCCGGATATTTTCGTGCAAAATACGGAATACACATTGGATGATTTTGATTATATTATTGAGCTTCGCAATGATCCGAACGAAGAAATTGTTTACGATATGGTACAGAAAAACCACATGTTTACTGATTCTGATTTTGGAGGATTTGATTTTTAACAGTATTGGAAGGTGTTATCGTGACTGAGTTAGGAAATATTTTAAAAGAAGCACGTGAAGCAAGGGGCCTCAGCCTGGACGAGTTGCAGTCCATCACGAAAATACAAAAGCGCTACCTAATTGGCATAGAAGACGGGAATTATTCTATGATGCCAGGTAAATTTTATGTCCGCGCCTTTATCAAACAGTATGCCGAAGCAGTAGGGCTGGACCCAGATCCGTTGTTCGAGCAGTATAAAAACGAGATTCCCAATACATACAATGAAGAGCTCCCTGAGCAGCTTTCCCGGGTTCAGTCGAGGAAAAGCCTTTCACCAGACACCTCTAAAATCTTGGATGTACTTCCCAAAATTTTAATTGGTGTATTTATAATCGGTGCAATCGCATTAATCTGGTATTTGATTGTCCAGAATGCTGGTGATGATGCGAAAGAACCCGCAACAACTGAAAAAGGGAAACCTGCGTTAGAAGAATCAGAAAAAATTTCTGATGAGGGCAACGGTACTGATGAAGGGGATTCATCTGGTGACGTCGAGGAAGAGCCTGCAGATGAGGAAACAGCACCAGAAGAAACGCCTGCACAGGAACTAACTATGGTCTCTAACAGTGGGAGCAATACAACTTATGAAGTGAAGAATACAGATAAATTTGTTGTGAAGATCGTTTCATTAGGACAGACATGGGTTGGGGTTTCAAATGGGACAGGCAAGGCTGTTTTCCAGGAAACACTGGTAAAAGGAAAGAATGAGAATAAATCAGTGGATTTATCAAATGAAACGCAAGCAATTATTAATGTCGGATATGCGCCAGATACGGAAATTTATGTGAATGACCAAAAGCTGGAGTATGCTGTTTCCCCGCAAGAAGACATGACACAGAAAATCATCATTAATTTTGTGAAATAATTCTTATTGAACCTAAAGTAAGTTTGAACCGCCCGTATGGACTTATGTTTATACGGGCTAAAATTATAATGGATAGTAATTATAACTACATATTGCATACTAAAGTGGAATGCAGTTATCTGTAATTTGCTACTTTTCATCTTGGAGGATAAAGAATATGAACTTGCCTAATAAAATTACGATTTCACGGATTTTTCTTATTCCGTTATTTCTAATCGTGATGATTGTACCTTTTTCGTGGGGAGAAATTTCTCTGCTTGGTACAACAATGCCAGTTACCCATCTAATTGGTGCACTTATTTATATTTTTGCATCAGTGACTGACTGGGTAGACGGTTATTTAGCCAGAAAGCACAACCTTGTCACGAACCTGGGGAAATTTTTGGACCCGCTGGCAGATAAGCTGCTTGTCTCTTCTGCGCTTATTGTATTAGTAGAACTTGGCTATGCTGCTGCATGGATCGTCATCGTGATCATCAGCAGGGAGTTTGCCGTTACTGGCCTTCGCCTTCTCCTCGCAGGGGGCGGTGAGGTTGTAGCAGCTAAAATGCCTGGCAAAATAAAGATGTGGGCTCAAACTGTCGCCATCTCTGCGTTGCTGTTGCACAATATCATATTCGAAGCGTTTTCTATTCCATTTGCAGACATCGCTTTATGGGTAGCGATGTTCTTTACAATTTGGTCTGGATGGGACTATTTTTCGAAAAATAAGGATATTTTCAAGAACTCAAAATAATGGCAGCCACTGGGGGATTATGGAGATGAATGCTGAAATTATTGCGGTAGGATCTGAATTGTTATTGGGGCAAATCGTCAATACAAATGCTAGATTTCTGTCAAGGCAACTAGCTGACCTCGGCATAAATGTTTTCTTTCATACTGTTGTTGGGGATAATCCCGAGAGGCTGAAGCAAGCCGTAAAAGTAGCACAAGAACGTGCCGAATTCATCCTGTTCACCGGAGGTCTAGGACCTACCAAAGATGATCTTACAAAAGATACGATTGCTGCACAGCTTGGGAAGCAGCTTGTAATGGATGAGGAAGCAATGGTATCAATTGAGCATTATTTTAAAAAGACAAACAGGGAAATGACAGAAAACAACCGAAGGCAAGCACTAGTGATAGACGGATCGATTATTTTGAATAATGATTATGGAATGGCTCCAGGAATGTTTCTGACAACTGAGAATCACAAATATATGCTTCTCCCTGGTCCTCCATCCGAGATGGAACCAATGTTCACTAAATATGGACAGGAAGCGATTTCCGGCATGTTTGGCAGGCAGGCAAAAATTGAGTCAAGGGTGCTCCGTTTCTTTGGAATTGGCGAGGCGGCACTCGAAGCTAAAATTGAGGATCTAATCGATGCCCAAAGCAATCCAACGATTGCACCTTTAGCCGGGGACAGCGAAGTGACATTAAGGCTCACTGCAAGAGATGATTCCTCTGAAACAGCTCAGACGCTCATTGACAGAGTTGAAGCTGATATCATGGCACGTGTTGGCGAATTTTTTTATGGTTATGACGAAACTTCACTTATGGCTGAACTTTCGAAGCTTCTAAAGGAAAAAGATTTGACTTTAACAGCAGCTGAGAGTCTGACTGGAGGTATGTTCCAGCAGGAACTCACTTCTATTCCTGGGGTGAGCAGAATTTTTAAAGGTGGAATCGTTTGCTACTCAAATGAGGCCAAAATCGGATTAGTGAACGTCCCGCCAAAGACCATCGAAACTTTTGGTGCCGTAAGCAGCGAATGTGCAAAGGAACTTGCAGTTAATGCAGCTTTACTCCTAAACGCAGACATAGGAATCAGTTTTACGGGCGTTGCAGGTCCAGATGAATTAGAAGGCCGCCCTGCAGGAACTGTATATATTGGGATATCGATAAAGGGCCAGCCAGCACATGCCGAAAAACTTCAGCTTGGCGGATCCAGGAAAGCAATCAGAACGCGTGCAGTAAAGTATGGCTGTTTTTTATTGCTTAATAGATTGGCAGGAACACGGAAGCGATGAGCTCCGTGTTTTTTTGTTAGCGTGAAATAGACAGATTCTTTTTGGAAATGGTGTTTTCAGTGGATTGGCAATTTGAAAATTAGTAAAAAAGGATATAGAAAATCAGTTTTGCCTAATTGATGCTGATGAAAAAAAACGAATAAATGTTCGACTTTTTGATGGACAAACTGCTATGAAAAAGGTATAGTAATAGTAGGAATTAAATAAGAGATTTGCGGGCAGGCAGAATGCCAGTTCGTTTTTTATATAAAAGGAGGAAAATTGAGTGAGTGATCGTCAAGCTGCATTAGATATGGCGTTAAAGCAAATTGAGAAACAATTTGGTAAAGGCTCAGTTATGAAATTGGGAGAGAAGACTGACACTAAGATTTCAACTTCTCCAAGTGGCTCGCTCGCATTGGATGTTGCTTTAGGAATAGGCGGATATCCTCGCGGACGTGTTATCGAAATATACGGACCAGAAAGTTCAGGTAAAACAACAGTTGCGCTTCATGCTATTGCAGAAGTACAGGCTAACGGCGGGCAAGCTGCGTTTATCGATGCAGAACATGCTCTTGATCCTGTATATGCTCAAAAGCTTGGTGTAAATATTGATGAACTTCTTCTTTCACAGCCAGATACGGGTGAACAGGCTTTGGAAATTGCTGAAGCACTTGTTCGAAGCGGAGCAATTGATATTATCGTTATTGACTCTGTTGCTGCACTTGTACCAAAGGCTGAAATTGAAGGGGAAATGGGTGATTCCCACGTAGGTCTTCAAGCTCGTTTGATGTCTCAGGCTTTGCGTAAGCTGTCTGGTGCTATCAATAAATCTAAGACTCTTGCCATTTTCATTAACCAGATTCGTGAAAAAGTCGGTGTAATGTTCGGTAACCCTGAAACAACACCTGGTGGACGCGCATTGAAGTTCTATTCAAGTGTACGTCTGGAAGTTCGTCGTGCTGAAACATTGAAGCAGGGCAATGATATGGTAGGTAACAAAACAAAGATTAAAGTTGTTAAGAACAAGGTTGCTCCTCCGTTCCGTACAGCTGAAGTTGATATCATGTACGGCGAAGGAATCTCTAAAGAGGGCGAGATCATCGATATCGGCTCTGAACTCGATATCGTTCAAAAGAGCGGTTCATGGTATTCTTATAATGAAGAACGTCTTGGACAAGGAAGAGAAAACGCGAAGATTTTCCTTAAAGAGAACCCATCCATCCGCCTTGAAATCCAGCAGAAGATTCGGAATCACTATGGCCTTGATGGAGAATTTACCGTAACTGAAAGTGAAGAAGACCAGGAAGAACTTGAACTGGATTAAAAATCTAGCTTAAATATTAAAACAAGGTCTCCTGTAACCAGGAGGCCTTGTTTGGTTTGTTTTTTAGGCTCTATTAAAGCTAGTTTTAAAGACTGTTGATTGGACTGGAAGGCGATTGCCTCCAGCGAAAATGCTAATGCATTTCAATTGTGCGTGGGCAGATTCGGGGAAGCAAATCAGTATACTGCGGGCTCAGCGCCAGCCCCGCGGAACGCAAAACGCCTGGAATGAAAATCAACAGCCTTGTTTCACAGAGCCTTTTTATTAGAAAACCTTTGACTTTGTAATGATTCATTGATGATGTTCGTATAGGTATGAGAATGAATAGGCGGAGTATTTCCGGCTAATGTACATGAGGAAGCTTACGAAGCAAAGATAAACGGAAGAATTCCGGTTATCGGCTCTAAATAAGCCAGTATCCAGACATTTGGATCATATAAGCGAAAAAACTCCGCTTATTTTTAAGGAAAAATGGGTGTTTCCCAATTTAAACGGAATTTTTCCGGTTATTCTTCTGACACCGTTCAGTTTTAGGGCCTCTTATGATAAAAAAACTGATTCTATAGTCGAATCAGCTCACTAAATAGGCAAACTTGCCATTATGCTGTTATACACTTTTACCGCGAGATAAATGATACCAAGCAGCATGGTACTCCAAAGGATGACCTGGAAGAAAACGGTCCCTATGACCCCGGTGATAGATAAATTAGGGCTTATTTTATAGACAAAATAAATAAAGTAGATCAATGTTGCCGCTGCAAAAATAACGCCGATTCCTATGAAGCTGTAAATGCTGAAAAGGGAAACCACCCCAGCTCCAAAATAGACGGTTGCACCACTGCGTATCATTTTAAGGCTCTCACCTTCATGATCCTTTGAAAAAAATAGCAGGCTTACCTCATTGATCGTATCGGCAATCAGCTTCATGGCTGCAAAAACCATGAAGTACATGACCATCAGCAGTGCCAGAAGAGAAAGTTTGATTCCTGTTTCCGAAAAAAACTCCAGCATGCCTTCATAAATCCCGGCGTTTTTCAGGAGTGCCACTAGCTCCATTTCTGTGCGGACCGAGAGCGACAAACTGAACAAAACAATGGCGAGCAGCGGAAAATAGCTTGTTAAATACGGATTTTTCATGATAGCCTCTTCACTCAATTCTTTCTTATTCCTACTTGGATATTATGAAAGAAAAGTATGCTTCCGGCAACAAAAAGAAAAAGCCCCTTACTCAAGGAACTTAAAAGATTTGAAACTTTATTCATCTTCATCCGTATTAAAAGGTTGAAGGCTACTTAGGTAAAATCCTGACGTATTCCCTCGACCCAAATGGTACATATGTTTTTGCTGTTTCAACCTCGTCCATATCTGTTTGCTGAATCCGCAGTACACCAGATTCTGCACCAGTTCCTTGTTTTGACAACTCCTTGTCTTCCCGGTTATCCAGGATGAAGAATCCCGTAAACAAACTAAGGAATATCCCAACGCATATAACAAGTTTCCGGGCCATGGTTATCCCCCCTATTCCCTGTTAGTATGCAAACAGTTTTGCATTTTTATACAGCAATTTTGGCGAGTCCTTGATTATTAAGGGCCATGGCATGCATCTCCCTCATTTTTACGATATAATTTTTACATCGGATCTTCGGGAGCATGAACCTGGTAAAATTGGCAAAATATATAATGTTAACGATTGGATCGAATAATTAAATTTGGAATTATAAGGAGGTATTATCTTTTGTCATTACTTCACCTTGCAGTTTTATCACCGCTTTTATTAGCGCTATTAATTCCATTTTTACATAAGCACTTCCGTACCATACATACAGGGTGGTTCCTTTTGCCGCTGCCCGCCGTGCTTTTTGTATATTTCCTTCAATTTATAAGCGTGACAAGAAATGGGGATGCAGTAATTGAATCCTTTCCTTGGATTTCCTCGCTGGGGGTTGATTTCGCCCTTAAGATTGATGGATTAGGATTACTTTTTGCGCTGCTAATCACGGGGATTGGAGCACTGGTCGTCTTATATTCGATCTACTACCTTTCACCTGAAAAAGAAAAGCTGAATACATTCTACATATATTTGCTTTTATTCATGGGAGCCATGCTCGGCGTTGTTTTATCGGATAACCTTATTGTCCTATATACATTCTGGGAATTGACGAGCTTTTCTTCCTTCCTTTTAATTGGATACTGGAACCATAAAGAAGGTTCGAGATATGGCGCGCAAAAATCAATGCTGATCACCGTTTTCGGCGGCTTGTCAATGCTGGGGGGCATCTTGATGCTCTATATCATCACTGGCACTTTCAGCATCTCCGAAACCATTGCAATGTCTAATCAAGTTATTAATCATCCTTTGTTCACAGCAACCTTAATTTTGTTCCTTTTAGGGGCATTCACAAAGTCTGCCCAGTTCCCATTTCACATCTGGCTGCCTGATGCGATGGAAGCGCCTACCCCAGTCAGTGCGTATTTACACTCTGCGACGATGGTTAAGGCGGGAATTTATCTTGTCGCCAGGATGACACCTGTATTTGCCCATTCTGGCGTATGGGTGTGGCTCGTAGCTGGTATTGGAGTGCTTACTTTATTCTGGGGTTCTTTTTCAGCGGTAAAGCAAACGGATTTAAAAGCAATCCTTGCCTTTTCAACAGTCAGCCAGCTTGGCATGATCATGTCATTGCTTGGTGTTGGCGCCGCCGCCCTTCACTATGGCACGATCAAGGATGGATATTATATCGTCGCTGTCACAGCAGCTATATTCCATTTAATCAATCATGCCACATTCAAGGGCAGTCTGTTCATGGTTACGGGAATCATCGACCATGAAACTGGGACAAGGGATATCCGCAAGCTTGGCGGCTTGATGAATTTCATGCCAATTACGTTCACTCTCGCAATCATTGGGACATTTTCAATGGCAGGTATTCCGCCTTTCAATGGCTTCTTGAGTAAAGAGATGTTTTTCACCGGGATGCTTCGGGTTGCGAAAATGGACATATTCAGCCTTGATACATGGGGAATCCTTTTCCCAATTATCGCCTGGGCCGCAAGTGTGTTCACATTCCTGTACAGCATGATGTATGTATTTAAGACATTCACTGGAAAATACCAGCCAGAAAAACTGGAAAAGAAACCGCATGAAGCGCCGATTGGATTGCTGGTTTCACCTGTCATCCTTGCTTCACTCGTCATCATTTTCGGGATTTTCCCAAATGTGCTTTCTCATAGCATTATTTCTCCCGCTATGGGAGCAATTCTGCCATCACTGCTTGAAAACCGTGAAGGATTTGATGTCCATATCTCTCACTGGCATGGTCCAACACCTGAATTATATATGACGATAGGTGTCATTATTTTAGGATTTTTACTTTTCAAAACACTGCCAAAATGGACAGGCATCTATCGGGTCTTCCCTGAGCGGCTTGCGTTGAACCATATATATGACCGCGGCCTGGAGCTCATCCAGATCGCGTCTCGAAACATAACCAAGACGTATATGAACGGTTTTATCCGGACATATCTAGTTTACATTTTTTCATTCTTTATCTTGATCCTGGCCACGACTTTGGTATATCGGAATACGTTCAAACTCGATTTTAGCAATGTCGCGCCGATCAGATTTTTAGAAGTGATCCTTGTATTGATTATTGCTGTTTCCTCCATCACGATAATGTTCGCAAAATCAAGGCTGACTTCAATCATCCTGCTAGGAGCGGTCGGATATACAGTTGCACTTTTCTTTGTCATTTTCCGCGCTCCAGATTTAGCGCTGACACAGCTTGTGATTGAAACAGTTTCCGTAGCCCTTTTCCTCTTGGCCTTTTACCATTTGCCAAAACTCGGAAGAAACGAGGAACGGATTCGCTTCAAGCTGGGAAATGCAATTGTTTCAATTGGAGTTGGTACAATCGTCACTCTTATCGCATTATCAGCGCACAGCAATAAAATGTTCGATTCAATAGCACAGTATTATATCGAGAATACGTATAAAAAAGCCGGCGGTGAAAACATGGTTAACGTCATTCTCGTTGATTTCCGCGGTTTTGATACGATGTTCGAAATTACAGTGCTCGGCATTGCCGCTCTTGGTATTTTTGCCATGATCAAACTACGGCTGACAAGGGGGAAAGAATAAGGATGAAAACAAATGATATTATCCTGCAGACAGTTACTAAATTCACTTTGTTCGTCATCATCCTGTTTTCGATCCATCTGTTCTTTGCCGGGCACTATCACCCTGGCGGCGGTTTTATCGGCGGGCTGATGACATCAGGGGCAATTGTGCTTCTGCTGCTTGCCTTCGATATAAAAACAGTGAAGGCGATCCTGCCGGTCGATTATATCAAGGTTATTGCAGTTGGACTCCTTTTTTCCGTGGGAACTGGAGTAGGTGGTTTGATCATGGGCATGCCCTTCCTGACTCATGCCTTTACCTATGTTGATCTTCCACTCCTTGGCAAAACTTCTTTGCATACTGCGGTATTGTTCGACACTGGCGTGTTCCTGGTTGTCATTGGTGTAACAATGACCATTATTCAAACGATTGGAGAGAGCGAATAATGGAAATTTTAATGGCTTTTCTTATTGGTATTTTGTTTATGACAGCGACCTATCTCATGCTTTCCAAAAGCTTGCTCAGGATCATTATCGGTACAGGACTTCTGAGCCACGGCGCCCACTTGTTGATTTTAACGATGGGTGGCTTAAAAAGAGGTGCTGCTCCGCTTCTTGGCGAACACGCTGAAACTTATGTCGATCCGCTTCCTCAGGCACTAATCCTGACAGCAATTGTCATTAGCTTTGGGGTTACCTCCTTCTTCCTGGTTTTAGCCTACAGAGCCTATCAGGAGCTTGGAACGGATAATATGGATCGCTTGAGAGGAAAGGAAGGACATGAATAATCTAATTATCTTACCCATTTTAATTCCTCTGATCACAGGGGTTATACTAATCTTTTTCACAAAAAACGTACTGGCACAGCGATGGGTTTCGGCAATAAGCTCATTTTCAGGGATTATTGCTGCCTCCTTGCTTGCTAACCATGTTTATAAAAATGGAATCCAAACAATGGACGTCAGCAACTGGGAGGCACCATACGGCATCACGCTCGTTTCGGACATGCTTTCTGCATTGCTAGTGCTTACCACCAGTATCATTGCGTTTGCTTCCATGATTTACTCCTTCAAGTCAATCGGCGTAGAGCGGGAAAAATTTTATTACTACCCTGTCGTTAACTTCCTGCTCGTTGGCGTGAACGGTGCCTTCACAACAGGTGATATTTTCAACTTGTTTGTATTTTTTGAAGTCATGCTTATGTCTTCATATGTATTGCTTGTTTTGGGCGGAACGAAAATCCAGCTCCGCGAATCCATCAAATACATACTGGTGAATGTCATTTCATCCGCGCTGTTTGTCATCGCTGTTGCGTATCTTTATTCAGTAGTCGGCACGCTCAACATGGCGCATATTTCTGTTCGAATCAGCGAGCTTGGCAACCTCGGGATTATAACTGTTATTGCAGTGTTATTCTTAATCGTATTCGGTCTGAAGGGTGCCATTTTCCCACTTTATTTCTGGCTTCCTGGATCTTATTACGCACCGCCCGCACCGGTTATGGCCTTATTCGGAGCACTGCTGACTAAGGTTGGGGTCTACTCGATCACCCGGACCTACTCGCTATTCTTTTACCATGATGCTGGTTACACACATCAATTGCTGCAAATTCTGGCGATCCTGACAATCATCGCTGGAGTGATAGGGGCAATCGCTTATTCCGACATTAAGAAAATCATTATCTATAATATTATTGTCGCGGTCGGCGTCATCCTGTTTGGTGTATCCGTACTGACACAGGAATCACTAACTGGCGCTATCTTTTACTTGATACACGACATGAACATCAAGGCTGCCCTCTTCCTGCTGATCGGGATCATCATCAGGATCACAGGGACGAGCGATCTTAATAAAATCAGCGGCTTGCTGCATAGATATCCGCGCCTGGGCTGGACATTTTTTATCGCCGCGTTGGCACTTGCGGGCATCCCTCCGCTTAGCGGGTTCGCAGGGAAACTAATGATTGTGCGTTCTGGCTTTGAAGCAGGCAGTTATTTTGGGGCATTCACCGTCCTCATGTCCAGCCTTTTCGTCTTGTTTTCGGTAATGAAGATTTTCATTAAGGGCTTCTGGGGTTCTGAGAGGGCATATAAGTCTGAGCAAAGTGCTCCTGTTAAATGGCTCCTTGCCGCACCAGCGCTCTTAACAGCCTTTGCTGTTCTGTACGGAATTGGAACAGATGCAATATATCCGGTAATCTCAATGGCTGCTGAAACACTTGCAAATCCGGAAATCTACATTGATGCAGTTTTAAAGGAGTAATGAGCTATGGCTTTTCAAATCTTGCTGAATTTCATTCTGGCATTTGTATGGATGTTTCTGAAGACATCCTACTCCCCGGCCGCCTTTTTCGTCGGGTATTTCTTTGGCCTGCTCATCATCTATATGTTCCGCCGCTTTTTCAATTCGCGGTTTTACTTGTTGAGGTTCATTGCTGTAATAAATCTGGTCTATATTTTCACCAGGGAATTAATCCTTTCGAATATTGCGGTCCTTAAGGTAATCCTAAAACCTAAGCTAGATATAAAGCCTGGAATTTTTGCATACCCAACGGAATTGAAACAAGACTGGGAGATTACCGTGCTCGCTAATCTCATTACATTAACTCCCGGTACCCTGGTCGTTGATGTCTCACCTGATAATAAAATCCTGTATGTGCACGCTATGGATATTGATGATGCAGAGGATTCTATCAAAGGAATCAGAGATACATTTGAAAAATCGATCATGGAGGTGAGCAGATGATGTTTAACATGATTATGTGGGTTTCAGCGACATTCATATCCCTGGCAATGATCGGCCTAATCTATCGCGTGATAAAGGGACCAACGATCGCTGATAGGGTAGTCGCCCTTGACGCAATCGGAATCAGCCTCGTATCCCTTATTGCACTCGTCTCTATCCTGCTTGAAACAAGTGCCTTTTTGGACATCATCCTGCTCATCGGCATCCTTGCTTTCATCGGCACAGTCGCCTTTTCAAAATATCTTGAGAAGGGAGTAATCATGGAATATGACAGAAATGGAAATAGCTAAATTTTTTGCCGGCTTGTTCATCCTTGTGGGGGCATTTCTCAGCCTTGTTACCGCGTTCGGCCTGATCAGGCTTCCTGACGTTTATACGCGGAACCATGCTGCCTCAAAAAGCGCTACAATGGGTGTCATGCTTGTGCTGATAGGAACCTTCTTATATTTTTGGTTTATTAAGGATCATTTTAATTCAAGATTATTATTGGGTATCGGATTTATTTTCCTTACGTCACCGGTTGCAGGCCACTTAATCAGCCGCGCAGCTTATAACTCAGGCATCAAGCTGTCGGATAAGACGGTACAGGATGATCTGGCTGAAGCAAGAAAATCAATGCAGAAAATGAATCAGTAAAAAAGTAAAGCCATCGGGTTAACCACCTGGTGGCTTTACTTTTTTACAGAATGTTCAATTAATATCCATACCTTTCTAATATAACGTGAAGTATAGTAAGGATGAGGAGATTATTCTTCAGGAGCCATACAGGGAAATTAAGCTTTTTTCTTTTTGAAAGGATGGGGTTTTTATGGCTCATGTCAGAATTGCCATAATTGGCGGCGGAATTAGCGGTTTATGCACAGCTGTGGCCTTGCAGAAAAAAGGAATCTACACTGAAGTGTATGAAAAGGCAAAAGAATTCATTGGCCCTGATACTGGCATTGTTTTAAGCGGCAATGCGATAAGAGCATTTTATATCATGGGATTAAGCCGACAGATGCTTACAAATGGAGTTACAACTAATCATTGTTATGTTAAATCCCATTCAGGAGAAGTTATTACAAAATTTGATTACCACTCTCCCTCTCATATCCCAAATTATCTATTCATGAAGCGGTCCACCATCATGAATATTTTAGCAGGAGCACTTCTTCCAGGTTCTCTCCATATAAATAAGGAATTAATTGACTTTGAACAGAATGTTCACACAATCAAATTGAACTTCAAGGATGGTTGCACTGCAGAAGCTGAATATCTTATTGGCTGCGACGGAGCCGATTCCCTTATACGGAAAAAATTAATTCCAGAAAGCCAACTTACCTTATCTGGATCAGTGTGTTGGCGCGGCATCATAGATAACCCATCATTTAGCGAAATTCTATATACAGAAACTTGGGGACCAAGAGGCCGATTCGGAATCACTCCAATGCCCGGCAATCGCTTATACTGGTATGCATTTAAAAAAGCCGCTTCAAGCACAACGAATATGTTCAATTGGAATCCGATGGATTTATTGTTCAACTTCTTCTATTATCACGACCCTATCCAGCAAATACTTGAAAATACCCCTTCGGAAAATATAATTTTTGATGAACTATTTGTCCTCCAACCATTGGAACACTTTTATTATGGCAACATCCTCCTTGTTGGAGATTCTGCTCATGCTTCAATGCCGAATATCGGACAGGGTGCTTCACAGGCTATCGAAGAAGCCGCCTATCTTTCAAAATGGATCAGTACAGAAGATTCGATTGAAAAGGCATTCGAGAAGTACGAGTTGAACCGGCTTACACGGATGAAGCTAGTTAAAAATGAAACGAAAGTATACGAGCTGGCAGCAAAAGTCGACTTCCCTATACTTTGTTCCATCCGCAATAAATTACTGCAACTGGCTCCAGCAGGATATCATAATGAAAAACTGAGAAAAGTGGTTGAAATTAACGATGAAATATAAGAAAAGCGCAAGCGCCTTGCTCAGCCCCGACAAGCGCTGGAGGGCCGACCAGTGAAGTCCTTCTTTGACTTCACCTGAG
>NZ_JBALQL010000001.1:183583-184340 GCF_036964885.1 Bacillus sp. JJ1122 | reverse complement strand
AAGTGAATTTTATACTTTCATATTCAGTAAAAAGATCAGCCGATTAGGCCGATCTTACTTATTTTTTGCGGTTAATCACGGCCATTGTACACCTTGATACACAAATGAGATTTTCGTCTTCATCAGTGATTTTAATATCCCAGACCATCGTGGTTTTCCCTTGATGCAGGACAGTTGCCACCGCTGTGACGAAACCATCCTTTTTAGCACGGATATGGTTGGCGTTGATTTCAAGTCCTACAACGACTTCATTCTCCTTATCGACCAATTCAAAGGCCCCGACACTTGCGACCGTTTCTGCCAGCGCTACAGATGCCCCTCCATGAAGCAGCCCAAATGGCTGTCTAGTGCGTTCATCCACTGGCATAGTTGCAGTGACTTTTCCTTTTTGCAGCTCCGTAATTTCGATACCTAATGAACCTAAAAGCGTTTGATTTAATTCCATGTTATCTGCCTCCTTAGATTTGGCAATTGAATTGCAAGGATTGCTGGAGAAACTAAAACTGTCCTTAGGGACGCATCCTGAATTTGAGGTGAATCGAATGAATCGAATTCGCGAGGGCATGATCCCAACTGTACTAGGGACTGCTGTCACTGCCGCAGGTTATGCAATGAAGCAAAACCGTAAAATCGATAAAATGATTTCCAACACTGTGTTCGGTTTTGGTTTGGCCCATATTGTCCTGGGAGCTATTGATTTAGTCGAACACCGAAACGAATTTTAAATAGAAAAGCGTTAGCGCCTTGGTCAGCCCCG
>NZ_JBALQL010000001.1:148210-183422 GCF_036964885.1 Bacillus sp. JJ1122 | reverse complement strand
GGCGCTGGAGCTGGACAATAAGAAAAGCGCAAGCGCCTTGAAGTGAATTATGTAAGAGGAAAGGCGGCTATTTATGCTGCCTTTCCTGATAAATGGCGCTTTCCGTTCCAAGAGCACTCTCTATTCCTTCGTTCTTCACCTTTTTCTTTTTAAGAAAAATGATTCCAGCTGCTGCCGCTGCTACAATAATTGCGAGTATCCACATTTCTTTATTATATTTCATGATTGCATCCATTTTATCCCCGAATAAATATCCTATCATATAAACCGTTAATACCCAGATAAATGCACCACTATAAGCAAAAATAGCAAATGTCTTAAATGAAAGCCTGCTGAAGCCATAAAGCAATGGAACCAAATTTCTTGCACCCGGTACGAAGCAGCTAAGGAATAATGAAAATGCATGATATTTATCCATCATCTTCATCGAGGATTCGATTGTATCCGCAAACCGCTTCCTTTTTTCCAGGAAGCGCAATAGCCTTCTTCCTATTATCCTTCCCACCAGATAGATGCTTGTAAAAGCAGTCGAAATACCCAGATAGGAAACCAGGAATGCAAGGTATGGATCAAGGGAGCCCATGGAGGAAGCGAGTCCTACAGTCATCAGGAGGACTTCATTGGGTACTGGGATGATAAAAATGCCGAACCAAAGCCAAAAAAATAACCCCATATAGCCGTTCTCTTCAATAACATTGATCACCAGATCCAAATCCATACGGCACCATCCCATTCATTTAATTAAATTATAGAAGTATATATGTATTACATTTCTCTTTTCTTCATACATTCCCTCCTTTTTTAATTCTCAAGCGCTTTTAACTTTTTTTAGCATCATACCCACTGATCGAATTTCATAAATTGAAAGGGATGACAAAAAGGTTCCAACACTATCCTGATCAAAAAGAAAGGGGAAGCAAATGCATTATTTATTTTATTGTAATGCTGGACGAGATGAATCGAACGCCATTCCTGACTTCCGCCCCTATCCTGAAGTAAATACAGCCCTATTCAAGACTTCCGCTACAAAAGCAATCATGCTAATGGAGGATGCCAACCTGGTGATGAAGAAAATCACCTCTTCCTCCCCATTTTCAAATGACTTAATGGCTGCTGCCCAACAATCTAATCAGGCACAGGTTGAACACCTTGTCGATTCTGCCGGGATCAAGAAAAAGCCCAAAATAACCTATAATCCTGATGGAATAACAATGACCTTTCAAGATAATGTCGGGAACCGGGAATGCTGCCACATCATCCTGAAGTTAAGATGGGAATGACAAGAAATTCAACACTTCAGCTTATTTTTGAAAAAGAGAAATCCGCCTCTTCAAGCTGGAAGCTTAGTTTTTAACACCTTTTTTTGAATAACAAAGAGCCGCCGTTATCCAGAACGGCGGCAAGGATTATACAAGGGGTTTTGTTACTGATAAAATCACTTTCCAAAATGAATAACCCTATAAACTAGTCCCAGGATAGGCGCTCCTCTTTCCAAGGATCCCCATACATATGGTAGCCGTTTTTCTCCCAAAAGCCCGGCTTGTTTTCATTGGTGAATTCAATCCCTCTAAGCCATTTCGCGCTCTTCCAGAAATATAAGTGAGGGATTACAGCCCTTAATGGATAGCCATGCTCCGGGGTAAGCTGTTCCCCATTGTGGGTATGTGCAAGCAGACTTGTATCCATAACAAAATCCTCAATCGGCAAGTTTGTTGTCCACCCTTCCTCAGCATGCAAGATTACATATTTCGCACTGTCCTTAGGTTTTGCCAGCCTGACCAGTTCCTTTGTCGGGATGCCTTCCCAGACATTATCAAGCTTGGACCAGCCTGTGACGCAATGAATATCATTACCCGAGTTTTTTTGCGGAAGCTTCATTAGATCATCAAATGTGAGTACTGTTTCCTGAATCACATGTCCCCAAATCCTTAATGTCCAGCTATCAAGATTTTTATAGTTGGGGATATTCCCATAATGAAGCACGGGAAACGCAGTCGTGACATTTTGATTTGGCGGTACTCTGTCAGATGGAGCGGTTTTCCGCGGCTTACCAAAATACATGATGCTCACCTCATTTTTGGCTTTATCTTTTCACATGGCAACGCTTATTACTAGTTCAGTTGCTTTTTTTTACGTGTTGGGCCGGTTTTATTCCTTGTCGAAACAATTTTATTGCTTAGAAAAAGCTTTATTACTTGTACTATCCGTTTTATGACTAGTAAAATCGCATTTATTACTTGTTTCATCAGCTTTATTACTTGTTAAATCGCAATTATTACTTGTTGAATTCATTTTATCACTTGTTGATTTGGTGTTATAATTTGTTGGAATGAGTCCAACTAGTTAAATATATTTTTAGTTGTTGTCTGTGGTGCTAAATTCAAAAGACCCTAAAGCATCTGCCCCAGGGTCCTGATTCACAATCTTATTTGATTGGCTCGAATCTCTCAACAAGCAAGGCAAGTGTACGCGCCATGACTCCGGTTGCGCCTGCTGGACCCAGGTCGTGATCTTTGCCAGTTGTTGCTGTTCCGGCAATATCAAGGTGTACCCATGGAGTGCCTTCAGCGAATTCACCGACAAATGCGCCGCCCATGATCATATGGCCTTCGGCACCAGGAGAATTGTTAAGGTCAGCGATTTTGCTGCTCCTGACTCTCTCCAGGTCTCTTTCGAATATCGGCAGACGCCAGATTGGCTCACCTGCTTCATATGAAGCTTCGAGAACTTGTTCAAACAAAGCTTCATTGTTCGTCAGCGCACCTGAGGTATGGAGTCCTAAAGCAGTTATAACTCCTCCTGTCAGTGTGGCGATGTCGACAAGATAGTTCGCACCATGATGCTTTGCATATGTCATTGCATCTGCAAGTACAAGACGTCCTTCTGCATCGGTGTTCAATACCTCGATCGTCTTCCCGCTCATGGATGTAATGACATCATCCGGCTTGAATGCTGTTCCGCTGATCATATTGTCTGTTGATGGAATGACTGCAACAACGTTCTGTTCAGGCTTTAACTCACCGATGATCTCCATTGCCCCAAGGACTGCTGCAGCGCCGCCCATATCCGATTTCATACCGACAATTCCTGCCTTAGTCTTAATTGAGTACCCGCCTGTGTCAAAGGTGATTCCCTTTCCGACTAATCCGATTACGTCTGTCCATTCTTCTTTCCCCTGGTACTTGAGGACAATCATCTTTGGCGGTTCAGTAGATCCCTGATTAACAGCGAGCAGAGCGCCCATGCCGAGCTTTTCCATTTCTTCTTTTTCTAAAATCTCTGCTTCAAACTCATATTTCTCAGCAAGTTTTTTGGCATATTCAGCCATGTCTGACGCAGTCAGAAGATTGCCTGGTGTATTAACAAGAGTACGTGCTGAGTTCGTTGCCTTACCAAACGCGTACCCAACCTCAAGAGCGGCTTCAACCTCTCCCTCTTCATCCGTACTGTATACCGTCAAGTTCTCAATTCGCTTTTCAGGCTCGTTTGATTTCTGCTTGTAGCCTTCAAATTGGTAAGTCGCCATCGCCAATGCTTCACTTAATGCGTGGGCTGCATCGTTAAGTTCAACAGCATCAGATGTAAAAGTATCCAGCAACACAGCTGCTTCCGTCCACTTTTCTGTTTTGGATGTCTTGAATAAGCGTCCAAACGCTTCTCTCAATGTTTCAAAATCCAGCTCTTTTTCATGTCCAAGACCGACAAAGTATAGCTTTTTAGCACCTGTTTTACCGAAAGTATGTATCTTCGAAACTGCTTTTTTTCTGGATGAAATCTCTCCGTCTTTCACAAGCTCAGTCAGCTGCCCATCAAAAAGCTGATCTGCTTCAGCTGTGACTCCTTCGAATCCCGACGGTTTATTAAATAAGCCGATTACCAGGCAGTCATGGCTATTCGTTAATTTAAATTCATTTTTCACGTTGAACAAATTGCTTCACCTCCGTATTTTATAGTTTTATTATAACGAAAACGCAAAAATATTTCGACTTCCTAATTGATGCTTACATTTAATTATAAAAAATAACGGCCAATTATTGAATATCTTCCAAATATAAATATAAAACTGGCAGCACTGGAAGTTTACTAACCTGTTCATAAGGAACCCTGTCTATATTTTGCGGGAAAATAGATAGACATGCTTCGATGAAAGGATAAATTTTTTCGAGGTCCATTCCCCAGTGAACAGGGCGGTAGGATTGTAAATAATCATGGGCAGCCTGCATCATCAGGCGGGCACCTTTTACATTCCCGTAACTATAATGGTAAATCGCCACACTCATTTGCAGCAGGCCTTTTAAAAAATAGTTTCCTTTGTCCGTCATCCACATATCTTCAAGCAAGTCATGGCAGGTATAGTAGTCCCCTTCGTTGAACTTAATAAAGAACTCGTAGTATTCTGCCGGGTATTCTGTCAAAATCCTCACCCCAATTCAAGCGGTTAAAACTATATTATCAAAACTATGGTATGACTGTAATGAATCAAACTTTCTTGGGTATTACTTAATAAAGGCACTTTTTAAAATTATTCAAGAAACCCAGTCTCCGAGGACAGTTCGGGAGCCGCCTAGATCGGCTTTTTTCCGCAGGCGATGAAAAAGCATCCTCGAACACCTCAAGCATACTCTAAAAAAGAAACTGAATAGGGGGTAAAGATATGGATTTATTAACAAATTTCCCTTTGTGGGCTTCACTTGCGGCTATTTTTTTCGCGCAGTTTATAAAGGTACCGATCCAATATATTGCGACAAGAAGGCTTGACTGGTCATTGTTGACAAGTACTGGGGGAATGCCAAGCTCACATTCAGCAGCGGTGACAGCACTATCTACCGGTGTTGCCCTCGAAACAGGTATGGATTCGGCCGTTTTCGCCGTTTCAGCCGTATTTGCGATCATCACGATGTTTGATGCATCGGGCGTCCGCAGGCAGGCTGGCGAGCAAGCGATTGTACTGAACCAGCTTGTTTCGGATTTCTCAAGATTTGCAGAAGAGGCAAAGGGCTGGCAGAATAAGCCGGAAAAAGAAAAACAAAAGGAATTAAAAGAATTGCTAGGCCACAAACCAATCGAAGTATTTTTCGGAGGATTAAGCGGGATCGCATTGGCCCTGTTGCTCCATTACCTATTATAATAAATATGACAGACAATCCCTTTCACAAGAGGCAGGTGAACACATTGAGAGTTATTTCGTTAGCCCCGAGCAACACTGAAATCATCGAATTTCTAGGTTTAACTGAACTGCTGGTCGGAGTAGATGATTTTTCCGATTGGCCTAAATCGATAAAAACACTCCCAAAACTGGGACCCGACTTGTCAATTGACCTTGACCTGGTGGAGGAATTGAAGCCAGACCTTGTTCTAGCTTCACTCAGTGTCCCGGGAATGGAAAAAAATATTGATGGCTTAAAAGCCCGCGGCATTCCTCATATCATTTTGAACCCGCAATCCCTTCAAGATATAGAAAATGACTTACATTTAACTGCAAATGCCTTAAACATGCCTGAACGAGGTAATGAAGCGGCTCAACATTTCCGGAGCAGGCTTGACGCGATCAAGCAAAAAGGCGCAAATACAACCTCTAAGCCAAAGCTATATTGGGAATGGTGGCCAAAACCTGTTTTCACACCTGGCAGGGTTAATTGGCTGACAGAACTATCAGAAGCTGCAGGGGCTGTAAACATTTTTCAAGATGTCGAACTGGCAAGTGTCCAAACAGACTGGGATGATGTCAGGTCACGTAAGCCGGATTACATTTGCATAGCATGGGTAGGTGTCAGAAGACAAAAGGTGAAAAAAGAATTAATCACCGGACGCCCGGGCTGGAATGAGATGGATGCAGTCAAACAGGATCGCATCCTGATTCTCGAGGAAGAACTTTATTGCCGCCCTTCCCCAAGACTGCTCGATGGCCTTGAAAAATTGCATCGCCTGATCCATGATATATAAAACAATAAAAAGGCAAACTCCGTCTGGAATTTGCCTTATCTTTTATCAGGATTTCTTGCCGCCGATATATTGCTGGCGAAATACCTGCATCGATTCATTTTCATTTAGCGCTTTCAGGTCATCTTCAGTCAATTTCCCATCGCCTATTTCAATCACATAGACATCCAGCGTCTTTTTACCCCACTGTTCATATACATCACTTACAGTGTCATAATAAAGATCAACCTTATTACCTTTAATGGCACCGCCCTTATCTGCGACAACCCCAAACCCATATCCCGGAATAAAAAGAATCGTTCCTATCGGGAATACGTTTAAATCGGCTGCGACGGTGGAATATAAATCACGTTTTACTTTTACACCTGAGTATGTAATTCCATATTCCGGATGACCAGGGTTTTTACCGGTGGATTCAATTCCTGCTGTATAACCTGTAGCTATAATTTTCTTTTTAGGATATTGGGACCAGTTAAGCGATTGTTCAAGTGTTGGCGGTGTACCCGTGACTTTTTCACTTGATGAAATCTTGGTCTTGAAATCTGAAATCTTTTTCAAAAACTTAAAAGCTAGTCCAACAGATTTCTTACTATGTTCAAATTGTGTCGTATCATCTTGGTGTGTTCCTTCGTTGTCAAATATGTATGTAGCAAATGTTGCAGCTTCTACGCCTGAAATCGAATGGAACGTTGATGTTATGGCAGCAAAAAATAAAACCGCCATCGCTGAGCGTCTGGCCCATATTTTTAAAATATTCATATAATTTTTCACTCCTCCCAAATCTATTAATTTCCCATCGCAACAAGAAATATTCCAAAAGGAGCAAAAAAGTGTCAAAATACCTATTTACACTTCCAGTAAAAGTAAAATGACACTTTGAACTTTAAGATAGTTTTCTTCCTTTCCTATTTTTTATGTACAAAAAAACCCTCACAAAGGTGAAGGTTTTTGTTTTGATTTTTAGATTTTTAGCAAAAGGGCTTGAAACAATCTTTCTTAAAACATTTGGTACCCTTTTTTCCTCAGAAGCCTGATGACGATTCCAGCAAGGATCGCTCCGGCCAATCCACTGCTTAAAATCAGGATATCTGCCATAGCCAGGCCGGAAACTCTCTGCCCAAGGTCCGTAAAAGCTTTTCCGCTATTTGTGAAATACTCGATAAACCGGACCTGATCAATAATAAATATGGCGATTAAAGGATAGATAACAGCCATGATCCAAGACATTCGTAGTAACATATTTAACAAGAAACCAATTCCAAAAAACAATACAAAAAACAATAACATCGAAATGATGAGTGTTACTATTGTTAACATCTAAATCCCCCCATTACACATCATTTCTAGTTTACTGTTTGTCCTATTTCGAGTCAATGAAATGCTAAGTGTGAAAAAAAAGAAAAAAACCCCGCATTTGCGAAGGTCCAAGATGCACTGCCTTATTTTTTTGATTTACCTGAGCCGCTGCAGCAAGAACATGTTTCAGAACCGCCGAGCAGTAATTGGAAATATCCTTTACCTGAGCAATATGGACATTCTTTTGAGTCATGTGTATGCATTTTCATTTGTTTATCTCCCCTTTTTATATTATTGAATTTTCTGATAATATATCAGACATTCAATGTACTTGAAAAGGTTCAAAAATGACCAAAATAGTAGATTGAAAACGGATACATCATCGTTTTTCTTTAAATATCTGTCACTTCCTTTAAATTTCAGAAAATTATAAAAATAACTTATAATCCGTATAATGAAACTGCGGTCCAGGGTCTATCCCCTCAACTTCTTGTTTTGCTTTAAACTTTTGCACGCTTAACAAATATTTCAGTAAGACCGACGTTTCAGGATCATCTTCAAGTATTTGAGGAGTTAAATACTTTGCTTCAAATAATTCACTTTCCTGGGCAACGACCTTTTGTTCTGACAATGGATTAAGGAGGAAGATGAGCATATTATCGCTGATTGAGTCCCTGATGACTCCTGTCCTTACACCAAGTAAGCCTTCGACATTACATTCAATTCCCGTTTCTTCGAGGACTTCTCTAACAACCGCTTGATCTGCGGTTTCACCTTCATCTACGAACCCCGCTGGGAGAGACCAGCTCCCTTTCAGACCGCCATATCGTTTTTTTACCACTAACCAGCTTCCATCATTACGAACCACAAGTCCCGCTACCCCAAGCCAGACATTCTCACGTTTTCCCATAAATTAATCGCCGTCCATTCATTTAATTTCTTTATTTTACACAAAAAAACAGGCCTCATAAAGAAGCCTGTTCCATGTATGTGTTATTAAAGGATATTAAACTTTCCTTTTTTAAGGACTAATGATGGTCCGCCGATCATGTAAAGTGAACGGTTGTCGATTACTTTCTTCATGATCGAAGCCTTTGTGCCGACCATTTTCTTGCCAAAAGCTACGCCAATTGCATCGTCTTCACCAAGTGAACATACTGTACCTTTGATGTCAGGAGTAAATGTTTCTAACTCTGATTTCCCACGAACAAGTGCAGCGATATTTCTAGCACATACCTCACCTTGCTGCATCGCAATCTGTGCAGTTGGAGGGTATGGACGATTAATTTCTTCATTGATGATCAACGAGCAATCACCGACGATGAAGACATTCTCTGAGCCAGGAATTCTCAGGTCAGGCTGGACCTTCACACGGCCGCGCATTGCTTCGATTCCTGATTTTTCAATGACAGAGCTTCCACGTACACCAGCAGCCCAAACTACGGTTCCAGCTTTGATTTCTTCGACTTCTTCTTCGCCTTTTGCAACGATGATGCCCTCTGGAGTTGCTTCTTTGATTGCCGTTCCGATACGGAACTCTACGCCTTTTTTCTCAAGCTGAGAAACAGCATAGTTAACAAGCTCAGGGTCGAATCCTGGAAGAACCATTGGTGCTGCTTCAACACACACGATTTTCACTTTATGGAAATCAACATCGTATTCACGGCATAGCTCAGGAACACGGTTTGTCAATTCACCAAGGAATTCGATTCCTGTGAATCCAGCGCCGCCGACTACGATTGTCAAACGCTCGTCTTTTTTCACTGCTTCAGTATTGTAAGTAGCGAATTGATATTCAATGTGTTCACGAATCTGTCTTGCTGCGTTCACATTAACGATAGAGAAAGCATACTCCTTCAAGCCTTTAATACCGAAAGTTTCAGATTCAGCACCTAGGGCAATGACAAGATAATCGTAAATGATATCGCCGTTTTCAAGGATTACACGCTTTTCATCCATTTTAATTTCTTCTACTGTGCTCTGGATGAATTCAACCTTGTGACGGTCAATCACATCACGAATGTCGTACCTGACTCTGTCATGATGCAAAGTTCCTGCTGAAGCCTCATGCAGCCAAGTAGTTTCATAATGGTAATCATTTTTATTTACTAAGACGATATCTGCTTCATTTACTCCAACAGCTTTTTGCAAACGGGTAGCTGTCATTAATCCCCCGTATCCTGCTCCTAAAATTACGATCTTTGGCTTTCTCAAAGTGATCACTTCCACCTTTTTAATATATTTTTGGGCGAATGGCTCATCTCTATTTGCTGCCATTTTTTTCACGAATAAGTTTGTGATATTATTCACTAAAAAGTTCAAAAAAATGTCCTGAAAATGTCACAAAATCTTAACATTCTCGTCTACAATACATGATATTCTTTTTACCTCGCATTTTCAAGCTATAAACTAAACTTGGAAATATTCAGAAAATAGACCTTTTTCCCTATTTTTTAATGTAAAATGATGATTTTTTCTAAAATATATTGTTCCTAATTGAATCTTCTATTATGATAATGAGTTTTAATTTTCTATTTATGGTATTATAAAAATTGGAGCAATTTTACTACATAGTGAGGGGGATATGGAGTGAAAGAAGATCAAAAAGTTTATGACATCACGATTATTGGCGGGGGGCCAGCTGGTCTATTCACTGCTTTCTACGGCGGAATGAGACAAGCATCTGTTAAGATTATTGAAAGTTTGCCACAATTAGGCGGGCAATTATCAGCACTGTATCCAGAGAAATACATATATGATGTTGCCGGTTTTCCAAAAGTCCGTGCTCAGGAACTGATTGATAACCTGAAGGAGCAAATGGCAAAATTTGAGCCAGCTACTGCTTTGGAACAATCAGTCGAAAAGCTTGAAAAGCTGGAAGATGGCTCATTTAAATTAACGACTGACAAAGAAATACATTATACGAAGACTGTGATCATCACAGCCGGAAATGGTGCTTTCCAGCCTCGCAGACTTGAACTCGAAAGCGCTGCACAATATGAAGGCAAGAACCTGCACTATTTTATCGATGATTTGAATCAATTCGCTGGCCAAAAAGTGGCTGTATTAGGCGGAGGAGATTCAGCAGTAGACTGGGCATTGATGTTAGAGCCAATCGCTGAACAGGTGACAATTGTACACCGCAGGGACAAATTCCGTGCTCATGAACATAGTGTCGAAAATCTTCAAAACTCTAAGGTGGATATCAAGACACCTTATATTCCTACCGAGCTTATTGGTGATAGAAATAAAATCAGCCAGATTGTTCTTCAGGATGCAAACGGTGAAGACACAGTAAATGTGGATGTTGATTCCGTAATCTGTAATTTCGGTTTCGTTTCTTCTCTTGGACCAATTAAAGAGTGGGGCCTAGAAATCGAAAAGAACTCCATCTTGGTTAACTCAAAAATGGAAACAAACATCCCGGGCATCTACGCTGCAGGCGACATTTGCACATACGAAGGAAAAGTGAAATTGATTGCGACTGGGTTTGGCGAAGCACCAACAGCTGTCAACAACGCAAAATCATTCATTGATCCAAAGGCAAAAACTCAGCCGCTTCATAGTTCATCGATGTTTAAATAATTCCACAAAAAAAGCAAGGTCCGCGGACCTCGCTTTTTTTTAGCATTCTTCTGGCGTACCTTCACGAGTCGCTGTCTTGAAGCTTGAACCGCATCCACATGATGCGATCGCATTCGGGTTATCGATCGTGAAACCGCCGCCCATCAATGATTGCTTATAGCTGATTTTCGTACCCATCAGGACAGGCGCGCTTTCCTTATCTACCAGGATACGAATGCCATGCTGTTCTAGTTGGGTGTCCCCTTCTTCCACTTCATGAGCAAAACCCATTCCGTATGAAAGACCGCTGCAGCCTCCGCCTTTAACAGACACACGCAAAAAAGCGTCCTCTGTTTCATTTTGTTTCATCATATCTTTAACCTGCAATGCAGCTTCTTCTGTAAGAATCACAATGTTTTCCATAATATGAAACCTCCTTGTTCCCTTTCTTATAGTATACTCAGTGTTTTTCCAATCCTCAACCAATCAATCTGAAAAAAGAATGATAGGGTTATTTTTACAAAATTTGTCCCCGTTCGCTCAGCTTAACTGGTATAATATACCTAAGTTCCATTAAAAAAATATAGGTAATTCGGCAGGTGATGGCGTTGGCACAGTTAGAACCGTTATATGATAAAAAGTATAAATGCACCATGTGTGAACAGCCTTTTGCGACCAAAAAGGTGCGTTCCCGATTTGTGAAAGTCCTCAGCTATGACACTGATTTCGCCCCCCTGTATGCTAAAGAATCCGTGAATCCTAATTTATACTATGTAAATGTCTGCCCAACTTGCGGCTTTTCTTTTACAGATGAATTCAGCCCTTATTTTCCGCCAGGCTCTGACAAAGTCATTTCCGATAAAATATGCAGCCAGTGGGTGCCCCATGACTTCAGCACGGAACGCACAATCAATGAAGGAATTAATACCTTCAAGCTCGGCGCTTATTGCTCAACACTAAAAAAAGAAAAGCATATTGTTACAGCAGGGCTATATATAAGGGTGGCGTGGCTTTACCGTGGACTGGCAAATGAACTACAAGAAATGCGCTTTCTGAAACTAGCTCTGTCTCAATACACTGAATCGTTCAGCACTGGTGACTATAGCGGGACGCAGGTATCCGAATTGAGGCTGATGTATTTGATTGCCGAACTTTCAAGGAGGACAGGCAACAGTCAGGATGCTGTCAGATTTTTCTCCAGGGTGATTGAGAAACAAAGACAGTCTGTCGAACCGCAAATCATCCAAATGGCAAAGGATCGATGGCAGGAGATGCGGGAAGAACAAAAAGTATAGTAAACGAATTGTTTTATAAGGAAAGACGAAAAAAATAAAAACAGGCTGGCATTGGAGTTTCATGCCAGCCTTTTTATATTAAAACATTGGGTTTTCGTCCAAATATTGATAGATATTTTCAACCAGTTCCTCTGGAGTTTCCCCTGTGACAGGGTCACCATTTACTAGCGCAAACATTGCCTGAGCACATTTTCCGCAGTAACCGAGGCAGCCATATTCAATCACGTCCAGATCCGGATCCCTCTCCAGCTCCTCCCTCGCTTTTTGCGCGCCGCTCGCGAGGTTGCTGATGCAAAATTCAATGATAGGTTTTATCATTTTTTTCACCTCTCTACTAATTTTTAATCGTACCTTTTTTATGAGAAAACGTCAATTTCTCTGGCTCAATCGTTCCATAAAATTGTTGTTATTTTGTCACAATTTCGTTATACTTTTTATGGTGTTTAATCGTAGCAGAAAAATATAGTAAAATAATTTAAAAATGTATCCGTTTTCGGGTTTTTAAAACGAGCTGGAAAAACTTCATTAACTGTCTTTTGAAGAGTTAAAAAGGGGAAATTCACATGAAAAATCTCGTTATACTTGGCGGAGGTTATGGCGGCATGCGTGTCCTGCAAAGATTGCTTCCGAATGACCTGCCAGAAGATGTCACTATCACATTGATTGACCGTGTACCTTACCATTGTTTAAAAACCGAATATTACGCTCTGGCTGCTGGTACGATTTCCGATCAGCATATCAGAGTAGCGTTCCCTGAGCATCCCCGCCTTAAGGTGAAATATGCGGAAGTCACTGCTATCAACGTTGAGGGTAAAAAGGTTGAACTCAAGAATGGCGAGGCTGTTGATTTTGACGATTTAATCATTGGCTTAGGCTGTGAGGATAAATATCACAATGTACCAGGTGCGGATATTTTCACATACAGCATCCAATCAATTGAAAAGTCACGCTCTACCTACCAGGCGCTCAATAATTTGCCAGCAGATTCAACAGTCGCAATTGTCGGTGCAGGATTAAGCGGAGTTGAGCTTGCCAGTGAATTAAGCGAAAGCCGCAAAGACTTGAAAATCAAGCTCTTTGACCGCGGAAACCACATACTATCAGCGTTCTCTGAAAGACTGAGCACTTACGTGGAAAACTGGTTTGATAATCACAATGTTGAGATTATCAACAATGCGAATATCACTGAAGTACAAGAAAATGTTTTATACAACCATGATGAACCGATTGTCTGCGATGCAATTGTTTGGACTGCCGGCATTCAGGCTAACAGGCTTGTCAGGGAAATGAATGTTGAAAAAGACGGGATGGGCAGAGCCCTTCTGACTCCTCAGCACAATATCCCAGGCAATGAACATATCTATGTCGTCGGAGATTGCGCGAGCTTGCCTCACGCTCCTAGCGCACAGCTGGCGGAAGGCCAGGCAGAGCAAA
This sequence comes from Bacillus sp. JJ1122, assembly GCF_036964885.1. Lineage (NCBI taxonomy): Bacteria > Bacillati > Bacillota > Bacilli > Caryophanales > Bacillaceae > Bacillus > Bacillus sp. JJ1122. The sequence continues at coordinate 169,893 of NZ_JBALQL010000001.1, read as the reverse complement.
TCGTCCAGGTTCTTCAGAAACGCTGGAAAGGCGAACAGCCGCCCGAATCTTTCCCAGTGATTAAGCTGAAAGGTGTCATAGGCTCCCTTGGAAAGAAACACGGCTTTGGACTCGTTGCAGAACGTCCGATCACAGGACGCGTCGCACGATTGCTGAAGTCAGGCATTCTGTGGATGTACAAGTATCATAATGGATGATTTTTGATGGAACCCGGGCACTTGTGTCCGGGTTTTCATTTTGAAAACTGGAAAATATCATACGTTTTTTCCAGTTCACCAAATTAATTGGAACTTCTCCAGATATTTAGGATTTTCGCCAATAAAATTGTGAAGTTCACAAATTTAATAAAACCTCGTCACTAAATTTATAGACTCCCCCAATCAAATTACCGAATCCAATCAATTAAAATAAATTTTTCATAATATGATAAGTAAAAGCATATAAAAAAAGCACTCCTTGTGGAATGCTTATCTCTTCTATGCCGAAACATACCCAAATTTCTCGAGCTCAGAATAAATTGTCTTCAATTTTGGGTTCCCTTCACCGACAATCTTGCCTTCAAGCAGGACGACAGGGTAAAACATATCCTCTTCAATCACTCTTTCGGCAAATTCTTTCTTGTCTGGCTCTGCTGGAGGATTGTATATATCAACATAAGTGATTTTAAATGGCTGATCGGTATATTTGCGGCTGATGGCAGCTTCAAGCCACTCGTATGTCTCTTTTGATGATGGCATGTTGACGCAGCTCGGGCACAGTACTGCCGCACCATAAACGACAATTTCGACCTGTTTTTGCTCCATTATCAATTACCCCCTGTTATTTTCTTTTATTTTACTATAGGATGGTATGGTTGCATAAGGAAAAAACTGTTGTTTAGTGGATTTTCAGTTTATTCAATAGATTTTTCTGGCTGATGTGATTATAATAAGTATTATGAAAGGAGTCGATTTGCATGACTGAACAACAAATGTTTGAGCAAGTACAGGAAGTATTAGATAAATTGCGCCCATTCCTTCTTCGTGATGGAGGAGACTGTGAATTAGTTGACGTTGAGGACGGCATTGTAAAACTTCGCCTGCTTGGTGCATGCGGCAGCTGCCCGAGCTCCACTATCACACTTAAAGCTGGAATTGAACGCGCACTTCTAGAAGAAGTACCTGGTGTTGTAGAGGTTGAACAGGTATTCTAATAACCATAAATACAAAGCGGTTTTGCCTATGCCGGCAAAACCGTTTTTTTTGTTATTTATTAAAAGAAACCTGACACCCGCCCTTATCAATCTTAAGCCGGTGAATCTCAAATCCTGAAAGATTATTTTGCAGAGACTTAGCTAGCGCAGCACCCTTCCCAGGTTCAGCGAGGCAGAGCAGCGAAGGCCCAGCACCGCTTAACGCAACACCAAACGCTCCAGACTCAGCCGCTTTTTCCTGCACTTCCTCATAAAATGGGACGAGATTTTTCCTATATGGCTGATGGAACAGGTCAGCTGTCATCATTTTTCCGGCTAGCTCCCATTGCTGAGTCAGCAAGGCCGCAAGCAGCTGGTTTGAAATCGCACTTGCCTGCACTGCACGTTTAAATTCAACCACTTCTGGCAGCACATCGCGTGATTCTTCGGTAAGCAGTTCTTGTTGAGGAACAACGAGAACTGGATCAAAATCAATGGCATCCAATCTAGTGAGGTTCACTTCATCGCCAGCCTCGCTGCCAACAACAAACCCGCCAAACAGGCAAGCACCTGCATTATCGGGGTGTCCTTCCATCTTTGTCGCAATCCGCAATTTCTCCTGGCGGCTCAGCTGCAGACTGCAAAACAAATCTGCCAGCTCAATACCCGCCACAATCGCTGCTGCACTAGAACCCAGGCCTCTCGCAAGCGGAATATCACTTTTAACCGAAACCTTCATTGCAGGCATTTCCTGCTTGTACATCCTGGCGGTATTGATCGCAACCTGCGAAATAAAATTTTGTTCGTCTTTGGGAAAATCTTTTAAAGCCATCGATAACGCTGTAATTTCCCAGCTGTCACTTCTCTCTGCCTGTAAAACCAAATACAAGCTCAATGCGACACCAACTGAATCAAAGCCTGGGCCAAGGTTAGCTGAGCTTGCAGGCACTTTTACCGTAACAGCTTGCTTTTTAAAAGAGGAGATACTTTCTCCAGCTGTTGCCTTCATTGACGGACAACTCCCCTGATATGCTCGCTGACGAGTTGTTCATCATTAGGCAGTACCACTGGTGAAATCAAGCGGATATCGATGGCAGTTGCAGGGTCCTTTAATCCATTGCCGGTCAAAACAGCCACGATTCTGGAGCCCTGAGGAATCTCTCCACGCTGTAAAAGCTTATGAATGCCAGCAAGTGACGCGCAAGAGGCCGGCTCGGCAAAGATCCCTTCTGCAGAAGCTAGTTTACTGTATGCCTGCAGAATCTCTTCATCGGTAACGAAATCAATTTCTCCATTCGAATCCTGCTTCGCATTGACTGCTAAATCCCAGCTCGCTGGATTGCCAATCCGGATTGCCGTCGCAATGGTTTCAGGCTGGTCAATTGGACTGCCCTGGACGATTGCCGCTGCACCCTCCGCTTCAAATCCAAACATACGAGGAAGGCCAGTGCCCTTCATAGAATGATATTCTTTGAATCCCTTCCAATACGCACTGATATTCCCCGCGTTGCCAACAGGGATTGCCAGAATTTCTGGTGCCTCCCCAAGCTGGTCGCAGATTTCAAACGCAGCTGTTTTCTGTCCATCTAGACGATATGGATTCACCGAATTCACAAGAGTGACTGGTTCTGTTGCGCTGATGGCTCTCACCATCCTTAATGCTTCATCAAAATTCCCCTCAATCGAAATGATGTTTGCGCCATACATCACTGCCTGGGCAAGCTTCCCCATGGCAATTTTACCTTCGGGAATGACAATGATGCACCGCAAGCCTGCTCTAGCTGCATAAGCAGCAGCAGAGGCAGATGTATTTCCCGTGGATGCGCAAATGACGGTCCCGCTGCCTTCCTCTTTTGCTTTGGCGACCGCCATAACCATCCCACGATCTTTAAAAGAACCCGTTGGATTGGCTCCCTCTACTTTTGCGAACAGGTCAACCCCCCACTCCTCTGAGAGCCGATCCAGCCTGATTAATGGTGTATTTCCTTCATTTAGCGTAAGTATTGGCGTATTCTCATTGACGGGCAGGAACTTTTTGTATTCACTCAACAGGCCGCGCCACCTCATGCACTGACACTCCCCTCGACTCTGTAGGAACTTTTGATTTCTTTTACAACAGGAAGATCACGAAGCTGCATTAAAATATCTTCATAGTTTCTTAGGGAAGCATTGTGTGTTACCACAACAATTTCAGCTAGTTCTTCTTCTTTTAAAGGCATCTGGAGAATCTTCTCAAAGCTTACATTATAGTTGGAAAAGAGCGATGTAATTTCCGCGAATACACCAACCTCATCATGTACATGCAGACGGAGGAAATACTTTGAATGCACTTCGCCATCGTCTTTCAGCTGCTTTTGATATTGCGGTGTTACGGAAGAGCATCCATTGACGCCTAAGCGCATGTTCTTGATCACTCCAACAAGGTCGGAAACAACAGCCGTCGCTGTTGGCAGACTTCCTGCACCAGGACCGTAGAACATCGTTTCACCTACTGCCTCGCCATAAACATAGACAGCATTGTATTCATTATGGACAGAAGCTAGCGGGTGTGAATTTGGCAAGAGAGCTGGCTGGACACTTACCTCAACCTTATCATCCTCGCGATGGGCAATCCCCAGCAGCTTCATTGTGTAACCAAGCTGCTTGCCATATTGAAGGTCTTCTTCAGTTATCTCAGTAATCCCTTTAAACTTGACGTCATCAAGGTCAATTTTCATTGAAAATCCTAACGATGCCATGATCGCCATCTTCCTCGCTGCATCCAGGCCCTCTACGTCTGAAGCTGGATTTGCTTCTGCATATCCAAGCCTTTGGGCTTCTTTTAACACCGATTCATAAGCTAGACCTTCCTGGCTCATCTTGGTTAAAATATAGTTAGTCGTACCATTAACGATTCCCATCATCTTTGTAATCCTGTCTGATGCAAGGCCTTCTGCAAGGCTCCTTAAAATGGGAATACCCCCAGCAACACTCGCTTCAAAAAACAGGTCACACCCGTTTTCATGCGCAGCCGTCAATAGCTCTGATCCATAAACGGCCATTAAGTCTTTATTCGCTGTCACAACATTTTTTTTCATTTTTAATGCCTCAAGTAAATGTTCACGCGTATTTTCGATGCCGCCCATTACCTCTATCACGACATCAATTTCCGGGTCATCGATAATGTCAGCTGGATTCACCGTCAAGAGAGAAGAATCGACCTTCACTGTTCTTTCCTTCACAGGATCCTGTACAAGGATTTTTTTCACCTTCACCGGACAGCCGACCTGGTGCATCAGCTTATCCTGATGGTTTTCAATAATTTTCACTACCCCCGAGCCAACTGTGCCTAATCCTAGAAGTCCAATTGAGATTACCTGCATACTTTCTTCCCCTCTCTACTGTCCACTATAAAAGAACAAGTGTTTATATATAGTAGACATTATAATTTTCTTAATCTTCTTTTACAAGGAGTTTTTAAAGAGGCATTTACATGTAAACGCTTAATCATATGAGGCTCTAGGCAGAAAAATTTTGAATTTTTCAAATAGAAAAGCGCAAGCGCCTTGGTCAGCCCCGACAATCGCTGGAACTGGACAATTTTCGAAGTGAATTTTATACTTTCTTATCAAAGAAAAAGAGCCTTCCCTGTTTAAAAGGGAAAGCTCTTTTGCTCTTAATGAAGCACTTCTTTATTGACAATCGTCTTTGGTCTGTCTCCAGATAACACTGCGTTAACATTTGAGCAGCAAAGCTTGATCATCGCTGTTCTGGTTTCGGTACTCGCGCTGCCTATATGGGGCAGCGCAACGACGTTTGGAAGCTTCAGCAGCTGATGATCCGCAGAAATCGGTTCCTTCACGAAAACATCGAGACCGGCTGCTGCAATCTCACCATTAACAAGCGCTTCATACAATGCCTGCTCGTCCACAACCGGACCGCGCCCTGCATTGATAAAAATGGCGCTTTTTTTCATTTTAGTAAAAACATCTGCTGTAAATAAATTTCTTGTTTCCGCAGTAAGCGGTGCCAGGGATACAACATAATCCGCCTTAGAGACAAGTTCTTCAAATGAACTGTACTCTGCACCGAATTCCATTTCAGCATCCATTTTTCTGGAGCGGTTATGGTACAGAATATCCATGCCAAACCCTTTTGCCCTGCGAGCTACAGCCTCGCCGATTTTTCCCATGCCGACAATCCCGATTGTCTTTGAGTAGATATCATGTCCGGCAAGCAGATAGGGACTCCAGCTCGCCCACTTCCCAGCCTTCACATACTCGGCAGCTTCCACAACTCGTCTTGCAGTGGCCATCAGTAAAGCAAAAGTCAGGTCCGCAGTTGTTTCTGTTAAAACATCCGGTGTATTGCTGACGCAGATTCCGCGCTTTGTCGCTGTCTCCAGATCGATATTATCGTAGCCTACTGCCAGATTGGCGACAATTTTAAGATGATCCCCACCTGTAAGCAGTTCTGCGTCCACTTTATCAGAAAGCATCGTAATCAAGGCGCTGGCCTTTTTTGCTTCCTCTAATAAAACTTCTCTAGGTACAGGGATATCTTCATGATCCCACATTTTCACGTCAAAATGATCGGTCATTTCAGTAATCGTTTCTTCCGGAAGTTTTCTGGTGATATACACATATGGTTTCATGAACAGTCTCCTTCATGTAAGCGATTAATATAATAGAATAACTTTATTCTACCACATATCGCTCCCATTTCAGGCAATAAATTTCGCTTACCGTAATAACCAATCCACGCCTGGCAGTTTCCCTGCTTTGACAGGTGCCTCGCAAAGCTGATAAAAATTGCTTAAAAACTTTTCATGATCGCTGCTTTGTTTTAAATACTTTGCCATTTGATCTTCTAGCTGGTTTCTCGTCTGTTCTGATTGCGTGATATAATAATTTTCAACTGTTTCAAAATAATGAAGCGGAAACAGCAATCGCGCGTAAAGAAGCCTCCAGGAAAAAGGGGATAATACTGTCAGGCTTTGATAGTCAGACAGAAAGTTTTTAATATGAGGCTGGCTGGTCTGGATATTCGTAAAATAACTCTCTCTTACCCATTCAGCTAAATCCCGGCTTGCATGGTCAAATACCCAGTCAAATGGGTTTTTAACAAAATACGGCCCCCTCCAGACTGTATTGGTAAAACGCTCATGGCATACTGTACCATGATCAATCTTAGTCGGCTTATCATCAATTTCGGTATCAGTAAGATATTGAATCGCATTTTCGGCTATTCCCATGTAATAAGGATATGATTCGAGAAACATCCGTTCAAATTCGCTTTCCGGTTCACTGTATAGTTTGCCGCTCCACACTTGTTCCATTTGGTCCAGCCTTTTTTCCCAAAGCTGTTTCCACTGCCCAACCCTGTTGATGCTTTCGACTTTAAAAGGAATCTGCCTGCCTCTGAAATGTAACTTTGCTAACTTCCTGCCAGTTTTCATTCCATCAGGAATCGGTGTCGTACGGTTTTGAAGGACACAATATTTACTGCCCTGCCAATCACAGATTTGCCTGCCTTCCTTGTCAGCCAGCAGCTTTGAAACGTTGCGATCTCCAAAACTTTGCATATGTTCCGCTATTTTCACAAGCTCGATTATTTCTTGCTCTTTTAATCCATTTGCATTCATAATTAAATAAAGACCCTCATTTTGCTTATATCCATGATATCTTCCAAGAGATACTTCTGAATCCGCAGAAATCCCATATACTTCTTTTAACATCCTTTGAAGCATTTTTGCCACCTCATTTCAAGACCACTCTCTAACAAATATATGTCAGTCATTTAAAAACTTGTGTGAACAATGAAATGAATAAGTGGTATCATTCTGGAAATGATTTAAAGGAGCGAATACCTATCACCAAAAGGATTACACAGAATAATTTAGGATAAATAGGTTATTAGAGGCTGCAATCAAAACAAGAAAGGTGATGCAGATGTTAGAAAAGAAACGCGCAATCCATATGACAGAGGAAACAGCACGAAAATGGCTTCATGAACGCGGTGTTGAAATACAGGATATTGCGGATCTGGTATTTTACCTCCAGGAAAAATATCACCCTGATCTGCAAATGGAGGACTGTGTTGCAAACGTCGAACGGGTTCTTGCAAAGCGGGAGGTTCAGAATGCCATCCTGACTGGAATTCAGCTCGATATACTTGCTGAGGAAAAGAAGCTTGGAGAACCGCTTCAATCAATTATTGAAACAGATGAAAGTCTTTACGGAATAGATGAAATCCTCGCATTCTCAATTGTTAACATATACGGTTCCATTGGTTTTACAAACTATGGGTACATTGATAAGCAAAAACCAGGCATTTTGGAAAAATTAAATGACAAAGCCTCCGGAAAATGTCATACATTCCTTGACGACATTGTCGGAGCTGTAGCGGCAGCTGCATCAAGCCGTCTGGCACATAGAGCAGCGAATATTGAGTAAGTAACTGTTCTTAGGGATATTGATGGCCGAAATCCCAGCGTCCCCGATGAGGCCGATTGAAACATGAACTAAAAAATGTGCTAATATAAGCTTTGGGAAACAATACACAAAGGGACTTGCAGCAATTTAGCCGCAAGTCCCTTTTTTTCATACTTCCCATTCATCTAATGAATCAACAGTATAGGTTGGCATTTCCTGATAACCTTTAAGGAGCTCCCTTGTTGTCACTCCTGTATGCACCAGGAGCGTATCCATGCCTGCTCTCATTCCCGCGAGGATATCCGTATCGTAGTAATCCCCCACCATCAGCGTTTCTTCTTTGTTGGTTCCCAGTACCTTCAAGGCCTGTTCCATGATGACAGACTCCGGTTTCCCGATGAAAATCGGCTCTGTTTGGGTTGAAACGGCAATAACCGATGTCAATGAACCATTCCCTGGCAGCAAGCCGCGCTCTGTTGGGATGGCGATATCCCCATTAGTAGAGATGAATGTTGCCCCGTTCCGGACGGCTAGACAGCCAACCGCAAGCTTTTCGTATGTAATTCCCCGGTCAATGCCTGAAACCACAAAATCAGCATCTTCCCCTGCGAATTGCAGACCTTTTTCCTCAATCGCGGTTTTGATGCCCTCTTCACCGATCACATAAACGGTTGCATCTGGCTTTTGTTCATAAATGTAGTTGGCAGTGGCCTGGCTAGTTGTAAATACCTGCTCCTCATTAGTAGGGATATCAAAGCTCCTTAACTTTTCAGCAACCTGCGCCGGTGTGCGTGAGGAATTATTCGTTACGAATAAATAAGGAATCTCTGCCTCAATCAGCCTTTTTACAAAATCAGAAGCTGCTTCTATTCTCTCGGAACCCCTGTACATGGTTCCATCTAAATCGATTAAATAACCTTTATATTTTTTCATCGTGATCACTCCTAACATTATCGTACCCGAAATACTATTTTATAAAAGCATTCGCATAAGTGCAAAGAACGAGGCCTGTTGCTAGATTAATCTCGTTGATTCAAGCCGGGCTAAACAATGAAATCAACCACCTATTGGTTTTGAAAGCATCGCCATAACAACTCATTGAGCATTTTTCCCTCTTGAGTTGTTCTCGTAACCTTCACCATTACAACTCGTTACGGATTTTTCCATTTGAGTTGTTCTCGTATGCTTTCTCATAACAACTCATTTAGCACTTTCCCCTTTCGAGTTGTCACCATAGGTCCATAACAACTCCACTCATCTTCTTAATCAAATGGAAAAAGAGACCGCAGTTTACGGTCTCCTTTATTCTGCTACTTTTTAAAAGCTGATACGGGCCCAAGTTCATTGGTTAAGTATTCTCGTACTTTTTCAGAAAAAGGCTTCAATAGGGGTAGCTCTGCTGCAAAGGACGCTTTTAATGCGTCATGGTCAACTGCAGTGTATTGCTGTACCAGCATCTTCCTGAACAGAACAATCTTTTTCAAGCCTTCGCTCATTTCTGCAGTGACAACTTTTTCATCATCCAAAATATCAATGATGTCTTCATAGCTTCCTGGGTCACGCATGATGAAACCATCAATCATGGCATTTCCAACATCAAGCACGGCTTCGATCATTGTATGTCCCAACCGTTCAAGAGCAGCCTTCTCCATGGCCGATTCCCATGAATCCTGACTTTCAAAGAAATTGATTTGCGTTTCTAAAAATTGCAATGTTGTTTCAATTTGTTCCCTGTCAACAAAGTACATTCTTATCACCTCATACAGATGCTAGACGGTTTTGAGTAATCCAGGACGGGCATAAAAGTAACCTTGTGCCAATTCAACCTTATTCCTTGATAGAACAGAGGCCTCTTCTTCACTCTCGATCCCTTCGGCTACGACAATGGAACCTGCTTCCTTGGCTACAAGCAGTAAACCTTTCAGCATTGATTCCTTCACGGAATTCTTATCGATGTTCTGAATGACAGACCTGTCGATTTTTATGACGTCCGGCATGATCTCACTGATGGTATTTAAGCTTGCGTAACCTGCTCCTGTATCATCGACTGCAATCTTGATACCCATACCTCTTAATACCTTTATATTATAGATAAAATTTTCGATTCCCTCAATCGAGTCTCTCTCGGTAATTTCAAATGTGATTTGACTTGGCTTGATGTTTATATACGATTGCATCATTGTCTTCAAGTCACGGACAAACCGTGAATTACCAAGTGTGATTGGTGTAAAATTAATAAAAATATCATGCGTGCATCCTGTCAAAGTGATTTGTTCCAGCGTTTTGCTGAGCACAATCATTTCCAGCTCATACAGCATATTTGTTTGTCTCGCTACCGAAAACAGCTGTAAAGGACTTTCCAGAGCCGTTCCCTCGGGTCCGCGCGTCAGCATTTCCCATGCCCTTATTTCCTTTGAGGCAACATCGATGATCGGCTGTGCGAGAAGCTTTATTTTCCTTTGTGATACGATTTTGTTCATTTCATAAACCATTTCATTAAATTCGGATTGAATTCGTTTCTCTGCCATCGCAAACGCCTGCTGATGCGCCTTTAATACAGCTTCATGTATAGAACCAACCGATTTATCGATAAAAATATAGCCTGTATCAAAAACTGGCTGCACAGTAGGATACTCATGGAAAAGTCTGCTTTCTGCTTCCCTGAGAATCTTCTTCATTTTCGTATCGATTTCAGATATACAATGCCTGTTGTGATCGATCCTTATAAACAGACTTAAGCTGTCGCTATAGTAATCATGCAAGACAATCATGTCCTGCTTTTCAATTTCTTCTTCAATGACTGCCTTAAAGTGCCTCTTCAAAGCCTTAAAATATTTCCAGCTTTCTTCACCAAGCTGGGCAGCAATCTCACGCTGATTCTTGTTAGTATAGGCGATCACTGCTACTTCACAGCCATCGCTCAATGCTTTTTTCACCCCTGAAACGACAGGGTTCCGCAATATGAATTGAGGAGGGTAATAGCATATTGTTGAATGCGGTAACATTATTTTTCCCCAACCAAGCAGGTTGTCTAAAATGCTAGTAATGCGGCGGGCCATAGTTTCAATCCTCTCAGAAGATGCTTGGAACTTTTTCTTTATTGTACCATATTTCTTAAAAATAGAGCTTTTTTCCTATATAGTATTGCAAAATATTTTTGTTTTTTCAGATAAATTCAGAAATTATCTGTTTTCTGGTAAGATGGTGAGTGAAGATGGTTCCCTGCTCAAAGGGAAAATTCAAAACAAATTACATATATGGATAGCTAATTAGGAGGATCACAATGACAGAAGAACGTTTTTTTCTATATGATGATACAGAAGAAACAAAGACGCGCTACGTAAGTTTTTTAGGTGAAAACCAGCGCTTTGATCTTGCCATTATCCAGACAAGCCGTTATTACGGGAAAAGCATCGTACTGGATATACAGGGAAGCAAATTCGCGATCATCGGCCAGGATGATTTAGATGAAGAAGGCTACTTAGAGTATGCTTACAACCTTTCTGAAGAAGATGCTGAAGAACTTCGCTCGTTCTTGCGCCAACTGATATAATTATGGCACTAACTTCTTTGTTTGTTTTGTCTTTTCAATGAAATACTAACAAGACAACAAGCAAAGAGGGTGAATTCATGAGCAAAGAAGACCGTGAACTATACTCTGATTTTTCCAATGTAGAAAAACAAAGAAATTATATTACAGCTGAGGATTTACCAGATGGACCTTATGGGTCGCCAATTGGGAAGGTTGAGCCTGTAAAAGGCAAAAGTACGCCATGGAGAGAAGGCCAGAGGTCCTACAGTAATTTTAACTATGAATTCAAATCGCTTCATCAAGGAGTGCCGCGCCAGGAAGCTGGGGCACACCCAACCCATGACGATCCGAATGAAAGTGAACAGCCGCCATATAGTTAATAACTGAAAAACTTCAGTTTCAGCACGTCACTTAACTTTCCCAATAAGAAGAGGACCTGATAAAAATCAGGTCCTCTTCTTTTATTGGCTCACGTTCTGTTTGGCAACCTTTTTCGCAACGAAATAGGCACACCCAAAATTGCAATACTCATACAGATACTCACTGACAGTGCTGATTTTCGTATCAAATGTTGACTTCTGGTTCTGGTCGTCGAAAAATCCCCTGAGCCTTAATTGGCCATATCCCCAGTCCCCAACAATATAGTCGTACTTTGTCAAGATATCACTGTATCTTGCACGGAAGGCTTCCTCATTGAAACCGTCGCGTGCTTCGTCAACAATTTCATAGCACAGATTATTGATGCAAATCATTGGTACACCTCTTTTTCATTGCTGATTTTCCGTCATTAATATTTGATCCCAAAGTCTCTTATTTAAATTATAACTGATTCCCCATCAATTACTAAGCAAAAAAAATAAAATCAGAGCCATTCTAATCAATAGGAGGTGTTTGAAATGAAAAAAGCAATTATTGCTCTTGGCATTTGCGGTGCAGCGGTATTGACTGGATGTGCAACTAACAATGCATCCCCAGGCGAGCGAGACGGCAAAACCGGCATTTACCAGCAGAGCGGCCATACTCTAAATGTAAACGACCAGCGCCCTGATTTATACAATGAAGGTGGACGCAAAGGATTAAAAGATACAAGTAAAGATTTTGGCTATGTACGCCATCAAAAAACAGGTGTTATGGGAACAGACAATAACATGGATGTTTACCAGGCAATCGACCGTGAAAAAATGGCTGATATGATTGGACGTTACAGCACGATGGTCCAGAATGTCGATGATGTCTCAACATTGGTTACAGATGAAGAAGTACTGATTGTCTATCAGACAGATTCTAAGGACCGGTTTGAAACTGCCGACCAGGTAAAGAGGATGGCAATGTCTGTTGTTCCTCGCTGGTTCCATGTTTACGTATCGGATGATCCAACCCTTCGCAAAGATGTAGAGAACTTTGCATCTTTGGATACCGATAGCCGGGATGTAGAAACGATGATCGATGGTGTCGTTAAACAAATGCTCAAATCTCCTCAAGGAAGACCAATGAGCACAGGGGAAAATGCCAACGGCGAAGCTAAAGGCGAACTGAATGAAAATATGGATAAAGACGACATATCCACACAGATGAAAAAAGGGAAATAAGATGGAAAAAGAGTTCAGCTTCAGGCTGAACTCTTTAATTTGACCAAATAATTATGCCTGTTGAGCCTCTTGCTCAGCAAGCTCCTGTTTATGTTTCGCTGCAGAATTAACCTGCTCGTCAGCATGATAGGAAGAACGAACTAATGGACCTGCTTCACAATGGCTGAATCCTTTTTGCAAAGCAATCTCTTTGAGTTCGGCAAATTCATCCGGATGATAGTACTTTACAACCTCAAGATGTTTCTTAGAAGGCTGCAGATATTGTCCAAGAGTAAGGATGTCCACGTTGTTTGCCCGTAAATCATCCATCGCTTCAATCAGCTCTTCCTTTGTTTCGCCAAGCCCAACCATAATGCTGGATTTTGTCGGGATGTCTGGCTGAAGCTCTTTTGCCCGACGCAAGAACTCAAGTGAACGTTCATATTTAGCACGCGCACGGATTCTTGGAGTCAGACGTTCAACTGTTTCAATATTATGATTAAGGATATCCGGTCTAGCATCCATTAATGTCTTAAGGTTCTCGAGAACACCGCCCATATCGGAAGGCAATACTTCAATGGAAGTGAAAGGATTCTTTCTGCGAATGGCTCTTACTGTTTCAGCAAAGACAGCCGCTCCTCCATCCTTCAGATCATCTCTCGCTACAGCTGTAACAACGACATGCTTCAGGTTCATAAGTACGACTGAATCAGCTACTCTTTCCGGTTCTTGCCAGTCGAGTTCAGTTGGAAGACCCGTTTTAACCGCACAGAAACGGCATGCACGCGTACATACATCACCGAGGATCATGAAAGTGGCAGTCCTTCTTACTGCCCAGCATTCATGGATATTTGGGCATTTCGCTTCTTCACAAACAGTATGTAAGCTTTTCTCCCGCATCATCTTTTTCAAGCCAGTATAATTTTCGTTCGTATTCAACTTTATTTTCAGCCATTCAGGCTTTCTCTGTACCTCTTTTTTGCTCATAATTTCACTCCATTCCTGCTGCACTACATCAAGAACACCATGAAAAAATCAAGGCCGATTTACAGCTTCTGATGTCACTTTAACATAATGAAAAACACACGACAAGTACGTTAGCTTTGCGATTACCATTATTTGATATTTATGAAAAATCTCCTTCATCACAAACTATAACAAGAAAAGCATAAGTGCGCTGGCCAGTCCATGAAAAAGGGAGCATTAGGAGCATCATGGATAAAAACAAACTAGCCACTGAAGCTGGACACTAATGGAGCAAAATCTGAAGGGAGGATTACGGTGAAATTCCTTTATGCAGTTATCGTTCTTTTTTTATTATGCCCTGCCCTCTCTGTTGAGAAGGTATCAGCAGCCGAGCAGGATGAGGATGTTTATAAAAAAAGAATGGAATTATATACCCGTGTAGAAGCTGTTACCCATATCCCCTGGTACTATATTGCCGCAGTAGACCAGTATGAGCGAAATGTCCGCCAGGCACGCAAAGATTTGCCAAAAGCGGAGGGAATTGCCGGGGTTTATTTTAAACCTGAAGAATGGGCAGGATTGTTGAACCCCAACTTACAAGATAACAATCCAGTCTCCATTCAATTTTTCAATGGAATAGGTTTTGACGGCAATGGTGATGGTAAAGCAAGCATCAGTGACGACGAGGATGTGCTGCAGGCATTTGCTCAATACCTCCTTCATTACGGGACGGATCAGGAAAACATTAAGATTGGTCTTTGGAATTACTATAAGCGCGATAAAACAGTGGGAATCATCATTGGAAAAGCTCTGGTTTACAGACATTTTGGCAGACTTGACTTAGATACCCATTCGTTCCCGCTGCCTTTAAGAAGCAACCATAGCTATAACAATACATGGGGCGATGCCCGCGGCTGGGGCGGCAGAAGGATTCATGAAGGCACCGATATTTTTGCAGGCTATGGTGTCCCTGTTCGCGCGACAGGATATGGAATCGTCGAGATGAAGGGCTGGAACAAATATGGCGGCTGGCGGGTTGGTATTCGCGACATCAACAACACTTACCATTATTTCGCCCATTTAAGCGGATTTACGAAGGATCTGAAGGTCGGCCAAATCGTTGAACCTGGAACGGTAATCGGCGGTGTAGGAAGCTCTGGATACGGCCCTCCTGGAACGTCCGGGAAATTCCCTCCCCACCTGCACTATGGAATGTATAAGGATAACGGCTATACTGAATGGTCCTTTGATCCATACCCTCATTTGAAAATGTGGGCAAGACAGGAACGGGCAAGAATTAAGAAAAAATAAAAGGGCTGCCAATGGCAGCCCTCTTTAACCTAATTTGATTCTTTCCCTTTTTTTACAGCCACAACTACACTTGCTGCTAGGCCGCCCCAAATAATTACCATACCAATAAGCATCATTGCAATAGCGCTACCTGACATTATTGAGAAACCCCCTTAGAGGAAACTGAAATATCTTTATCCCACTTAATTGCCGCAAAGACGAATCCTAAGACGATCGCTCCGATGGCTACTCCCCATCCAGTGTATAGAAGGAAGCCTGTTGGATATCCTCCATAGTTTTCCTTGATATTCGTAATGATGTTTTGAACCATCATGTAGCCTAATACGACAGGAGTGATCACACCAAGGCAAATTCTCCACCATGTACCTACCATTACATCTGAGATTTCGTTTGTATGCTTTTGAAGGTTCTTCAATTCTTTCATTACCCACGCAACAGCGACAACCTCTACAAGTCCTGCCAAAGCAACACCGAATTGATTGATGAAATAGTCTGCTGAATCAAGGAAGTATAAACCGCCTTTAGTTGCGATCAGGATTGAGAATAAAGAAGATAATCCTCCGCCCACTAGAACGGCCTTTGTTCTGCTGACCTTGAACTTTTCCTGTACACCAGCTACAAAAGTTTCCACAATCGAAATTAATGAAGTCAGTCCTGCGAGAACTAGACATGTAAAGAACAAGAAGCCAAATAGTCCATTAAATGCTGGGAACTCACTGATAATCTGCGGGAAGACAACAAATGCCAATCCTACTCCGCCAGCAACAACTTCGCTTACAGGCACTCCTGCCTGCTGAGCCATGAATCCTAATGCAGCGAATACACCAATACCAGCTAAAAGCTCAAAGCCTGAGTTTGCAAATCCAGTAATAAATGCACTGTTCGTTAAATCGGTTTTCTTAGGAAGATAGCTTGAATAAGTAATCATAATGGCAAAACCAATGGATAAACTGAAGAAAATCTGACCATAAGCTGCTACCCATACCTTAGGGTCAGCAATCGTTTCCCAATTCGGCTTGAAGAAAGCATCTAATCCCTGAGCAGCACCATCAAGGGTCAAAGCTCTGACAACGATGACCAAGAAAAGAACCACTAGTGTTGGGATCATGATTTTGTTTGCCACTTCAATCCCTTTTTTAATACCTTTCAATAGAACGAAGAATGTAATTCCCCAGACAAGAACCATAGGCCAAAATACTCCTGGGACAATCCCGCCTACATCCCCTGCTTTGTCAGCCAGCTTCAGGTAGCTGCCGAAAAGGAAACCCTCAGAATCTTTTCCCCATTTCTCTCCGAATGAGAAGAATGCATATGAACCTGACCATGCAATGATGGCGGCATAATAAGTTGAGATGACAAAAGAAACAGCAACCTGCCACCAGCCAAGCCATTCCCATTTCTTATTCATACGTGCGAAAGACAATGGTGAAGATCCTCTATACTTATGCCCGATTGTAAATTCAAGAATCAGCAGCGGAATGCCTGCTGTCAGCAAAGCGAATAAATAAGGAATAAAGAAAGCTCCTCCTCCATTCTCATACGCTACTGCGGGAAAGCGCCAAATATTTCCCAACCCTACTGCAGAACCAATTGCTGCAAGAATAAATCCCGACCTGGTTCCCCACTGTGGACGATTTTCCATTATAAATCCCCCTCCCTTTCTAATTCCATGGAAAATGAATTAGAAAGTTTTATATTTTCTGATTATTTAGTCTAAAAATAGTATAGCTAGTTTTTAATTGCTTGTCAAAATATTATTTTGATAATAATAAATTTTTATTAGTAAATACTTTCCCAACTATGAGAAATACACATGAAGGTATGGGGGTTTTTGCCATTTATTGAAAAAAGCTGTCTGATCATCAGACAGCTTAAAAGTTATTCTGCAAGATTTTCTTTTAATGTTTTTTCTTCTTGCGGATTGCTTCCAAAGATGAAAGCGAAGGCAGCCAGCAGGATTACCACTACTGCAAGTGCCGCAATAGTGCTGCCAGTGAATCCGATGACAAGGAATCCAACAGCCGAGATTGCCGCAGTTATCAATGCATATGGAAGCTGAGTCATAACATGGTCCATATGATTTGATCCAGCCCCAGTAGATGAGAGAATGGTTGTATCGGATATCGGTGAACAGTGGTCCCCAAATACTGCTCCAGCTAATACTGCCGCCAATGCAGGCAGAAGCATGCTGATATCAGATGCCGCTGCAATGTCCCCAGCGATTGGAAGCAGGATTCCAAATGAACCCCAAGATGTTCCTGTTGAGAATGCCATGATTCCAGCGACTAAGAACAGAAGGAATGGCAGGAAAGATACATTCATATTTGAGCTTTCGACAATTCCAGCAAGATATTTTCCTGTTTCAAGTCTACCGATCAAGTCAACAATTACCCAGGCAAAAAGTAAAATATAGATGGCAGGAAGCATAGATTTGATTCCTTCTAGCAATCCTTTTCCAAATACATTTGCATTCACGCCTTTTAACACTACAGCCTGTCTTACAAAAAGAATCAATGCCACAACAAGCCCCAGCAATCCGCCTGTTACAAGAGATTTTGTTACATCGGTATTTTCAAGGATTTTAAAAATTGTTGCTTTGCCTTCAACTGCATTTAAACCTGTCCACATCATGGTAGCGACTGTACCAACAACAAGCGCTGCAATCGGCCAAACAAGATCACCGACCGTACCCTTAGTACTCGTTGGTAGGCCATCTTTTAATTCACCTGGTACTGGTTTACTTTGATCAACAACAATCCCGTCATTAAAAGCACGTTCCTCATGGGCCTTCATTGGTCCAATTTCAACGTTGCGAAGCGCCACAATGAAAACCATGATAAGTGCAGCTAAGGCGTAAAAATTCATTGGAACGATTTGCATGAATGCCGAAAATGCACTATATTCCTTAACACCGTGAGCAGCGAGGATTGTGCCAATTAAAGCAATGATGTAGGCTCCCCAGCTGGATATTGGTGAAATGACACACATAGGGGCAGATGTTGAATCGATAATGTACGCAAGCTTTGCCCGTGAAACTTTCTGCCGGTCAGTGATTGGACGAGTAATTTGTCCTACAGCCAGTGCATTGAAGTAATCATCGATAAAAATAATAATACCTAGAAATGCACCTACAAGCTGAGCGCCCACTCTTGTTTTCACACGCTTCATCGCCCAGTCGCCAAATGCACGGCTTCCGCCGGAAATAGAAATAAATGCAGTAATGATACCTAATAGCAAAAGGAACAGGATGATATATAAACTGTAAGTGTTCAGCTCTCCATCAGCGATGAAAATTCCCTTAACGGCATCGCCTATGATTGATAATGTTTCGCCAATATTGAATTCAGCAAGCAGTAATGCTGCTGCCGCGATGCCTGTCCCTAATGACAACAGCACCCGTCTTGTGATGACTACCATTAAAATTGCCAGCAATGGCGGCAATAATGAATATATTGTGTTCTCCATTTTTTCTCCTCCTTGTTTTTGACAGGGGGATACTGTTTCCATGAAAAGAGCTACAAGTCCATGAATACAAGGCTCTGTTAAAGCTGAATGTTGATTTTTAATACCCTGTTGATTGTAGTGGAAGGCGCGTAGACTCCTGCGGGCGCAGCTGGTCAGATGAGACCCCGCAGGAGCGAAGCGACGANNGCCTGGAACGGAAATCAACAGCCTTGTTTAACAGAGCCAAATACAAAAAAGAGCAACGATAGAGAAAATCCTATCGTTACTCTTTAAAGCAACTAGTTTCTCCATCACGATCTGTAGCTCCCCATTATGAGATACCCCCATAATGACAGTGATACTCTTGTTCAAAGTACCCCCAGCAAAATAAATGTGACTCATTTATTTTGCTTCGGCAAAACTCCCTTTTAGCCGCGGTCAACGTTGTCATACTCGCACAGCCTACTAATGAATTTTGCTCCTCTACCCCACCGGAATGATAAGGTTATTATTCAATTGATTTCATAGTATAACAATATCGTTATCGTGACAACCATTTTATTCGCCAGGTAATTCAATTGATGGAGAAGAATCACCGCCGCCGTTATAGAATTGAGGAACTTTCCCAGGATAGTAAAAGCTTCCAATTGGTATATCTTCCTGCACAGTAGCAATTTCAGTTGCAAACGGGATAATTATTTGGACATTGACTTTTACCCGAACGGAAACATTCACGAGTGAGTTATTGATTCCATGTTCTTCTGTTTCCCATACAATATCGGCTGTCACATCACCAATAGCATTGAATTTTACGGGAATCATCGGACCCATATTCCCTAAAAGCGCATTATTGGTGGCTTGCCCTAAAGGAACATAATAAATGATTCCTTCTTCCTTATCCTCTTCATCCGTGACAATCTCTATATCTGAGAGCATTTCAAGCGATGCGAGATCCCCTCTTTCAGCTTCCTTCAGGTTCATTTGCACGAGGTTAGTCGTTTCTGCTTTTACACGATTAATGATTTCAGTATTGAATTTTACTACTGTAGAAGATCCTCCATCTACCGGCACAAATTCTATCACCTTATCAATATCCATACCATTGGCGATTTTTTTATTGATCGCCTTATTAATTACAAGCGTGGCGATTTTTCTTGTTTGAGATTCGGCATAGCTCATCAGCGTAGGCTCGATCCCCTTATCTATAATCCACAGTCCCGCTGCTGTTGAAAAGGAAAAAAAGACGAATGTCAGCAGGAACACATACCTGAAAGGCAAAGGTCCTTTCCGAGGCAGCCGCCGGCCGAATTTTGCCAAAACAAATCCCCCCTCTAAAGCTATATGTATGCTTTAAAGGGAGGAACTAGCCTTAAAATCTAATAATTGTTGGCATACTCATACTTTAGGATTGTGTCACAGCTTACAATCATCAACGATAAATTCGTCTTCAAATTGATTTCGTAAGGCGCGACCCGCAAGCCATTTTCCTCTAGGATCCTGACAACTGGCCGTTCGCTCAGCCCTGGATTCTGGGCAGCGACTACCCCTTTACGTCCATCGCTTAAAAGAACTGTCAAGCCAATAGGATAGATAGCCACAGCTCTGCGGAAAGCATCGACCACTTTGGGGTCAAAAAGGGTGCCGGAACCTGAATATAGGATTTCCAGACCTTCATGCGGCAGCATAGCAGGTCTGTACACCCGGTTTGACGTGACAGCATCAAATACATCCGCTACCCCAAGAATCCGTCCAAACAGGTGAATCTCCTCGCCTTTCAAGCTGCGTGGATAACCTGAACCATTCATGCGCTCGTGATGCTGGAAGGCACAATGGGCAACAATTAATGGAACAGTTGGGATATTCCGCAGCAACTGGAATCCATCCTCGGCATGTGCCTTGATAATCTGGAATTCTTCCGCTGTCAGCCGACCAGGTTTTGTCAGCACTTCTTCTGGTACCTTCATTTTGCCTACATCATGCAAAATAGCGCCAAGTCCAAGCTGCTCCAATTCCTTTGGATTCAGCTTCATTTCAATTCCGATTGCCAGAGCATATAGCGTTACATTTAGCGAGTGCGAAAATATATAGTGATCGTGCATGAAAACATCTGAAAGCATATTGAGCAGTTCCCTGCTGCTTTGAAGTTCATCTAGTAAAATACTAATCAATTTTTTGAACTTTTTTGCCGATTTTTCCAGCACAAAGGAATGCGAAATCGTTGTATCATTTTGAATTTGCTTAAACGACTCTCCAATCGATTTGATGGCATTCACACGCAATTCATCAGAAATCGAACTTGAAAGGAGAAGATCGTCCGTATCAGGATCCTTTATATAAAGAAAATCAATACCAAATTCCATTAACCGGTTAAGGATTTTCCTCTCAAGCCGCGCTCCCACGTTTAAAAGAATCTGCCCCTGGTCATTATAAATGGCTTTTCCAAGTAAAGCTCCTTCATTCACTGAAGTGGTGGCTACCAGTCTCATGTCAATTCCCACTTTATCGGTTTGTTGTTGGCTTTTTCGAAATAGGTGCTTTGCCACGAGGTTTACGAAAAAGACCTTAGCTTTCAGCAAGAAAATATTACATAATACGACAATTATTTCTTACATTTTAACACATCCATTTATCGATTGGTTATGGTATTATGAATATTTTTACATTGGGAAAATAATAGGAAGATCGAGATTTCCTTCACTTCAAAACAAAAAGACAGCCTAATCCGGCTGTCTTTCATTCATAAGCAGCAACGCTTCCTTGCCGACCATGCCCTTAATTGCCCCCATGTTCTCAGCTTCGAATGTAACTGACTCTAATGGTGCTTCAAGCAACTCTTCAATTGTTTTAACGCCAACGGCTCTGCCCGCAATGACTTTCCTGCTCTTAAGCTTTTCATTCAGAAGGGCGACATCAAGAGCGCCGCACATAATATAGCCTCTATCTCCTGTAACTACAAGCAGATTGGTTTTAGGCAATCTGACGGTAATGCATAAAAAAGTACTGCCTTCTATTTCAATCGGTGACATTTCGATCATGAACACACTCTCCTTCCATCCATCCAATAACACTCTATGAAGGGAAGGGAAAAAGCGTGATATTTTGATTAAAGATTGAGGTTTACATAAGGCGCGCTATTCGTAAAATTTGTTGTTGTCTACGGGACTCTCTTCCTGAAGATACTCATTAAAGTGAAGTGACTTTACAGTTGGTTAAAGAAATTCGTCTTCGAGTTGTTCCAATAAATTGCATTGGAACATTGAAGACCGAAAAATCGTCAT
>NZ_JBALQL010000001.1:61577-148076 GCF_036964885.1 Bacillus sp. JJ1122 | reverse complement strand
CGAAAAATCGTCATATGGTTGTTCCAATAAGCAGCAAATCTTTATTTATAGATCGCTGAAAGTTTCCATTCGAGTAAATTCCGCAAGAACTCCGGCAGCCAGTACCTCTTATTTTCGGCTCGATAAATTTCCGGGAAAAACCTCCCAAACGTAAACATATCCGGTATCGCTAAAACATAGTGCTTTTTTGTTTCGATTGGTACGCCATTGATCAAAATCTGCTGTACGTTACGTTCTTTTCGGAACTCGATACCATCGTACACCATCACGCCCATAACCGTACCGCGGAATCCGAGACCTTTTATTTGCATATGCGGCCAATGTTCATCAAGAGTTTGGAGGAGCACCTCTTTTAGCTCCGCTCCTGTTAGCTTGATGGTACATGGATTGATCGGATGCGGGCAAATTTCAAGCAAGTCGAATTGCGAAACTTCTCCTCTTTTTAAACCATGAAGCAGCATTCCCGCATTCATGAATGCACAATCTGCATCACACCATTCGCGCAATGCTTGAGTCAGCATTTTTGAAAGTGCTGAGTGTTCCAGCGGGTCTGCCTTTAATTCCTCTGGAAGGAATGCCACTGTTTTAGCCATAAGCTTTTTACCCTCGGCGTAATACCCATCTGCCGGCTGCTGCTCATGTTCAGTTTTTTCAGCCTCGTTCATACCATAAAGGATCGCTCTTTTATTCATGATTTGCTTGGAGTGTTCATGGATCTTTACTGTTACATGGCCGGTATAATAGCCATGCTTGCCTGCTCCTGCAAGCAAAGTTAAACCCATTCCTTTTCCCTCGTGTAGAATGTGGTGCGTATGTCCTCCAAGAATCACATCGATTTCCGGAAACATACCGGCAATGAGTTCATCATCATGAATGCCAAGATGGGATAAAAGGATAATCATATCCGTCTTCCCCATAAGCTCAGCCAGACATTTTTTAAGTTCATCAATCGGATCAGCCAGCTTCCAGCCAAGCTGCTCGTAAAAGCGCACAAAGTTCACTGTCACGCCGATAACACCAATCCTTGTACCCTTTTTACTTATGTATACATGATACGGCTTTGCCCATGCAGGCCTGCTTCCATCGGGCTTATAAAGATTTGCCACGAGGAGCTCGAATGATTTTTCAAGATACATGGAATCCAGGTCCTCAAATGGAAGAGTGATTCCTTCATTATTTCCGATCGTTGCAGCATCGTAGCCTGCTTCATTCAGCAACCGGCAATTCGCCTTCCCCCTGGTCGCGTCGGAGAGGGGATGCCAGCGGTCCATGTGGTCACCGATATCGAAAATCAGCACCTCATCACCGGCCTCTTCATGCCAGCGCCTCCGCTCAGATAAGAGTTTATGGATACTCGGCCAATGCTCAAGATGGCTATGTAAATCATTCGTATGGTATATGTGAATTATTTCTTCCATCAAACCATCCATCCTCTTTTAAAATGAAGTGCCCCTGCCTATTTACGGAAGGGGTCTAGTTATATTTTATGGAGTTTTAAAATGCGCTCTAAAATAAATCAAGCTGCCTTGGGTTCAGTCCTGCGTATTCAATATTTAATATGTCGAGCATCTGCTTAGCATTATCAGCAGCATCTCCGCCTGAATTGTTGTTGAATAGAGCATAGACTTGCTTTGTGCCTAAGTCAAGTTGCCTTAAATTTTCGGCCCATTCCTTCAATTCGTTCTCATTATATCGATACAGATACCTGACTTCACGCCAGTCCTGGCCTTTCCCCTTCTTGTTCCAGCCATGAACATTCCTGCCATGGAACCGGACAAGCACTTTTTCAGTGCTGGTAGACGCCAGAACGGTTGGGATCGAACCAGTTCCTGCCTGGGGTTCGTCGCAAATGCTGTGGATCCAATTATCTTTTTTCATAAAGTCTAGTGTCTTCTCCCGCATCTCGCCCTCAAACCACGATTGATTTCGGAACTCAAGCGCACATTCAATGTCACCCATCTGCTCCCTGCACCAACGCAAGTACTCCACATTCTCACGGCGGCAATCAAACCAGGGGGGAAACTGAAATAACGTCATACCATGCTTCTCCGCTTCCAAATATGGTTTGAGCGAGTCTTTATAGGCATTGAACATCTCATTTTTATCTTTAAAAGGAATCTCACCGCGCTGATGGCCGGTCATTCCCTGATAAGCTTTTACAATGAATTGAAAATTGTCAGGTGCGTCCTCAACCCATCTCACCGCATTCTTTACAGGCTGCACAGCGTAAAAAGAGGCATCGACCTCGACTGCGGGAAAGTGGCTGGAGTATTCTTTGAGTTTATCCCTTGGGGCAACCTTGCCTTCATATAAACTGTCATGGTCTCCCCAACCTGTCAAGCCAACAATGATCATCTGTGCACCTCCATATATCTTCATGATAGCATATTGTTACCTTATGAATAAAAATTAAGACCTTATCTAACCTTAATTCCCCCTAATATAAAAGAAGAAACACCTATTAAATCAATCATTTCCCTTGTTTTGACTATTTGTACATTCCTTCTTATCAACTATTGAAAATCTTCATCGTTATTCACTACGATTTTGCAGTTAATCGCTACAGTTTTGATGGTTTTCACTACGTATTTTGAAGGAATCGCTACGAATTTGACCAGAATCGCTACGATATACAGGATAATCGCTACTTTTTCCAAATAAACGAAAAAAATCCACCTGCCGAGGCAGGTGGATTCCCGTAACTATTATTAACCGATAGAACCTTCCATTTCGAACTTGATCAGGCGGTTCATTTCAACTGCATATTCCATTGGCAATTCTTTTGTGAATGGCTCGATGAAGCCCATAACGATCATTTCTGTTGCTTCTTCTTGGGAGATTCCGCGGCTCATCAGATAGAATAGCTGCTCTTCAGATACCTTGGAAACCTTCGCTTCGTGTTCAAGAGAAATGTTGTCGTTCAGGATTTCGTTGTAAGGAATTGTGTCTGATGTTGACTTGTTATCCATGATCAACGTATCGCATTCAATGTTAGAGCGGGCGCCGTCGGCTTTGCGTCCGAAGTGGACGATACCACGATATGTTACTTTTCCGCCGTGCTTGGAAATTGATTTTGATACGATTGTTGAAGATGTGTTTGGTGCAAGGTGGATCATTTTCGCACCTGCATCCTGGTGCTGGCCTTTACCAGCAATCGCGATGGACAATGTCATACCGCGAGCGCCTTCACCCTTAAGGATGACTGCTGGATATTTCATTGTAAGTTTGGAGCCAATGTTGCCATCGATCCATTCCATCGTTGCGTTTGCTTCACAAACCGCACGCTTTGTTACAAGGTTGAAGACGTTGTTTGCCCAGTTCTGGATTGTTGTGTAACGGCAATATGCGTCTTTCTTGATGATGATCTCAACAACTGCGCTGTGAAGTGAGTTTGTGGTGTACACCGGAGCTGTACAGCCTTCAACATAGTGTACGTGCGCGCCTTCATCAACGATGATCAATGTACGCTCGAACTGACCCATGTTTTCAGAGTTGATACGGAAATACGCTTGTAAAGGAGTGTCTACTTTTACTCCCTTTGGAACGTAGATGAAAGATCCACCAGACCAAACCGCAGAGTTCAATGCTGAGAATTTATTGTCAGTTGGCGGAATCACTTTTCCGAAATGCTCGCGGAAGATGTCTTCATTTTCTTTAAGAGCAGAATCAGTGTCCTTAAAGACGATTCCAAGATCCTCAAGCTCTTCCTTCATGTTATGGTAAACAACCTCTGATTCGTACTGAGCAGAAACACCTGCAAGGTATTTTTGCTCCGCTTCAGGGATACCAAGCTTATCGAATGTCGCCTTGATTTCTTCAGGAACTTCATCCCAAGATTTTTCAGAGCGCTCAGAAGGTTTTACATAATATGTGATTTCATCAAAGTTCAATGAAGCCATGTCTCCGCCCCATTGTGGCATTGGCATATTGTAGAAGTGCTCAAGAGACTTTAAGCGGAAGTCCAGCATCCATTGCGGCTCTTCCTTAAGTTTTGAAATTTCTTCAACGATTTCACGCGTCAGACCGCGTTTAGACCGGAAGATGGAAACGTCTTTGTCGGCAAAACCGTATTTATAATCACCGATCTCTGGCATTTTTTTAGCCATCGTCGAATTCCTCCATTCTTAAAGCGCGAAACTTGTTCCCCGCTTTGTAGTTGTACTCGCTGCAGGCCAATCCCCTGCAGTCTTTCTTTGTAAAATCATCTATGATGACTTTTATTGGTTGTCTTCCTCTTCCTTCAGGCCCTTCTCCATCGCCTTCCAGGCAAGAGTCGCGCATTTGATCCTTGCTGGGAACTTTGCAACGCCTTGAAGAGCTTCAATATCTCCGAGGTCCAGGTCATCCTCATCATATTCATTGCCCTGCATGATGTCAGAGAAAATCTTCGAAAGCTTAAGAGCTTCCTCAACACTTCTTCCCTTGATCGCCTGTGTCATCATTGAAGCAGAGGACATGGAAATCGAACAGCCTTCCCCTTCAAACTTCGAATCCGCAACCTTGCCATCTTCGACTTTCATCGTAAGCTGGATGCGGTCTCCGCAAGTAGGGTTGTTCATGTTGACTGTCAGGCTGCCTTCATCCAAAACACCTTTATTGCGAGGGTTCTTATAGTGATCCATAATAACTTGCCGATAAAGGTTATCTAAATTATTAAAAGACATCGCTGAAATACTCCTTTGTTTTGACAAGCCCTGCAACCAGCTTGTCAATATCTTCTTCTGTATTATACAGGTAGAAGCTTGCACGTGCTGTCGCGGACGCATTCAGCCATTTCATCAGCGGCTGTGCACAATGGTGGCCCGCGCGAACGGCGATTCCTTCAGCATCAAGTACAGTTGCCACATCGTGAGGATGCACATCGTCAAGGTTGAAGGTTACTAGTCCTGCACGCTTTCCAGCTTCCTTCGTGCCATAGATTGTCATACCTTCAATCGCTGACATTTTATCCATTGCATAACCAGCCAAAGCATGCTCATGTTTTTCGATATGATCAAGTCCAATATCATTTAGGAAGTCTATTGCTGCACCAAGGCCGATTGCTCCTGCAATAATCGGTGTGCCGCCTTCGAACTTCCAAGGCAGCTCTTTCCATGTTGATTCATAGAGTCCTACGAAATCAATCATTTCACCGCCAAATTCAACTGGCTCCATTTTTTCTAAAAGTGCCTTCTTGCCGTATAGTACACCGATTCCAGTCGGGCCGCACATTTTATGTCCAGAAAATGCGAGGAAATCACAATTAAGATCCTGAACATCAATCTTCATATGCGGAGCGCTTTGAGCGCCATCCACAACCATGATTGCTCCATGCTGATGGGCAATTTCGGCAATTTCCTTGATTGGGTTCATGACACCTAAAACATTTGATACCTGCATGATCGATACGATTTTCGTATTTTCTGTAATCGTTTCTCTTACAGTATCTAAAGAAATCGTGCCATCTGCCTGAAGGTCTAGATATTTTAAGGTAGCACCCGTTTGTTTCGCCACCTGCTGCCAAGGAATGATGTTGCTGTGATGCTCCATATAAGAGATGACAATTTCGTCACCTTCTTTGAGATTATCACGGCCATAGCTTGCAGCAATGGTGTTCAAAGCGGTCGTTGTTCCACGGGTGAAAATAATTTCTTCAATAGACTTAGCATTAATGAACTTACGAACCTTTTCCCTTGCTCCTTCATAACCATCCGTAGCTTTTGTTCCAAGTGTGTGGACACCTCGGTGGACGTTGGAGTTGTATTCGCGATAATATTTGTCCAGTGCTTCAATAACCTGCACAGGCTTTTGTGATGTTGCCGCGCTGTCAAGATAGACAAGCGGGCTGCCATTGACTTCCTGATTTAGAATCGGAAATAATTCACGAATTTCGCGGGCGTTCATTATTTTACTTTCCTTTCGATGACTTCCACCAATTGCTTCTTAACTCCCTCGATAGGAAGTTCGTTTACGACTGGCGCAAGGAAGCCGTGAATGACAAGGCGTTCTGCCTCGTGCTTTGGAATACCCCGGCTCATCAAGTAGTAAAGCTGCAATGGATCAACGCGTCCAACAGATGCTGCGTGTCCTGCAGTTACGTCATCTTCATCAATTAGAAGGATTGGGTTAGCGTCCCCACGTGCTTTTTCGCTTAGCATCAATACACGTGATTCTTGTTCAGCGTTTGATTTAGAAGCACCATGTTCGATCTTTCCGATACCATTGAAAATAGAAGTCGCGCTATCCTTAACAACACCGTGTTTAAGAATGTAGCCTTCTGAATTTTTGCCGAAGTGGATGATGCTTGTCGTGAAGTTCTGAGTCTGCTCCCCACGTCCAACCATAACCATCTTCGTATCACCGTACGAACCGTCACCAACAAGATTCGTCACGTTTTCAGAGATTGTGTTGCCATCGTTCATCAATCCAAGAGCCCACTCGATGCGAGCATCTCTTCCTGCTTTTCCGCGGCGGTTTACATAAGTTGTAAGTCCAGCAGCCAGAGTATCAACTGCGCCATACTGGATTTTAGCGTTTTGGCCAGCAATTGCTTCTGTCACAATGTTAACTAAGCCGTTCACTTTTCCAGTAGTTGAGATATAGTTTTCAACGTATGTTACAGAACTGTTGTCTTCAGCAACAACAAGAACGTGGTTGAACAGGTTTGCTTCTGCATCATCATGTAGGAAAATCGCCTGGATCGGGTTCTTGATCTGAACGTTTTTAGGAACATATAAGAATGCTCCGCCGTTAACAAATGCTGCATGAAGAGCTGTCAAACGATTTTCATCAGACTTAACAGCAGACATGAAATATTTCTTCAACAAATCGCTGTATTCACGAGCTGCTGTAAAGATATCGGTAAATACTACGCCTTGCTCCTGCATTTCTTTGGAAAGCTGAAGATAAGCAGGCTTATTATTGCGCTGTACATACAGGCTGTTATCCTTTGCTTCCTGGTCAACTAACGCTTTTACTTCTTCAGGAAGTTCTTCGATGGATGAAAAAACATCACTCTTCACAAGAAGTTTTTCAAATTGTGTGAAATTCCATTTATCAATCTTTGTTTTATCCGGTTTTGGCATTGGAAGATCTTCAGCTTTTTCAAGAGATTGAACGCGAAGTTCTGTCAGCCATGCCGGTTCGCTCATTTCTTTTGAGAAGGAAGTAATGTACTCCTGGTCAAAAGGCCATTTCGTTTCCGTCGTCATTATAAATCCCCCCAACGCTTACGCTTCTTGCCCAACTGTTTCGTCTTCGATGCCTAGTTCTTTTTTAATCCAGTCATATCCTTCTGCTTCTAAGCGCTGTGCAAGCTCAGGTCCGCCAGACTTAACGATGCGGCCCTGCATCATAACGTGCACAAAGTCAGGAGTGATATAGTCAAGAAGACGCTGGTAGTGAGTGATGATCAAGCAGCCGAAATCTTCGCCGCGCATTTCGTTGATTCCTTTAGAAACAACCTTCAATGCATCGATATCAAGACCTGAGTCGATTTCATCAAGAATCGCGATTTTTGGTTCAAGCATCATTAACTGAAGGATTTCGTTACGCTTCTTCTCTCCGCCTGAGAAACCTTCATTAAGGTAACGCTGTGCCATATCTAAATCCATTTCAAGGAATTCCATTTGCTTATCCATTTTGCGGATGAATTTCATTAATGAAATTTCATTTCCTTCACCAAGACGGCTGTTTAGTGCAGAACGCAAGAAGTCAGCATTTGTAACACCACTGATTTCACTTGGGTATTGCATAGCAAGGAACAAACCAGCGCGTGCTCTTTCATCTACTTCCATATCAAGAACGTTCTCGTTATCAAGCGTAACTGAACCGCTTGTTACTTCATATTTAGGGTGTCCCATGATGGAAGAAGATAAAGTAGATTTACCTGTACCATTCGGTCCCATGATCGCGTGAATTTCTCCACCCTTAACTTCAAGGTTAACACCTTTTAATATCTCTTTACCTTCAATCTCAACATGAAGGTCCTTAATTGATAATACAGATCCTGCCATAATAATACCTCCGTCAATATAGAAAAGATTTTAAGCCGACTATTGCGGTCTTTAGCTCTATTCTCATTTTATTCTCATTACAATCTTATAACAAATGAAAAGTGTTAGCAACTCTTTAAGAGTAGAAAGAAATTCTTCGAAATTTGGAGAAATCTCTTGATTTTTGGCTCATGCCTCGTGGAGATGAAACGACCGAGCAAATTCATTTGCTCGCAGCGTTTCATCTCCACGAGGCAGCTTTTCAGCGCCAGCTGAAAAGCTTGTGAAGCGTTAACTTCACAAAATGAGCCAAAAATCCACGCTATCTTTTTTATTTCTTTCCACTCCCCCGTCGCCTGTCAGCAAAGCTGACAGGCGACAATTTCACCGCAACTGTACTCAGCCTTATTCTAACAGAACCATTTTCCATACGTGTTTAATAAGCTCAACCACCTACATCATTTTATTTTTACCGTACAAAAGAAAAAAATGTACTAGCAAGCAGAGCTGCACTTCACAAATAATAAAGAAACCAGTGCGATGATCACACTGGTCCCAAAACATTTATTTCTATTATATATAATCCATCTTACGAGTGGACTCTTCGCTCAAGGTCTGCGACCATCCGTTGGCTCTGGATATAGTCTCTTTCACGCTTCTTCTCAACTTCCATCCTTGCATCATGGTTCGTGCTGTAAACCTCATAACTAATTCCATGGGCTCCATGCATCGCTTTTTCCATTTCACTTGTGTAGTTCAGCTTTAGCGTACTAATTTTGAATCATCCCTTCGGTTTTTCGCTTTGACAGCGATTTTTTTGTTAGTGCAATGTTATCACCTTTTGTTTACCACTATCAAAGCGATTAAAACCGTTAATATTTGGATGTGATGGAATATGGAGGCTTATGAGGTTCTGAGCTCTTTCATTCTTACAATCCTTCAATAATCCTCCCGCTAAGAGCTTATCCTGAAATTCGCGTACTTTTTTTCGTTGATATCACTGTGATTTATTGTTTTTAAGTATTTAGTTCAGCCATTGCTTCCTGTACAAGAGTGACTGCCTGACTCATTGCAGCACCCCCGCCAAATGCCGCCGTTACACCAACTGTCTCTAAAATTTGCTCTTCACTCGCTCCCTGGTCAAGGCAGCCTTTTAGATGATAGATAATGCAGTACTCATCCTGAGAATAAAGAGAGATCCCTAATGCGATCAACTGCTTCTCTTTTTGTGAAAGAGTTCCCTCTTGAAAGCAAACTTCTGTAAAAGCATTATAGTGTTTCGCAAGCTCAGGCATTTTTTGTGTAAAAACGCCAAGACCTTGTTTATATTCATGCAATGCAGCTTCTGTAGAGTTGCGTGGTTCGTAATGATGTTCCATCGTATCCACTCCTATCTTATTTTTTCTCGGTTAGTATGTTAGATTTCGGAGTGGGTTATTCAAACGTTGAGTGCTTCATTTGGCAGCTAAAATAAAAAGCGGAAGCGCCTTACTAGACAAGCGACTCGAGGGGCTAGGCGCTGGAGCTGGATTAAGCAAATCCGGCTTGATTTATCCGCACCTTAAGGATTTTATAATTTCCTAAACAAATAAAAAGCAGGCTGGCCGCCTGCTTTTATCTACATTCATTATTCTTTTACCGGTACGACAGCACCTTTATACTTTTCTAGAATGAAATCCTGGATTTCTTTTGAATGAAGGACTTCGACAAGAGCTTTGATCGCTGGTTTGTCTTTATCGCCTTTGCGGACCGCAATGACGTTTACATAAGGTGAATCACTTTCTTCAATTGCGATAGAATCTTTAATTGGATTCAATCCAGCATCGATCGCGTAGTTAGAGTTGATTAGAACTGCATCGCCTTCACCATTGTTAAAGATTTGTGGAAGCAAGGCTGCTTCGTACTCTGTGTCAAAGTTTAGCTTCTTAGGGTTCTCTGCAATATCGTCTGTTGTCGCTTTTACTTTTTCAACGCCTTCTTTAAGAGTGATCAAGCCCTCTTTTTCAAGCATTGTCAAAATACGTCCATGGTCAGCAACTGAGCTGCTCATAATAATGTGAGCTCCCTTTGGAAGGTCATCAAGACTCTTGTACTTCTTAGAGTATACGCCGATAGGTTCGATATGAATTCCGCCTGCTACTTCAAACTTATAGTTATTCTCAGCCATTTGAGCTTCAAGGTAAGGAATGTGCTGGAAGTAGTTTGCATCAAGTTCTTTTGAATCTAAAGCCTGGTTAGGA
This sequence comes from Bacillus sp. JJ1122, assembly GCF_036964885.1. Taxonomy (NCBI): domain Bacteria; kingdom Bacillati; phylum Bacillota; class Bacilli; order Caryophanales; family Bacillaceae; genus Bacillus; species Bacillus sp. JJ1122. The sequence goes on along the minus strand of NZ_JBALQL010000001.1, from coordinate 137,863 downwards.
ACGATATAATCGTTGAATGTTTTGATTTCAAGCTCGTAGCCTTTTTCTTTTAAAAGCGGTTTTGCTACTTCAAGGATTTCTGCGTGAGGCACATTTGACGCACCGACAACGATCTTTTTGCTTTCTTCCTTGCCGCCTTCTGTTTTGTTATCAGAAGTACCGCAAGCAGCCAACGTAACGGATAGTGCTAATGTTATGAATACAATAAGCCATTTTTTCATGTGTAAATCTCCCCTTATCTTTTGTCTAATTTTCTAGTGACGATATCGCCAATGAATTGAATCAAAAATACAATGACCAAAATAATAATCGTTGCCATCAAAGTGACATCATTCCTGCTTCGCTGGAAACCTTCCATATACGCCAGGTTTCCTAATCCTCCCGCTCCGATTACCCCTGCCATCGCCGTGTAACTTACGAGTGCTATGGCAGTCACTGTAATACCGGAAACAAGCGCGGGCATTGATTCAGGGAGGAGAACTTTCCAAATGATTGTTGTCGTCTTCGCTCCCATCGATTTTGCTGCCTCGATTACCCCTTTATCAATTTCACGTAAGCCGATTTCAACCATCCTTGCGTAGAATGGTGCAGATCCGATGATCAATGCCGGCAATGCGGCATTTTCTCCAATCATGGTATTCAGGATGAATTTTGTAAAAGGAATCAGCAATACGATTAAGATGATAAATGGAATTGACCGGAAAATATTAACGAAGGCGCTTAAGACTACATTAACTGGTTTATTCTCCCAGATATTACCCTTCGAAGTCAGAAACAGTAACAAGCCAAGGATTGCTCCAAGTATGAATGTTGCAGCCACAGAAATGGCGCTCATATATAGTGTCTCTCCAGTTGCCTCCCACATTCGATCCCAGTTCACATTAGGAAAGAAATTCTCAGCCATTCGAAACCACCTCCACGCCAACTTCCTGCTTCCCGATAAATTCAATGGCACGCTGCAAATCACTTTCTTCGCCATCTAAATGGATAAAGAGGGTTCCGTATGAACCATTTTGCGTCTGCGATATTTTCCCTTGCAAAATATTGACCATGATCGGGAACTCACGTACCAAGTTAGTGATAAGCGGCTGTTCTGCTCCCTCACCTACAAACGTCAACTGGACTACACGGCCATGTGGATAGAGTGAAAGCAAATGGTCTACTGTTTCCTTTGTCTCTTCCGGTTCCGTAACCTGCTGGACGAATCTTTTCGTGATTGGCTGCTGCGGATTTTTAAACACTTCAAGCACCGGGCCTGTTTCGACTATTTTTCCGCCTTCCATCACAGCTACTCTGTGACAAATTTTCCGAATCACATGCATTTCGTGTGTAATCAGGACAATCGTAAGTCCCAGCCTTTTATTGATATCAACAAGCAAATCCAGTATTTGATCTGTTGTTTCCGGATCAAGTGCTGAAGTTGCTTCGTCTCCTAGCAGCACCTTTGGATTATTTGCAAGAGCCCTTGCAATTCCGACCCGTTGTTTTTGTCCGCCGCTCAGCTGGGCTGGATAAGCATCGCCCCTGCCGTCAAGGCCAACCAGTGAAATGAGCTCTTTTACCCGTATGTCTCTTTCCGATTTGGAAACACCGGCAATTTCGAGCGGGAAAGCAATATTTTCCGCCACTGTCCTTGACCAGAGCAAATTGAAATGCTGAAAAATCATGCTTATTTCCTGACGCGCTTTTCTGAGTTGCGCCCCTTTTATCCTGGATACTTCCCTGCCGGCAACGACAACCGAACCTGATGTAGGGATTTCAAGACCATTCAACATGCGGATCAATGTACTTTTACCGGCCCCGCTGTATCCGATGACCCCGTAAATCTCGCCTTCTTTGACTTCAAGACTTACATCATCGACGGCTTTTACTTCTCCCTTTTTCGAAGCATAAATCTTTTTCGCCTTTTTTATTGTGATCAATCGACTCACCCTCTTTACAACCGAATATCTTTTTTAAAACCGTTAAATTGTCCAGCTTTATCAGTCTAGTTTCCCATTCCCTGAGTAAATTAATTCAAACAACTCACAGGGTCCAAAGACCAATTATGTTCGTAAAATAATAAAAGCCTTTCTGCTAATGAGCAGAAAGGCATAATTGTAGGCTGTATCCTTTCTCTCATCTACCAAAGCAAAACGCTTTGAGTGAATTGGCACCATTTCAATAAGCAAGCTTATTGACGGTTGCCGGGTTTCATAGGGCACTTCCCTCCACCTCTCTTGATAAGAGCACGCTATTCATTTTTTTAATCGGTTTTAAGTTACGAGTGTGATTTTATCACGGAATAAAAAAGGGTGTCAATAAAATTATTCTCAAATATCAAATGGAATGTACTGGAAAATACGTTTTATACTTTTGCTGCAGCAGATGGAACACCCGTCGCTTTTTCGATCGCCTGCTCCAAATCTTCTAAGATATCGTCAATGTTTTCAATGCCGACCGATAGTCTGATCAAGTCCTCGGGTACGCCGGCTGCCTTAAGTCCTTCGGCATCAAGCTGTTGATGTGTTGTGCTTGCCGGATGGATAATCAGGCTTTTCGCATCTCCCACGTTGGCAACATGCGACCATAATTTGACTGAATTGATCAGCTTGGCTCCAGCGTCCCTTCCTCCTTCGATGCCGAAAACGACAACTGCCCCGGCACCCTTAGGAAGATATTGATCGGCAAGCTTTTTATCAGGATGGGCATCATGGCCCGGATAAGCAACCCAGGTGACGGCTGGATGTGACTCAAGGAATTCGACGACCTTCAAGGTATTCGCCACATGTTCCTTCATCCTGACATGCAAGGTTTCAATTCCGAGATTGAATTGGAAAGCACTCTGAGCGCTGATTGATGGCCCCAAGTCTCGAAGGAGCTGCACTCGTGCTTTTACAATAAAAGCGGCAGCACCGATTGCTTCGCTGTAGACCAAGTCATGATAGCTAGAATCTGGCTCATTAAATCCAGGGAATTTAGCTGATTTCCAGTCAAAATTTCCGCCGTCAACGATGATACCTCCTAGAACTGTCCCATTTCCAAGAAGCCATTTTGTAGCTGAGTGGACGACAATATCTGCTCCATGCTCGATTGGCCGGCATAAATATGGAGTGGCGAACGTATTGTCAATGATCAGTGGAACTCCTGCCTCATGGGCAATGTCCGCTACTTCAGCAATATCTAAAACCCGAAGGCTTGGGTTTCCAATCGTCTCAGCAAAAACAGCCTTTGTTTTCGGCGTGATCGCTTTTCTGAAATTCTCAGTGTTCTCAGGATCGACAAAATGAACCTTAATCCCATACTTGGGCAAAGTGACGGCAAAAAGATTATAAGTTCCTCCATAGAGATTGGAAGCCGCCACTATTTCATCCCCAGCCTGAGCAATATTCAAGATGGACATTGTAATTGCTGCCATTCCGCTGGAGACTGCCAGCGCGCCGATGCCACCCTCAAGCAAGGCAACTTTTTCCTCGAGAGCCGTTACTGTCGGGTTATGGATCCTGGAATAGATATAGCCCGACTCTTTAAGTGCAAAAAGATCAGCCGCATGGCCTGTATTTTCAAATTGAAAAGCATTGCTAGAATAGATTGGCAACGCTCTGGCCCCTGTAACCGAATCTGGAGATTGCCCTCCATGTACTCCTAACGTTTCAATTTTGTAGTTTCGCTGTTTTTCCACCATTTCCATCTCTCCATTCGATTAATTTTAGGAAAGAAGATACGAAAAAACCCTCTTCCTAAGAAGAGGGTCGTATATCGTCTCTCCTTATCTTTTCAGAGCCATAACTCTGATGGAATTAGCACCGTGTTTACTAACCGGTTGCCGGGCTTCATTGGGCCAGTCCCTCCGCCTCTCTTGATAAGAATATTAAGTTTTAAATTTTTTCTCAAAATGGTCTTGCAAGTTAACGTGATAATATCATGCAGTAGACTGCCGGTCAAATATTTTTTAATTTTTCAGATAAAAACTTTTAGAGGCATCGGCCTGGCTAGGTAAAAGATTGATTCAAGCACCAGTATCGTCCTAAATGGGCATACAAGATTAAAATAGCCTATGTTAATGCCTTCACGCAGCTTTATGTTCCCATCAAGCAAATGAAGTAAAAGATCTTCCCTTCCAGAAAGTTTCGCATATTGAAAAGCTGGAAATGCACGATCTCTGCTGAATTCAACCTTGTTCTTTTTGAACGATAAATAATAAGTTTGCTTTTCTGCTTCAATCGTGAGACATAAATCCAGATTATTAACTAATAGCATAATATGATTTTTCTTCTGAATTTCATTCATAAAGCTTTCGATTCTTTCTTCCATCCCTTCAGCCCCCTGTTATTACATATTCCTTGTGTTACGGAAAAACCCTGTAATAACCCTTCGACAAATATTACGGGGCCCCTCAATAAATAGGTTCACAGGGGTAAGAACGTCGATTGATGCTGCATCCCAGCAAATAATTGATACCTGATTCTTGCTTTTGTGCGAACTCAGCTAAAAAAAGACAATGCCTAGGTGGAATTTCGGCATTGTCCATCATTTCCCGAGAAATATGTCTAAACATCCTGCAATGTAGTTAAGTTCCTTTAACGATTCTTGAATTCATCAGTGACATAAGAAATTTTTCATGCCCAGGTAAATATCGAAGCCTTCTAAGCAAAAAAAACGGCTTAGCCGTTTGTTTGTACATTCTCTAGTGTTTTCAATTTTTCATATAAATAAGGGACGGATTGAAAGGCATATATTTTCTCCTGAATCTCTCCCTCGTTTAAGACAATCAGGCATGGAACGCTTTCGATTTCGAATATCTCGGCCATTGCCGGCAAGTAATTCAAATCTGCTTTGCCGCCAGAAATATCAGGCAGCAATTGTTCTATAACGGTAAGCATTTTTCCTGCTACCTGGCAAGTTCCGCACATAGGCGTATAAAAATACAGGAAACCTGTCTGCTTTTCCTTTAAAAAAGCTTCCATCTCTTCCTTAGTCCACTCTTTCATCTACAGTCATCCTTTTTCTAAATACTCTGCATGAACGTCGATATTTGCTCCAATCAAAACTGTAGCCAGATGGTACTCTGGTGCAGTGGCCACTTCCCTGTACATTTTATCAATGTACAAATGACTCGCTTCTGGAAACTCCCGTTTAAATTGCTTTCGAAGCTTCTCCCCGGAAGCATCCGCATCCACAAGAATATATACATCCTTATCAAAAAGTGAATCAATCAGCTCATCAAGCTTAGACACACCAATCGTTCCATTTGTACAAATAATTTCTACCGGTTCTTTTAGCACGGTCTGTACCTTTCTTTTGTCTGACGAGCCCTCCACTATGATCACCTTGTGATTTTCGTCCATCGCCATAACCACCTATGCACCAGAAAATAATTACTTTACAACATTATAAACATTATTAATTGAATTGTGCGGGTTAGTACATATTTCTATTGTCACTGTTTTTGTTTTATTTTGCAAAAATTTAGAACTAGCTCCTTAAACGATAGGCTGTGTTAAACTTGTCTGTTGATTTCCGCTCCAGGCGCTTCGCTTTCCGGGGGGCGGCAGGTGAGCCTCCAGGAGTCTGCGCGCCTTCCGCTCTAATCAACAGGTGCTAAAAATCAACCTTTAACACAGCCAAAACATACAGGTTTAGGAATAGTATACAAAAAAACAGCGGCTCATGGGCCGCTGTGTTTTCTAACACCAGCCGCCTTCATCACAATCAGTATACCGAGGTTCTGATTGGTCCGGCACTGATACATGCTGGTAAATCCTATTCTGTTCGGATTCATAGTGATGCCCGAGCTCAAGGTGGTCACCTTCAGGAAGTTTGATCTTTCCAATTGGTTCACTTTCTAAATAAAGCTGGATTGCTCCATTTTCTAATTTGCCTGTCACACGATCGGTAATGTCTATTTTTTGCTGTTTTAATGTCATCGTTGTTCACCCTTTACTAATATCTTCACTGCTATTATTTTGTCCGAATTCCGTAAATGAAGTGATGGAAAAATGCAGGAGATTATCAGGTGAAGCCGATTCAATGAATGGAAAAACGCCTTGAATAGATCAAGGCGTCAGGAGAAAATTATTCTTTTGTCATTTCTTCGTATTGTTCAGCTGTCATAAGCTTGTCTACTTCACTGTTCTCAGATGGTTCAACCACAATCATCCAAGCCTTTTCATATGGAGATTCGTTAACGAACTCAGGGCTGTCATTTAAGTCTTCGTTAACTTCTACTACTTTACCGCTTACTGGTGCGTAAAGTTCCGAAACCGTTTTAACTGATTCAACACTTCCGAAAGGCTGATCAGCAGAGATCTCGTCTCCTACTTCAGGTAGTTCGACGAAAACGATGTCTCCCAGTTCAGATTGAGCGAAATCAGTAATACCTACGCGAACCTTTTCTCCTTCAACTTTTACCCACTCATGTTCTTCAGAATAACGCAACTCTTTTGGTGTATTCATTTACTATCCCTCCATTTGTATATCTCTATCGATAAATATCGATGGGACCAAAATTAAAGCCATGCTTTTTCATAATCTTCTTCTTTAAAACCTACTGTTACTCTTTCCCCGTCAGTCATCAGCGGACGCTTGATCAGCATTCCATCTGAAGCGAGCAATTCCAATAACTCGTCCCGGGACGCTGTCTTCACCTTGTCTTTTAGCCCTAGCTCGCGGTACTTCTGACCGCTCGTATTAAAGAACTTTTTTATATCGAGGCCGCTTTTATTTAGCATTTCCTCTAGCTCAGAGCGTGAAGGCGGGTTTTCGACAATATGTACTTCATTATAAGCTACTTCATGCTGATCTAACCATTTTTTAGCATTTTTGCAGGTGCCGCATTTAGGGTACCAATAAAACGTTTTTGCCATTTTTTCACCACCCTTTGCTAGTATCCCATTAAATAATCCCTCTAAACGGATAGTAACATATAAGGGTGACAAAATTCTAACATTCAGTGTTTAATTTTCACCAATTTTTTCGGCATCCATTAATTATTTCAACAAAACTCGCAATAATCCTCCTCCAACAAAAATTTTAGTCACTCATCAACCTCTTTTTCATCAATGGCTGGTGATTTCTACTACAGCCACTCGCTTTCCCCTACATTCAACAGTGTAAAAATCAAGTGTGAAAATGCATCGTTTAAGTATAAAGCCAATTGATTATAGTTAGAAGCGATGAAAAGTATAAAGCTCCTCCCCGAAATGGAGAGGAGCTTTATGGTTGGTGATTACACTAGGAATCGTTCAGCTTCAATCAGCTTTTCAGAAGCTTCTCGCTTCTTAGCGATTACGTTAATTGGAGTGTGTCTTGTGAACTTGCGCAGTGCGGAAGTCAGCATGCGAAGTGCATCGCCTTCTTCAGTTGCAACAAGAGTTTCTTTTGCATCGCGTTCGATTTCATTGAATGCTTCCTGACAGAAAATTTGAGTGTAAAGAAGCTTTTGCTTGCTCTTTTCAAGTCCATCCTTAGCGATTGCTTTTTCAGTACGCAAAACTGCTGATTCCATAGAATAAGCATTTGAGATGATATCTGCTATGTTTACAAGGATTTCTTGTTCTCTTTCCAACGCCTTTCCAAACTTTTGAGCAGCCAATCCAGCTGCAAGCAAGCCGATCTTCTTTGCGTTCTTAACAAGGTATTTTTCCTGTGCAAGCGGCTCATCGCCTGGTTCTTCAGGCATCAGCATCATAAGCTCTTCCTGAAGCTGCTGAGCTTTTTGCAATAATGGAAGTTCACCCTTCATAGCTTTGCGCAGGAATGTTCCTGGAACAAGAAGACGGTTAATTTCGTTTGTGCCTTCAAAAATACGGTTGATCCTTGAGTCACGGTATGCTCTCTCAATTTCATATTCCTGCATGAATCCGTATCCACCATGAATCTGAACGCCTTCATCCACAACATAATCAAGTGTTTCTGTAGCGAAGACCTTATTCATTGAGCACTCAATCGCATACTCTGCAATAGAATCAGCTACTGCTTTACCGTTATTGATTTGTTCGTCTGATAGCTTACTCATACGATCTTCAAATAAACCTACTGTACGATACACAGAGCTTTCAGATGCGTAAATCTTGGAAGCCATTGTAGCAAGCTTTTCTTTTGTCAGGTTGAACTGGGAAATAGGAGTCTTGAACTGCTGGCGCTGGTTAGCATACTTCACTGTAATGCCGAATGCATGCTTTGCTCCGCCTGTAGCACCTACACCCAATTTATAACGACCGATATTCAGGATATTGAAGGCAATGATATGGCCTTTGCCAGCTTCCCCAAGCAGGTTTTCAACCGGAACCATAGCATCTTCAAGAATCAATGTACGTGTAGAGGAGCTCTTGATCCCCATCTTCTTTTCTTCAGCACCTACTGATACCCCTGGGTATTCTCTTTCAACGATGAATGCAGAGAATTGTTCGCCGTCGATTTTAGCGTAAACAACGAATACATCTGCAAAGCCTGCGTTTGTAATCCATTGCTTTTCACCATTTAGGACATAGTGAGTTCCTTCTGCATTCAGCTTAGCTGTCGTTCTTGCACCTAAAGCATCTGAACCAGAACCTGGCTCTGTAAGTGCGTATGCAGCAAGCTTTTCACCAGTTGCCAACACTGGCAGGTACTTTTGCTTCTGCTCTTCGTTACCGAAAAGAACGATTGGCAGGGAACCGATTCCTACGTGCGCACCGTGGGAAATCGAAAAACCGCCTGCGATTGACATTTTTTCAGCTATTAAAGCTGAGCTTACTTTATCAAGGCTTAAACCGCCATATTCTTCCGGTACGTCTGCACCAAGAAGGCCAAGCTCCCCTGCTTCCTTCAAAAGCTTAACCGTACGGTCGAATTCGTGCTGTTCAATATATTCCACCTGAGGCAATACTTCATTCACGACGAAGTCCTCAGCTGTTTTTGCGATCATTTTTTGCTCATCTGTATAATCCTCAGGAGTAAAAACCTGATCATATGTTACATCATCAATTAAAAAGCCTCCGCCTTTTACGAGCTTTTCTGTTTGCTTTTCCATAAATATTCCTCCTATCTATTTTGTGGAGGAGCAATGCCCCTCCGGTTTATTTCAAAGGTTGGTTAATGGCTTTATAAAAGTTCAAATACTCCAGCAGCGCCCATACCGCCGCCGATACACATTGTCACGACTCCGAATTGTTCATTGCGGCGCTTCATTTCATGGATAATGGATAACGTAAGCTTTGCACCTGTTGTTCCGAGTGGATGACCCAGGGCGATCGCTCCGCCGTTCACATTGACCTTATCCTCATCAAGCCCAAGTTCTCTTATGACCTGGATGGATTGCGATGCGAATGCCTCATTCAGTTCGAACACGCCGATATCAGAAACTTGCAATCCAGCTAGTTTTAATGCTTTAGGAATCGCAACAACTGGACCGATTCCCATGATTTCAGGCGGTACTCCACCTAAAGCGAACGACCTGAATTTTGCCAGAGGCTTCAGTCCAAGTGATTCCGCCTTTTCACGATCCATCACCATGACAGCTGCCGCACCATCACTTGTCTGTGATGAGTTCCCTGCTGTTACCGTTCCATTGATTGAAAAAGCAGGGCGCAGCTTGGCAAGTGTTTCAATGCTTGTGTCTGGACGGACGCCTTCATCCTGTTTAAATTGAATAGTCTTTTCTACAAGTTTGTTATCTTTTCCTACGGTACGGAGAGTCACATCAACAGGTACGATTTCTTCCTCAAACTTCCCTTCAGCGATTGCTTTTGCAGCGCGCTGATGGCTTCTGACAGCAAATGCGTCCTGGTCCTCACGGGAAATTCCGTACTTTTTCGCCACTTCCTCCGCTGTATGTCCCATACCCATATAATATTGCGGAGCAGTTTCAGCCAGTTTCGCATTCGGACGGACTACATGCCCCATCATCGGCACAAGGCTCATAGATTCTGCGCCTCCGGCGATGATGGTGTCTGCATGCCCGATCATGATTCTTTCAGACGCATTGGCAATTGCCTGCAGGCCTGAAGAACAGTAGCGATTGATTGTAATGCCAGGTACTTCATGTGACAGTCCTGCAAGCGCACCGATATTCCGGGCCATATTCAGCCCCTGTTCTGCTTCCGGCATGGCACAGCCAATGATTAGATCATCGATATCCCCTTCATAATTGCCTGCACGCTTCAGCGTCTCCCTTACTACGAGAGCACCTAGATCATCTGGACGTACATTTGCAAGAGTTCCCTTTTTTGCTTTCCCTATTGGTGTCCGGGCTCCAGCGACGATTACCGCTTCTCTCATCTCATTCCCTCTCTTTCCTTGGATGTTCATTTTCCAGCGCTATTTGCTGGAAGGATATTAAGCTAGGTGATTATCAATCTATTAATTGCGCAGCGGCTTTCCTTTTACGAGCATATGCTGCATGCGCTGCTGTGATTTCGGTTCAGCCACAAGGCTTAGGAACGCTTCCCTTTCGAGGTCAAGCAAGTATTGCTCATCTACTTCTGTTCCGTATGGAACCTTTCCTCCTGCAATGACATAGGCAAGCTTCTTCGCAATCTTCAAGTCGTGTTCAGAAATATAGCCTGATAGATGCATAGTCTGTGCACCAAGCAGCAATGTCGCATATCCTGGTTCGCCTGTTACAGGCACTTTCTTTCTGACTGGAGCCTTATAACCGCTTTCAAAAAGGTTTAAAGCAGCTTGTTTTGCATCATATAGAAGATGGTCGCTGTTTACGCTGATTCCATCAGCTTCGTTCAGGAAGTTATTTTCGCGTGCTTCATCGCCTGAAGTTGATACCTTCGCCATGGCAATTGTTTCGAATACTTTGTTGGCAACCTTTTGTAGGTCGAATTCAACTCCGTTTGGCAGGCCTTCAAGATGCTTGATATAAAGCTCTTTGTTTCCGCCTCCGCCAGGAATCAAACCAACTCCCGCTTCAACAAGTCCCATGTAAGTTTCCATCGACGCCTGAATATGTGCTGCCGGTAAACACATCTCTGCTCCTCCGCCAAGTGTCATTCCAAATGGAGCGGCGACCACTGGCTTAGAGCAATATTTGATTTTCATTGTCGTCTGCTGGAACTGACGTACGACCATATCAAGATCCCAGATGTTGTCATCCTGCGCTTCCATAAGGATCATCGCCAGGTTAGCTCCTACAGAGAAGTTCTTGCCCTGGTTTCCGATGACGAGGCCTTTAAAATTCTTCTCGACTTCATCGATAGCAAAGTTGATTATCTGGAGAATATCCGGACCAATCGAGTTGCTGTGTGAATGGAATTCAAGGAGTGCAATGCCATCGCCAAGATCGATCACGCTTGCTCCGCCATTCTTTTTAATGACGCCTTTTTGCTTTTTCAAAAGCTTAAGGTTAATGACCTTTGGATTCTCTTCCACCGCAACGTATTGGCCATTGTGATAATAGCTTAATTTGCCGTCTTCTTCTTTATAGAAGGAAGTGAAGCCCTTCTCGACCATCTCTTTAACCCATGCCGGAACTGATTTGCCTTCAGCTTCCATTTTGCTGATCGCTTTTTCAATGCCTAATGCATCCCATGCTTCGAATGGTCCCATTTCCCATCCGAATCCCCACTTCATTGCGCGGTCAATGGCAACAATATCATCGGCAATTGTTCCAAGCAGATCAGCAGAGTAAATCAGAACTGGGCTGAAGATATTCCAAAGCAACTCACCTGCTCGGTCCTTTGCGTACACAAGCGCTTTCATTTTATTGGAAAGTCCTTTTTCCTGCTTGCTCATTTCAGTTGAAGCAGTTTTTAATTTTTTACGAGGTCCGTATTCAAGATTTTTCGGATCCAGCTCAAGGATTTCCTTGCCTTGCTTTAGGAAGAATCCCTGGCCGGATTTGCTTCCAAACCACCCGTTCTCAAGCATTTTCTTCATGAATTCAGGTACTTCAAAGACTTCTTTCTCTTCTCCTTCTACCTGGTCATATACGTTTTTCGCAACATGTGCAAATGTATCCAGTCCTACTACATCAAGTGTGCGGAAGGTTGCACTCTTCGGGCGTCCGATCATTGGGCCCGTTACAGAATCAACCTCACCTACACTGTAGCCGCCTTTAAGCATTTCACGTACAGTGACGAGCAATCCGTATGTTCCAATCCTGTTAGCAATGAAGTTCGGTGTATCCTTCGCTTCAACTACTCCTTTGCCGAGCTTATCTTCCCCAAAGTTTTTCATGAAGGACAAGACTTCAGGATCCGTATCCTTTGTAGGAATTACTTCAAGCAGCTTCAGGTAGCGCGGCGGATTAAAAAAGTGAGTTCCAAGGAAGTGCTTCCTGAAATCCTCTGAACGCTCTTCAGCCATTGCTTCAACAGAAATTCCGGAAGTATTCGAGCTGATGATGCTCCCCTGCTTGCGGTATTTGTCTACATCAGTAAAAACTTTCTTCTTTATATCAAGGTTTTCGACGACTACTTCGATTACCCAGTCAACGTCCTTCAGTCTTTCCATATCATCTTCAAAATTACCCGCTTCAATCAAAGCAAGATTCTTTTTGGAGGCCAAAGGTGCTGGTTTTTGCTTTAACAACTTTTGAACTGCACCTGCACTGATTCGGTTGCGAACCTGCTTGTCTTCAAGCGTCAGGCCCTTCGTTTTTTCTTCTTCCGTTAATTCCCGAGGTACTATGTCCAGCAGCAATGTTGGGATGCCGATGTTTGCAAGATGAGCTGCAATCCCCGATCCCATGACACCTGATCCCAGAACCGCTGCCTTTTGAATTTGTCGCATCAAATTTGTCTCCCCCTTTGACTCTTTTTGAATGAATACTCATTCATTTTTGCACCAAAAAAAATATGCATATAAATGAGTTCTGTTAATAACTACTATAAAATATTTAAAAAATTTACGCAATAATAAGGTGCGGAAAAAAGAAAATTTTTTGAATTTTTTAACCAAAATTTTATTTCTCCAGTTTGGACAACCTAAAAAAGCGATCACCTGCTGACCGCAATGCATTAACGCATTACTCTATTGGGGGTCTGACCCCCAGTGCTTTAACGCTTTACTCTGCTGGGGGTCTGACCCCCGGTACGTTGACGCTTTAATATATGGAGGTATGATGATGGCTAGGATGAAGAAGCATCCGTCGAAGGCGGGAGTCAGTGCTGCGAGTGTAAAGGGAAATGCTGGTCCTTCTATGGGGCAGGGCGGCGAAGGCAAGGTTAACAGCCAGAACAGCCAGTATAAAAAATAGTTTCGAAAAGACAAACAGGCTGACATATTGCTATGTCAGCCTGCCGTTAATTCTCGTTTACTTTTTGAACATTCCCTTTAAGACAAATGCTACGTTTGCAGGACGTTCAGCAAGACGGCGCATGAAGTAACCGTACCAGTCTGTTCCGTATGGTACGTAAACCCGCATTGTGTACCCCTCGTTTGCTAGCTGAAGCTGCCTTTCCGGCATAATTCCATATAGCATCTGGAATTCGAATTGGCTGTTAGGGATATTATTGGCCTTTGTGAATTCCTTTGTAAAATTGATAATTGCATCGTCATGAGAGGCAATTGCAGTATAGTTGCCGTTCATCAAATGCATTTTTATGATTTTCTTGAAGTTTTCATCCACATCTTTCTTCTCTGGGAACGCTACTTCAGGAGACTCTTTATATGCTCCCTTTACGAGACGCAGATTTGGTGAATATTGATTTAGATCTTCAATGTCTTTTTCAGTACGGTAAAGATAAGCCTGGATGACCGTTCCGATATTGTCATATTCAGACTTCAACTGTTTGAAGATATCCAATGTTTTTTGGCAGCGCGCATAATCTTCCATATCAATTGTGACAAAGACATTATTTTCTTTTGCTGCATCCATGATTCTACGCATATTATTCATGACAACCTGTTCAGAAATATCAAATCCTAAAGATGTCATTTTCACACTTAATTGAGCATTCAATTTTTCACGGCCGATTGCTTTTATGGCTTGAATAGAATTGTCTGCCCTCTCATTGGCTTCCCTTTCGTTATCAACGAATTCGCCTAGGAAATCGACTGTGACAGCTAATTTCTTTTGATTCAAACCTTTTATGACCTGGACAGTCTGGTCAATTTGCTCACCAGCTACGAAGCGGGATGCACCGAAACGAAGACCATACTTCTTAGCCATTTCAGTGAAAAATTTATTTTTTGATAAAAAAAGAAAAAAGTCTCTCATTAATTGTTCCATTGTTTTTCCTCCCCTTATTGAAACCGATTACATTACCCCTTAAAAAAAGTTGCTTCCTCTATATATTTAGCAAAATCATTTTATCATTTTTTTGGATTTTTGAATATTACTTTTGTAATAAAATGTTCTTTTTTGCCGAATCATGTTCCGCATACTTTATTTTGCTGTGGGAAGGATAATATTCGATGATAAAAACATTATTCAGGAGGTTCAGTTATGCAGCAGCAGAATATGAATTTTCAAGGGCAGCAGCAGGGAATTATGCAACAGCCGCCTACAGTCGTATCCACAAAGGATTCTTTATATTTGACCGATATGCTTTCATGGAATCTTCTTGCAATGAAAAAGGCACATTTCTTTGCACAACAGTGCCAGGATCCAGAATTGAAAGCCGAAATTGAGAAATGCTGCCATATGCATGAAAAACACTATCAAACGATTCTTTCACATCTTAACAGCCCGCAAAACCAGGCATATACCGGAATGCAATAATTGTTAGCAGCACTTGCTCTTGGACTTTAGTCAAATGAATGGTAATAGAAATCATCAGGAGGAAAAGCGGATGAACCAAAATCAGAATCAGCAAAAAATCCAGAATCCAGAAACACAGATTCAAAAGACACCACAAATGAACGACCGTGATTTTATCAACGATATTTTAACAACTGAAAAGTATATGACAACTTCATATACTCAGGCACTGCACGAAGCCAGTCATGACCAGCTGTACCAAGATTTATTAGGCATCTACAACGAAACCTCGAATGCACAGCGCAGCCTATACAACCTGATGTTCAAAAAGGGCTGGTATGCCATCGAGGCAACCGATCCACAAAAGCTTCAGCAGTCCCATCAGCAGTTCCAAGGCTATATGAACCAGTTCCCGCACGGCGGACAGCTTCAATAACTCTGCCTTAAAGGGCTGAAGACCACGCCAAAAAGAACCATCCCGCCACGGGTTGGTTCTTTCTTAATTCCATTATCTTAATAAGCCGTATTACTTCTGGTTCTGGCGTTTGCTTTCATTCAGTTCCTTTACTTCTGCAATGACATTCTTCATCTTTTCCTTTGCCTCAGGATATTCCGCGTTCCAATGTTTAGCAAGAGGAGGCATTGACTTTGCGATGTGGCTATACAGAATCCATGCTTTCACTTTTTCTTTATTTTCAGCGGATCCTTCTCCTACCAACAGTTCTGTGTATTTCTCCAGCAATCCGTCGATTTGGTCTGTAAACGTCTTGTTCATTTCCAACACTCCTTATTTCTTGGGTCCGCAAATTTTCGGGCAAGTTTTGCAATAACCTTTAGCATTTAGCTTGTAGGTAAAACAGCAGGTTTTTCTGACTCTGACGAAGTCAGCATCTTCCTGATAGTCCGGCTCTGCGTGATACCTTGCCAGCGGGTTTTGGTGATAATTGCCGAACAACGAGCCTGGTGCGAGCTGAATGACATAGTCGAAGTCCTCTGCTGCCCGTGCTTTAATTGCCTCATCCGCATGTTCAGCAACTACTTTTTCATACAGCCAATAAATATAGACTGCCACGTTTTCCCACAAAATCAACTTCGAGATTTTAGCAGCTTTTCCGAGTGCCTCCATTACAGGAAAGATATTATCCATAAACAGGTGGCGTACCGCTTCCCTTCTCCATTCATTACGACCCTCATCCGAACAAATAAGCGCTGATTTACTTTTAAAATAAAAATCCGGCAGCCATAGCCCATCTTTCTTCATTTCTACTAAAAGCAAAGAATCCGGCGCTGCATTAAGCTGTTTATTAAAGACACTCATCGCATATAAGTAAATGACTGCCAAAAAGGCATGTCTCTTCATCCATACCGAAGCAGTGGTCTTCAGGTCAGGAGCGGACATTTCCGCTTCAAGCTTCCTGAGCAGGTTGTTCATGCTGGATTCTTCAAGCAAGCTGGTAAACGCAATTGGAGTGACTCCATCAGGAAGCTCTGCGGCAAAGCGGAACTTACTCAACTCCTTTATTTCATCAGCAGTTAACTCAGCTTTCATGTGCTTTTACCGGACGATTCTTCAGGATACAGCGTCCCTTTCCATAAGGGATGCATAAAGGGGTGCCGAATAAAGGGTCAACCGTTACCTCACACTCCATGCCAAACACATTTTTCACAAGGCCGCAGTTGATGACCACCTCTGGTTTTCCCTGTGCAAAGATTTTCTGGTCTTTGATCGCCACAATATTATGGGCATATCTGCATGCAAGATTTAAATCATGCAGAACCATCAAAATGGTCCGTCCTTCTTTTTCATTCAATTCATACAGAAGGTCAAGAATTTCAATCTGATGCGTCATATCCAAATAAGTTGTGGGTTCGTCCAGAAGAATAATTTCAGTGTCCTGTGCCAGTGTCATGGCAATCCAGGCACGCTGTCTTTGTCCGCCTGACAAGGAGTCGACTGTCCGGTCCTTCAGATGGTCGATCCCTGTTGCCATCAGAGCACTTGTTACTTTTTCTTCATCTTCTTCTGACCATTGCTTCAGCCATGATTGATAAGGATACCTGCCTTGTTTTACAAGCTGTAAAACGGTCAAGCCTTCCGGAGCAGCAGGCGATTGTGGAAGGATCGCCATCTTCCTTGCAATCTCTTTCGTTGAAAGCTTAGAAATCGCCTCACCTTCAAGCAAGATGGAGCCTGCCTGCGGTTTAAGGAGCCTTGCAATGGAACGGAGCAATGTCGATTTCCCGCAGCCATTGCCTCCGATGAAGACGGTAATCTCACCCCTCGGAATCTCAATATCCAATTCTTTTATAATGATAGAGTCACCATATGATAATGTCAGTTTTTCTGCAGCAATTGCCTGGGCCATATCCATTCCCCTTTCCACATCTAAGCTTATGAATTTCGTGTCTTAAAAAGCAAATATATAAAATAAGGTGCTCCAATACTCGCTGTAAAAACGCCTGCAGGAACTTCCAGAGGGGAGAACATTGTCCTCCCGATCAGATCCGCCAGCATGACAAGAATTCCGCCAATTAATGCAGAAACCGGCAACAGAGCCCCAAAAGCAGAGCCAACAAGCCTCCTTGCCATATGAGGAGCCATTAATCCAACAAAACCGATTCCCCCGGCAAAAGCAACTGAGCTTGCTACTAAACCAGTACTGACAAGCAATAGGACAAAGCGCTGACGCTGAACATGGCCGCCGACGCCTGTCGCAATTTCCTCGCCAAGCTCCTGGACATTCACATTTCTTGAAAGGATAAAGGCTATTGAAACCAAAATCAAAGTCCACGGAACGAGCACCCAAACATTTCCCCATGTAGAACCGTGTACCGTACCTGTAATCCAAATATTCGCCTGGCTGGCCCGGTAAATTGGCCCCATGACCATCATAAGTGTTGTCAGTGCCTGCATCGCCGCAGAAATACCTATACCGATTAAAACCAGCCGGACAGGCGATACACCATTTTTCCAGGAAAGGAAGTAGACTAGAAAAGCAATAAATGTCGCACCGATAAACGCCGATACGGGCATCCATTTTATACTTACTGTCAAAGCATTGTTCTCATCACTGAAATATGCTAAAAATCCGACGACAGCTACAGATGCTCCGCCAGTTATTCCGATAATATCGGGTGAAGCGAGAGGATTCCTGATCATCCCCTGCAACAGTCCGCCAGCCACAGCAAGGCCGACTCCGACCATTAAAGCGACAATTATTCTTGGAAGACGGAATGATTGAACTACTAATCTTTCCATATCACTTCCCCCGCCAAAGAATACTTGAATAACATGTAAAGGGCTTATTGCCATATCCCCCAGGCCAGTACTTAGGATAAAAACTCCAAATGACAACGCCAGTAATCCCAGGAAGATCGCAGCAGCTTTTTTATCAATCAAGAAAGATATTTTCCCTTTTAACAGTCTCAGACTTGTATATTGACTCATTTACCATTGAACCCCTTTCTCGCAATGTAGATGAAAAATGGAGTTCCAATCATTGCCGTCATGACTCCCACGGGAATTTCCTGGGGCATTAAAATATAACGTGCTGCTATGTCAGCTGCCAGAAGGAGCATTCCTCCCAAAATCCCTGCAAAAGGAATTACCCATCGGTGATCAATACCAACGACGGCTCTTGTCAAATGTGGAATGACAATCCCGATAAAACCAATTGGACCAGCCACAGCAACGGCACCGCCGGATAAAAGAACGATGATGACACCTGTAGCTATTTTAACAAGCCCAGTATTCAGTCCAAGACCTTTAGCAACATCATCTCCCATGGATAGAACATTCATTTTAGAGGAAATCAAAATGGATGCCGCCCAGCCAATCCCTAAATAAGGCATGACACCTGACAGGGTCTCCAGCTTTCGGCCCTGTACTGAGCCAGCCAGCCAGTAAAGCACTTGCTCAAGAGCAGCCTCGTTAAGAACTAACAGCCCTTGTGTAAAAGAAGAAAACATGGCTGTCATTGCTGCTCCGGCCAGTGTCAATTTCATCGGTGTCAGACCTTCACGGCCAGCTGAGCCAATGACATAAACACTAATGGCAGCAACCGCAGCTCCAAGAAATGAAATCCAGGCAAAAGCTTGCAAGCTGCCAACCGAAAAAATCGTTACGGCAACAACCACAGCAAAGCCTGCTCCCGCATTCACCCCAAAGATTCCTGGTGACGCAAGCGGGTTTTTGGTCAGGGTTTGCATCAACACACCTGCTATCGCCAGGCTTGCCCCAACGGCAGCGGCAATTAAGGCTCTCGGAAGGCGAACCGACTGAATAATGATGTGTTCATTTGATCCATTGTAGCTAGTAAACGCATTAATGGCTGTTCCCCATGAGGTTTCGGTATATCCATACACGATGCTCGCGCATATTAAAAATAGAATAAATAGGATGGCAATGATTAGGCCAGTACATCTTTGACCATTGGTTTTTAGCAGCATTGTTCTATTACCTTTCTATATAAAAAAGTTTCTAATCTGTTAATATGTTTAACTTTAAATGATATTCAAGGCCATTTCATTATAATGGCAGCGAGTTTCACAAATTCGTCATTGATTATGAAAATCATTATCATTTAGGTATTGACACATATGACATAATCATTTTATCATAAAAGAGCGCTAATTGAAAACGATTATCATTAACATTTAGGAGGAAATACATATGAAGTTGTCTAAATTTATGCTGTCCCTTATCACTGTCTTCACCGTTCTGCTGCTGGCAGCCTGCGGTGGTACTGAGGATAAAGAAAAGGATACAGCTGAAAAACCAAATGAAAAAGAAGAAAGTTACACAGTCGAACACGCAATGGGCACCACCACTTTAAAGAAAACGCCAGAAAAAGTCGTGATTCTTACAAATGAAGGAACGGAGGCACTTCTTGCGCTTGGCGTAACGCCAGTTGGTGCCGTACAATCCTGGACTGGCGAACCTTGGTATGACCATATCGCTGAAGAAATGAAGAATGTAAAAGTCGTTGGAGTTGAAAACCAGGTGAACGTCGAAGCAATTGCTGCGTTGAAACCAGACCTGATTATCGGAAATAAAATGCGTCAGGAAGATATTTACGAACAATTAAGTGCGATCGCACCTACTGTTTTTGCTGAGGACCTGCGCGGCAACTGGAAGAATAACTTTGAACTTTATGCTAAAGCAGTCAACAAGGAAGAAAAGGGCAAGGAAGTGATTGCAGCCTATGATCAGAGAATTGAAGACCTGAAAGCTAAGTTAGGAGACAAAGTGAATATGGAGGTTTCCATGGTCCGCTTCATGGCTGGGGATGTCCGTATTTATCATAAAGATTCATTCTCTGGAGTCATCCTTGAACAAATCGGATTTGCCCGTCCTGAAAGCCAGAACATGGATGACTTTGCCGAAAAAGGTGTAACACAAGAACGAATCCCAGCAATGGACGGAGATATCCTCTTCTACTTCACATATGACGAAGGAGACGGCAAAGCAACAGATGTTGAAAAAGAGTGGATTGAAAACCCATTATTCAAAAACCTTGAGGCAGCCAAAAAAGGTGAAGTCCATAAGGTAGATGATGCAATCTGGAACACAGCCGGAGGCGTTAAAGCAGCCAACCTGATGCTGGATGATATTGAGAAGTATTTCTTGAAGTAACTGCATTTTTTCTAATAATAAATATTACGATATTAATTGAGAAATCCTAATTTTTGCGGGTTTCAGACCGTAGACAAACTCGATGAAAGCGAGCTTGTCTACGGTTTTTTACTTTGGTTGGTAAGTAAAACAGGTCTGTTGATTTCCGTTCCAGGCGCTTCGCTTTCCGCGGGGGTGGCGGTGAGCCCGCAGGAGTCTGCGCGCCTTCCACTCCAATCAACAGGGTTTCAATAATTAGTCTATCAACTTTATCTTTGTCGACAAGCTGAAACCCGCAAATTCTTGTGGGTTTTTTCTTTTTTTCATAAACATCCCATTTTCGGAAAGAATAAGTGTAAATCCAGAATGGCGGAGACTTTCAATGAGACAGTTATTTCGGAAAAATCGCATGAAAGAACTTGAGAAGGAAGCAATTAAACAAGATACCCATGCCGATAATGGGCAAGAACAAGACAATTACCTCAACGATCATGGATGGGAGGTCCTGTTCAAAAGGTCCCATGACTTCAAGAAAACATTTTACGTGAATCAAAAGAGTGGAAAAAAGTTTTGTTTTTCCTTTATGAGTACTTTAATAGATGAAAGTCTTTTGCAAAATAATGCCCTTCCCTATTTACTAGAAGGGGATTTCAGGGATATTGAGGATGTTAAAAAGCTGATTCCGATTGCCGATGTACAGGTTTCCGATAAAAATGAGGATATTGAGAAGAAGCTTTTTAATGGGTATGTTCTCCTTACATTGGAAAATGAAGAAAAGCAATTTGCTTTCATTGCGGCACAAAAAGAAATTGTAAGAGCCGTTGCCCAGCCTGAGGTTGAGTTCAGCGTTATTGGACCAAAGGAATCCTTTGTTGAATCGATCGATCAAAATCTCAACCTTATTCGTAAGAGGGTACCGGTAAAAGAGCTGATTATTGAAAAATATACCGTTGGGACTCTATCACAAAGTGGTATCGCTGTCTTATATATCGATGGCATAACAAATACTGACAATATAGACACCGTTAGGCAAAGGATCAAAGAGATAGAATTTGATGAAATCACCGATAGCTCTTATATTGTGCAATTGATATCAGATAATGAAAATTCTCCGTTTCCACAATTGCTGGATACCGAGAGGCCAGACCGTGTCGCCGCAATCCTTGCTGAAGGTAAAGTAGCCATCCTTGTTGATGGTTCGCCGCATGCGTTGATTGGTCCGACAACACTTGTAGAATTCTTCGGTTCGTTCGAAGATTATTTTTTAAATTATCTGCTTTCTTCTTTTTTCCGCTTGGTCCGTTTGTTTGCGGTTGCCTTCTCGATATTAATAACACCTATTTACGTAGCGACGCTTTCCTATCATTACGAGCTGATTCCAAAGGATCTGCTCAGTACATTGATCACATCGAGGAGAGAAATTCCCCTCCCTCCTATTTTGGAAGCTTTGTTCCTTGAGTTAACGATTGAGCTTTTGCGTGAGGCAGGAGCCCGACTTCCTACCAAGGTCGGCCAGACGATTGGTATCGTAGGCGGTATCGTTATTGGAACAGCATCTGTAGAAGCAGGCTTGACAAGTAATGTACTGCTGATCATCGTTGCATTGGCTGCGCTCGCATCCTTTACAACGCCTGTATACCGTATGGGCAATACGATCAGGCTCTTGCGTTTTCCTTTTCTGTTCTTTGCGGAACTATGGGGCTTGTTGGGAATTGTCGTTTCATTTTCGTTTTTATTGACACACTTAATTCGGCTTACTTCACTAGGCCGGCCGTTCCTTGAACCTTTATATCCCCCTCGGATTACAGATTTCAAGGATGCGATCATTCGACTGCCTTTTAAAAAACAGTCAAAGCGTCCACAATATCTAAGAACAGAAAACCCTGTACGTTTCAGTGAGAAAAAAGCCAAAGAAAAGAAAGACATCGATGAATGAGCATTGGAGGTATTTGAAGTATGACGACGCAGCAGCCAGTCCCTGAAAGATTGCAAGTATCGCCTTTTCTTGTTCTCTATTTGATTATGTCCATGCAAATTGGAATTGGAGTATTAGGCTACCAGCGTATCATTGCCAAGGCTGCTGGCTATGATGCCTGGATTTCGGTTCTAGGAGCCGGACTTAGTATTCATGTCATCATTTGGATGATTTATAAAATATGTGGAACGGTTGATGGTGACATTGTAGCAGCTAATGCATATGTCTTTGGTAAAAAAATAGGCAATATCGTCAGTGTGCTTTTCGTTGTCTATTTGCTGGTTTTTGCCTTGGCCGTTCTCAGGACCTATATTGAAGTCATCCAAGTATGGATGTTTCCAGAACTGAGCATCTTTTGGTATAGTTTTTGTTTTTTGCTCCTCTCTGTTTACATCGTCTTTGGGGGCTTCAGGACTGTCACTGGAGTCGCTTTTTTCTGCATTGTGCTTCCAAGCTATCTATTGCTGACTTTTGCCTTTGCCCTTAAATTTGCTGAGTTCAGAAACCTGCTGCCAATTTTTGATCACTCACTAAAAGAAATGGCCACCGGCGCATTTAACATGTCGCTTACCTATATTGGGTTTGAAATACCAATCTTTTTCTACCCCTTTATCAAGGACCCGCAAAAGTCACATAAGTGGGCACATTTCGGTGTCTTTCTTACTACCATGATCTATACAATATTGGCGATCATTACTTTCGCCTATTTTTCCGAAGAACAACTGGCTAAGTCAATTTGGGCTACCCTGGAGATGTGGAAAATCGTAAGCATGCCTTTCGTAGAAAGATTTGAATACATAGGCATTGCCAACTGGAACTTGATCATTCTTCCAAATGTATGCATCGCTCTTTGGTCTTCTAGCATCATCCTGAAAAGAGGGTTTAAGCTCAAACAAAGAAAAGGAGTAATTATCCTGGCGATTATTTGTTTAATAGCCATTAACTTTTTCGATACACGGGCAAAAATAAACTTTTTGAATGACTGGACAGGAAGAATTGGCTTTACAGTCACTTATCTTTACATCCCTTTTTTGTTCATAGCAACCAAGATTGCCAAGAAGGTGAAAAACAAAAATGAGAGCTAAAAAAATGATTCCTTTCTTTGCTCTTTCCCTCCTATTGACAGGATGTGTAGAAAAAGAAATTATCGATGATGTCAATATAGAAACTGGAATTGGATATGATTTGGCAGAAGACAATAAGATTGAAGGCACCGTCATGGTTCCAGTTTTCAAGCCTGATAAGAACATTGGCAATTTCACATTTTCAGCTAAGGCCAAAGCCAACAGGGATTTGATGCAAGAAATCCAACGTAAATCTGCTCAGCCAGTGGCAACGGGATCACTGGAAATCGCTGTCTTTGGTGAAGAAATGGCCAAGAAAGGAATCATCGAATTAATGGATTCATTTGAAAGGGATCCAAGCATCGGTGCGAGGATTTATCTTGCAGTGGCTGATGGAAAGGCCAAGGATATATTGTCAGGAACGTATGGCAATAGGGGAAATGCTATCCATCTATCGGATTTAATTAAACATAATACAAAGGATCGAAATTTGCCCGAGACAAACCTCCACTTGTTTTTTTTCAATCATTATCAAAAAGGGAGTGATCCCTACTTGCCTATTCTGAAGAAAGTGGAGACTGATATCATTGATATTGTCGGGGTGGCGATATTTAAAAACGGGCACATGGTTCATACGATTCCCGCTGACAAAATGTTCTTTTTCAAGTTGCTGACAGATAAATTCAGCATGGGAACCTTCCAAGTAAAGGTCGATAAAGATTTGGCAGCCATTAAAGACCTCGGTTCCAAACATAAATTTATCCTTGATAAGAGAAACCCCTATACAGTTACAATTGAAATTAACATCGAAGGAATTATTCGTGAATATACTGGAAAAATGTTGACGCCGCCTATTATCAAAAAAATCCAGAAAGAACTTGAAGAAGAAGTAAATGAACAATGTTCTGCCATGATTGCTGACTTTCAGGAGCATGAAGTCGATCCTCTAAGTTTAGGACATTTTCTTAAAAGCAAAACAAGGGGCTTTGATTTTAAAAAATGGCAAGATGACTATAAAAATATCACAGTACATGTAAAAACCCACGTGAAAATTACAGAGGTAGGTGTAGTTGAGTAATAAGAAAAGCGCAAGCGCCTTGGTCAGCCCTGACAAGCGCTGGCCGACTAAAAACGCCGCGTCCTGCGGCAATGTCGGTACTAGGTCGTCCTGTCCGTCGGAGGGCCGACCGGTGATCGTTCTTTGACTTCACCTGAGCGAACCGAACCGACTCGAGGGGCTAGGCGCTGGAGCTAGACATTTCTCGAAGTGAATTTTATACTTTCTTATCTTGTAAGAAAGAGGGTGCCCAAAAGGTATAAACTTTTTGGCACCCTCTTTTTTTAGGTCGGCTGAAAAATTTAAGTGTTTGTTGAGAACATATATTTTTTATAGTGATAGCGGATCGAAAAAATCAGACTTACTGCCAGCATATTTCCCATTAACGAGCTGCCCCCGTAGCTGATGAAAGGCAGCGGGATACCCGTAATCGGAAGCAGGCCGATGGTCATGCCAATGTTCTGGAATACGTGGAACGTAATCATGCTGATTACGCCTACACAAATGTAGGTGTAAAAGTCATTTTTCGTTTCCATGCCAATCTTTGTGATCTGGTAGATCAGCAAGAAGAAAAGGCTGACTAAAATGCTTGCACCTACAAAGCCAAACTCTTCTCCAATGATACTGAAAATAAAGTCAGTATGGCTTTCCGGCAGGTAAACTTCCCTTGTCCCATACCCCTTGCCTACTGTTTCACCAGAACCGATGGCCAAAAGTGATCTTGTCAGCTGGAATCCTGTTGAGCTCTGATAATTATAAGGATCAATCCAAGAATAGATCCGGCCAAACTGATATTCCTTTACTCCCAGATACTTTTCTAGAATCTGCGGCTTCCAGATGACAAAGTAAAAAATGATGGATATAAGCGTCATGCCTGTACCAAAAATCGGGACAAGCAGCTTCCATGTAATGCCTGAGATAAAAATCATGCCAAGCATGATGGCAATGTATACGAGTGAAGTCCCTAAATCGGGCTGCTGCATGACGAGCATGAGCGGTATCATCGTCACAAAACCAATTTTAAGCAACAAGAAAAAATCTGTTTGTATCGTTTTAAGGCGATATTTTTGATGGTGGTCGACAATGACCCTGGCGAGCGCCAGGACAATGAACACTTTCACTAATTCCGACGGCTGGAGTGTTCCCATACCCGGGACCTTATACCAGCTTTTCGCTCCATTGATTACCGGTGCGATGCTTGCCGGAGCAACAATCAAGCCTGATAGCAAAACAAGTCCAAAGCCATATGCATACCAGCTAAGCTTCTGGAGCTGGTCGGAATCAAGCGTGATGACAGCAGTGATAATACCAGCACCAATCACATACCAGACGATTTGTTTTAACAGGAAATTTTCAGAGCCATACTGCCCTGTCGTCTGGGCACTGTATATGGCAATACAACTCGACAGAAATAATAAAATTAATATCGTGACCAGCCCGTAATCGAGCCGGGAATTATTTTTTTGGTTAGAAGTCATGGTTATTCCCCTTTAATGAAGGACTGTACAATACTTCATTATATTTTTTTCGACAATAAATCACAACTTCTTCGCATTAATTGGTTATTATTACACATGACATGAGAAAGCTGAAATTCCTTTGCAGACAATACAGTTCCTGTTTTTGCGCGTTCTTGATGACCAGTTGTCCTGCCGGAATGCAATAATCTGTATCGGTCTATTTTCACAGAAAATTTGATTATGCTTCCTTTTCCATCGTCCCATTGAAATACCGGCTTTGGATATCATTTCTCATCCATTCCAAATTATTTGGAACCTGTGGCAGCTGGTAGCCAATGAAAAGCGGCGTTGTTACAAATCTTGGGACAACCTTGCAGATCAATTTTCCATTCAAGCTGTAAAAGAACAGATTGTAACTGCTGCATTTATATGGGTAGGAATTCATGATGTAATGGACCACAGTCTGAATATAGGATGAGAATGTGGCGGAAGGTCTTCCTTGATCCATAATGATGTTAAATTCATAAAAACCAACTTTTGGCTGGTCAGAAAGATTCAGCTGCACTCCCTCGTCTTCATGGATCACAGGACCTCTGAAATCTGCTTCGCCAATTTTATCATGGTAATCCAGGTCATAGAGACCGACTATTTGCATATGAGAATGCGCAATCGTACCTCCTGAAAGAGGTCCATGGTTTTTAAAAAGAATGACCGAACGAAAATCCCCTGATGCTTCCATCCTCATCCAATGTCGAATCGCAAAGTCCAAAAGCCTGTTTAAATGATCTGCTGAATACTGCGAAAACTCTTCATCACAAACATCGGTTTCGACCAATACCGTCTGGAAAGCATTCTCCAGGACAGGAAACTTATTTTTCAGCAACAGGATCGGCCCTTCCTCATCGATGATCCCTGTCAGTTCATCTCTGGCACAAAATGGGCAGCTTTGGTTTTTATTGCGAATATTCTCCGGCTTCTGCACGCCGATCGATGTATTGAAAAACAAATGCGTATGATTGTTCAATTCCCCCACCTGCTTATCATATCGTTTTCTACTATTGTATTAGAAATTACAGTAAATATCGATTTTTTTCACCGCATCAAAATTTGAGGGCATAGCCAGGCAGTATGACTCATAGCCTTGTAGTGGACAAGGTTGTTTCTTTTTTGGGAGCTTTGTTGATGTTTTATCAGATATAGGTTTTAACGATTTTTAGTAAATATTCGAGATGCAATGTATTCAATTAAATTTTTGAAAAGTGAGGATTTCTTTATGCTATCAAAACTTGAAGCGTTTATATTAGGGCTGATTCAGGGGCTGACCGAGTTTTTGCCGATTAGCAGCACTGGGCATCTTTATCTTGGAAGGAACCTTTTTGGACTGGAAGAAGCCGGTCTCCTTCTCGATACGATGCTCCATGTAGGAACGCTGCTGGCTGTTTTTGTTTTTTACAAAAGTGAATTCATCAAGATCCTGAAAAATCCTTTTGGGAAAATGACCTTCCTTCTTGTCGTCGGGACGCTGCCAGCAGTCGTGGTAGGGTTATTGTTTGAAGATTACTTTGATGAGATATCGAAAACAGGCGTAACGATAGGATGGGAATTCCTCATTACGGGTGCGTTCTTATGGTTCGCCGATTCGATTAAAAATGGCCGCAAGAAAATGGCAGACATCAGCTATACGGATGCTCTGATTATTGGGACCTTCCAGGCTGCCGCAATTTTTCCAGCGATTTCCCGTTCAGGCTTTACGATTGTGGCTGCGTTATGGAGGAAACTAGACCGTGAAACCGCTGCTTATTTCTCTTTCCTGCTGTCTACACCAGCTATAGTAGGAGCCATTGTCCTCCAGTCAAAGGATCTATTCAGCGGTGGCAGCGAGACCATCTCCCTCCAGGCTTTGCTCATCGGAATTCTCTCCTCCGCTATTTTTGGATATATAGCGGTGAAATGGATGATTGGCTATCTGAAGAGCCATTCATTGAAGCCTTTTGCTGTTTACGTTTGGCTGATGGGGATTGTCGTGCTGTATTTTCAATTCACTGGGCAGTTTTAGTGAGGGTGATGCAGCTTTCGTTGAAGATCAATTCATTTTGGTTAGTGATATAAGGAATAATATTAATTGAGATTATTTTATTGGCGAAATTGCTTGACCTATTAGCGGAAAACGAATTAATTTGGCGAACTGGAAATTCTATTCAATTTTTTCCAGATGAAAATCAACCGCCAACAAATAAAAGATGAAATATAAAAATGCACACCGCAATGGGTGTGCATTTTTTCTTGAAGTCTTTAGCAGCCGCCTTCGTTCCCCATCAGGACTAATCCTTCTCGGTACTCATCGTATTCCAGCGATAAACCTTCTGTATAGTCGACGATATGGGATTCAATCGCAACTTGTATCTCATTAATAACTGCTACATGATCATCTTCTTCCGGCTCTTCCAGAGCCAGACCTATCTGCGGGCCTCCTCAGCCATAGCCGCCGAAGTAGACGCGAATACCATTTGCTTTACGCTCTGCGAGGATCTCTTTAAGAATGTCGCGAGCCTTATCTGAAATTTGCATTCTCCAGTGTCCTTTCTTCATTAAATCTGTCTATTGCTTAGTTTACCATGGTATGAAGCAGAAATACATTATACTGCCCAGAGTATTTTGTGAAGGTTGAATTTGGAAAAAACGTGGATTTCACCAAAAATTTTCAATATTCTACCTAAATTGTGAACAGGTTATGATAAACTGATGATAAAACTAAACAAAACTTAACAAAACCAAACAATTGTCACATCTATCTACTAAATATTCTATTATATTTAGATTATGAAGGAAAGGAGGGAAACTTTTGCAAATATACACTCCTGATGAAATCGCTTCCATGTTAAAAATCTCTAAATATACCGTTTACGAAATGATTAAGCGGGGCGATCTTGTTGCTTTTAAAGTCGGCAATAAAATGCGAATCGAAGAAAGCGAGTTTACCAGATTTAAAGAAAGCATGACAGCTCCAAATAAGCGGCAGACAGATCCACAAAATACTGTCCAGCAGACAATTCAGCTTGCTGGAAGCCATGATTTCCTGGTCGAGCACCTTGTTAAATATACAGCTTCCGAAGGAACAGGCCTGTCGATTACACCCTCATACATAGGCAGCCTTGAAGGATTGATGATGCTATACAGGGGCAGCGCTGACATCGCGGCGATCCACTTGCTCGACCCTGTATCACAGCAGTACAACCTTCCCTTTATTCGGCAATTGTTTGTCCATGAGCCGATTACAGTCATGAGATTAGCTTCAAGGGAACAGGGCTTGATTGTAGCAAAGGGAAATCCGAAGAAAATCAGCGGGATTAAAGATCTCACCCGGAAAGACGTAACCATTGTCAACCGGCAAAAAGGTGCTGGCACTCGCTTCCTGCTCGACTCTTTTTTAGCAGAAGAGAACCTGCAGCCCTCTGATGTAAAGGGTTATGATGATGAGGAATGGAACCATCTCGGAGCAGCTGCCCATATTAGCAGGGGAACTGCAGATGCTGCCTTTGGCATCAAGTGTGCGGCAAGCCAGCTCGGATTGGATTTCATTCCATTGACTAAGGAACAGTTTGACCTTGTTTTCCGCTGGACGCCGGATAACAAAAAAGCTTTGCAGCACTTGATTGACCTTATCCATTTTACTAATTTCAAAGAGAGCATTTTTGAGCTTGATGGCTATGGTGCTGAAGATCTCGGAAAAATCATTTATGGAAACCAATTGACGGAGGCATGAAAATGAAGTTCAAACATCTTATCTCACTTTTACTTGTACTTATGTTCGCTTTTATTACTGGCTGTTCTTCTGCAAAAGAAACAGAACAAAAGTCAGCTGCTGCACCTGAGAAATCAGAAAAAGCTGCAGACTTGATTCTTGCAACAACAACAAGTACGCAAGACAGCGGACTGCTTGATGTCTTGATTCCTGAATTCGAAAAGAACAACAATTACAATGTTAAAACCATTGCTGTAGGAACAGGACAGGCTCTGGAAATGGGAACCCGCGGTGAAGCAGATGTCCTGCTTGTCCACGCTCCAGAAGCAGAACAAAAAATCGTTGACAGCGGCGACGCGATCAACCGCCAGAAAGTCATGTATAACGATTTTATCCTCGTTGGTCCTGCTGAGGATCCAGCTAAAGTGAAAGGCCTGACAGTTCCGGAAGCTTTAAAGAAAATGATTGAATCAAAAGCAACATTCGTTTCTCGCGCCGATGATTCCGGAACACATAAAAAAGAGCTTGAGCTATGGAAGAAATCATCACTGGATCCTAAAAGCCTAGAAGCTGCCTATATTGAAGCTGGACAAGGCATGGGCGCCACACTGCAGATCGCATCAGAGAAAAAAGGATACACTTTGACAGACCGTGCCACCTTCCTTGCTCAGCAAAAAAACATGCCTGATACAGCGATTTTGGTAGAAGGAGACGAAAGCCTTCTTAATATTTATCACGTCATGCAGGTTAACAACGAAAAACATGATAAAGTAAATACAGAAGGTGCAAAAGCATTTGTAGAGTTCATGATCAATGATGACACTAAAAATCTAATTAAGGAATTCGGCGTGGAGAAGTACGGCGAACCACTCTTCTTCCTTTTTGAAGATTAATAACTAGATAGAAAGCGGATTGCAGATGGAACTATTATTAGAAGGATTAAAAAAAGCGATAGAGATGCTCCTGTCCGGTGACCTTGAAATCCTTGAAATCACGCTGCTGACTCTCAGGGTTTCGATAACGGCAGTCCTGATTAGCACACTGATCGGCCTGCCAGCTGGCATGTTGCTTGGACTTGCCAGGTTTCCTGGCAGGAGGTTTGTCCTTGCCTTGATCAATATAGGCATGGGCCTCCCTCCTGTCGTTGCCGGACTATGGATTACGCTTTTCCTGTGGCGGTCAGGCCCGCTTGGAGATTTTGCCTGGCTTTACACTCCTACTGCCATCATCATGGCTCAAATATTAGTTTCTCTGCCGATTGTCACCGCGCTGACAAGTACGGCTTTTCAACAGATCAATCCAAAGATGATTTTACAGGTAAAAGCATTAGGGGCGACCAGGCTTCAGCTTTATTGGATTTTAATGAAGGAAGTTAAGCTCGCGATTCTTGCGGCGATCATCGCTGGTTTCGGCAGGGTAATTGCCGAGGTCGGTGCCGCCATGATGGTCGGCGGCAACATCAGCGGTGAAACAAGGATTTTAACTACCTCTATTGTTATGGAGGTTTCAAAGGGAAATTTTGATATCGCACTCGCCTTATCATTCATCCTGATGACATTGGCATTCATCATTACATTTTGCTTAACCTATCTTCAGCAAAGGAAGCGAAGCCTATGATCCCTCTTATCACTGTTAAAAATCTAGAGGCAAGAGCCGGAAAGAAAGTGCTCCTTTCCATCCCCCATTTTGAGATTCTAGAGGGTGAAGTCCTGGGAATCATGGGCCCTAATGGTGCCGGAAAAAGTACATTTATCAAAGCCCTTTCCCTTTTGGAGCAGCCTGCACATGGTGAGATTTTTTTTAAAGAAAAAGATATTACGAATGACCTGACAATTGAGATGAGGAGGAAGTTCGCAGTCGCGATGCAGCAGCCGCTCCTGCTTGATACAACAGTCTTTCACAATGTTGCGGCAGGGCTGAAGCTGCGGAAGCTTCCCCGCCTGGAAATCAAAAATAAGGTTTCGTACTGGCTTGAAAAATTCCAGATCAGCCACCTTGCAAAAAAACATGCTTATCATTTATCAGGCGGAGAGGCACAGCGCGTCAACCTTGCCAGAGCAATGGTGCTGGAGCCTGAGGTCCTATTCCTGGACGAACCCTTCTCTGCCCTTGATTTTCCTACGAAGGTGCAATTATTGAAAGATATTAAAGCCATCATCCAGCAGACTAAAACGACAACTGTCTTTGTCAGTCATGATCTTATGGAGCTAAAATACTTAGCTGATACACTTGCGATCTTGATGGCTGGAGAACTTAAACAAAGCGGTCCGACAGAAGAAGTGCTTTCATCCCCGAATTCTTCTGCAGCACCGTTTATAAATGAATGGAAAAGCCTTCTCAAATAGATGGTTTTTGCAGCATGGTTTCGGGAACCATGCTGTTTTTATTTTTTTGTCTGTTTTAAAGGTCCATTTTTATTTTTAGCAAGAGGCTCACCTGAATGCCCCTGGAAAGCGAGTGCCTGGAGCGAAAATCAACAGTCTAATTTAACAAAGCCATCTTTTTAAAAAGGAGATTCCATTGTTTTGTCAAATTGTTACTTTATAAAACAATTTAAAGGAGTCATCAACGATGGAACTGGATATGGATTTTACAACACATAAAAAAATGGCGATCGACTTATTTAACCTTACTTGGGATTTGATTGAAAAACAGGATCGGACAGAAGCTGAGAATGATTCGATGGTTTATGCAGCGAACGCTTCTCGATACCATTGGGGAATTGTTGGGTCACCACTGAATTTTGCGCGTGGAGAATGGCAGATTTCGAGAGTTTATGCGATTCTAGGTAGAGCGGAACCCGCACTGCATCATGCAAATAAATCATTGAAGCTCTGCCTTGAGCACGATTTAGGTGACTTTGATCTTGGATTTGCTTATGAAGCACTCGCACGGGCGAACGCAGTAAAAAGCAATCTGGCTGAACAGGAACGAAATCTCGAATTGGCGCTTCAGACAGCTGCGAGGATTGTTAATGAAGAAAATAAAAACTGGCTATTGAAGAATATCGATGCTGTCAGCACCGGTGTAATACCAGTATAAATATTGAGGGGTGTTAAGATGAAATATGCTGTCATAACCGGAGCTTCGAGAGGACTAGGCGCAGCTGCGGCCCAGCAATTATTGGCTGAAGGTATTAGTGTCATTTCAATTGCCAGACATGAGAACACTGAATTAAAGCAGGTTGCTGCTGAGGCTGGAACAGGATATAGTCATTACTCATGCAATCTTGGTTCTGAAGAGCAAGTCCAGAATGTTTTTTCGGAGATTACTGAGACCATCTTAAAGGATGCTGAAAAGATTTTTGTGATCAACAACGCCGGCGTGATTGAGCCGATTGAGGTAGCTGGAGAACTCGATTCCTCACTGGTCATGAACAATGTTCAAGTCAATTTAACGGCACCGATCCTGATTTGCAATCTAATATTACAAAAGGCTAAGAAAACTGCGGTTGAAATCGTCATTGCCAATGTAACCTCTGGTGCTGCCGAGCGGCCGATCCATGGATGGAGCATCTATTGCAGCACGAAAGCTGCGATCAATATGTTTACGATGACAGCAGGACTCGAACTCGAAAAGGCAGAAAGCAACAGTAAAATCATCGCCTTCAGCCCCGGAATCATGGACACAGATATGCAGGCAACGATCCGTTCATCCTCGGAGGAAGCATTCGCCGACCTGAAAACCTTCAAGAATTATAAAGAAAGCGGCAGTCTTCGCAGCCCTGAAACCGTGGCAGGAGCACTCGTAAAGCTGCTTCTTGGCAGTCAGCTTGAAAACGGAAAAGTATACAAGGTAAATGACCTTCTATAAAAAATAGTAAAAGCGAAGGATGAAAGTCCTTCGCTTTTCCCATGAAAACAACACTTTATCACGTCACCGCGGCAGGGGTCTGACCCCCGGCGGTTTAACGCTTCACCGTACTGGGGGTCTGACCCCCAGTACGGTGAAGCGTTAACTTGGTAAATTCTTGTCTTTTGGCGGGTTGGATTGTTCTGGGGTTTCTTTATTGTTTGTCGGGATGTAGAAAGGGATTTGCATTTCAACTAAAAGGTTGACTAGCTCCTTTTTATCTTTTAAATTACTGAGCCCGATATTGAAGGCTGGGAATCCTGTCTTCAAATTTATTTTTGCCAGTCGCCTTTTGTTTTTAGGCAAGGATTCTATATAGTCTGCTTCATTTTTTAATAGGATCCCAAGGAATTCATTATTATGGACTTCATATGGGAGCATCCCTTCTATGTCCTCCCAGGGCATAAAGCCGGGTCCTGCTGTCCCCCTCACTGTCAGGCCATCTTCACTGACCGTTACATTCGCCTCTTTTTCCATAAAATTTCTTCCAAGTAAAAACAAGGACCAGATCAGCAATAAAATCACAGCACTAATAAATACGATGACAGCAACATTTTCACCCGGGTCTGCCAGCATATAAATTTCCGCCACAATAAAGCCAATAATCAGCAAGACCAGTAAGGCTGTAAGTCCCAAAATCCTCGCCTTGGAAAAATAGAAATCTCTTTTCATTGTTCCCCTCCTTCTAATCACGCAATTAATTGCTATATACAATACGATTATCCTTTACAATAAATGAATTTGTTAAAATATTCAATTTTCTTATATCTGCTCTGTTTCTGGATACTTTTTTGATATGCTCTTCTCGTAAACTCCTTTTTATAAGAATTACGCAGGAAATCCGCGAAAAATTACCCCAAGTATAATGCTGAGGGCAATAAGAAATTTATTCAAAAACAGTTTTTTAGTATGATAATTATAAGATTATTTGAGGAGTGGCTGTAATGGATCGTATTTCGATGAAAATTGGTGCAGTTTTCTTCATAACGATATTGTTAGTGGAAGGGATTTCGCTTTATTTCCTTCATTCTTCCATCATCCACTCCAGGATCGATGAGGAGCTTGCATCATTGCAAACCCGCGGGAATAATCACCGTGACATCCTTGAAACCTCCTATCTCGAAGAAACCATACACCATATCACTTCGATGGAATCGCGCACAGATACGCATGTAGTGATTACGGATAAAAAAGGTGAGATCGTTTCATCTTCGATTCCAGTTGACCGCACCATAATGAAAATCATCGAAAAATCACCGATGGATATTACGCGAGACGGGTTGATACTTGAAGATGATTGGCAGGACAAGAAATATATCGCCTCTGTCAGCCCGCTTGATCATAATGGTGCTGTATATATGTTTAAGAACACCGAGCGGGTTCAGGGCCTGATTACCAGGCTGAACAAGCATTTCTGGCTTGCCGGAATTTTGCTTCTTAGTTCGATGGCCATCATCACCCTTTTCCTCTCCCGTTTCATCACAAAGCCGGTGATTAAAATGAATGAAGCGACTCTTAAAATCCGCAAGGGTGATTACTCTGTCGCCCTTCCCCGGCTTGGGAATGATGAATTGGGCGAGCTCGGCGAATCGATTCAGGTGCTCGCAGATGATTTGAAACATATCAAAAAGCAGCGGAACGAATTTTTGGCGAGTATTTCCCATGAGCTTAGAACTCCGCTCACCTATATTAAGGGATATGCCGATATCGCAGGAAAAAACGGGACAGCTCCTGAAGAAAGGATCAGGTACTTGCAGATCATCCATGAAGAGGCTACAAAGCTTTCCGGGTTAATAAAAGGCTTATTTGACCTTGCCAAAATGGATGAAAACTCTTTTACGATCAATAAAGAAAAATTGGAGTTTTGCGTTTTTTTAAGAGGAATACATACGAAAATCCAACCCTCTTATATCGAAAAAAAAATCACGCTTAATATCATCTGCGATGGGGAAGTATATATCGAGGCTGACCCTGTCCGCCTTGAACAAATCCTTCTTAACCTGCTTGATAATGCCAGAAAATACTCGGAGGCAGGATCCACCACGACAATTGAGGTATTTAAAAAGAGTGGGAAGACGCATCTTCTCGTAAAAGATGAAGGAAAAGGTATCCCAAAAGAAGACATACCCTGGATATTTGACCGTTTTTACCGCGTTGATAAATCAAGATCCAAGGCACTAGGCGGATCTGGACTGGGTCTTGCTATCGTAAAGGAGCTTATTGAAGCGCACGGTGGAAAAATCACGTGCACAAGCCAACTGCATGCAGGATCAACATTCGAAATCATACTTTGAGGTCCTTTTCGCAAAACTTTGCAGCTATTTCGCGAAAATCTTCACACGATTGTCCTTTCACTGGTTTTAAAACCTGGAAACATGGAATACATAATTAAAGGGGTGATGTAATTGAGACAAGTTGATTCTTTACAGGAAATAGTTGAAGCTGTGAAAAAAGAAAACGAAGGCAATAAAATCCTGGTCAGCCAGCACGAAACCAATCGATCCGCCGTTACATTGGGGGATGAGGATACCGAATCCGGAACAAGGCTTCGCGTCAAAGTTATGTTAAACAATACCCTTTACTACTCAGAGGAATTCCAGGACGATACCCTGTACGAAGAAGCCAGTGACATGATCAAGGAAATGAAGAAGTACGCCCGGGTAGAGCTTGTCGGTGAAGATGAGATGAATGAAAAGGCCCAGGTGAAATAAGAGACTAATAAGGTTCATATTGAGTGTAGACAAGGCGGCTGGATTTCAGCTGTCTTTTTTCATTGGAGACAGTCTTGTAAAAAAAACGTTTTGAATAACATTTTGTACATAACTGCCAGTCTATTTCGGGAAAACTAACCTGTACAATTAAAAGGAGGGCTAACCATGACTAAAAAGTTCAATAAAGGCAGCAAAAATCAAAATTCACCTAAAAACGGGAACCAGATGGCTGAGTTTTCTGGTGAATTGACTAGCGGGGATAACAGTAAGGGCAATAAACGCAACAAGGACCAAAGTGATAAGACGGACCGTCATCAATAAGATAAGAATACAAATAGAAAAGCCGGCATTGATTAGCCGGCTTTTAATCCATATCAGTAAGAATGGCAGACTGGTTATTGAGGTTTGCTGGGTCCACTCCATTGCTTTCGTTTTCATCATAAAATGCTTCCTGGAGTTTCATGTTTGCTTCGCTCGTTTCAATTTGTTCCTGTTCGGGACCTGACGATACGGGTTTGGCATTTGGGTCTATATTGACGAATCTGTCTTTTTTCATCTCTTATCCCTCCAGTATTTTAGTCGATATCTCCCATGATGGAATATTGGTTATTCATGATTGAGATGTCTTCTGCATTACCTTCCTTTTCATCATCCTTTGGCTTTATATTGCATTCTGCTGTATTTATTTGTTCTTTCTCAAGACTAGATGATACTGGCTTTAAATTTGGGTCTGCGTTGACAAACTTGTCTTTATTCATGTGATATCCCTCCTTAACTTAGTATCAGCATTATGGTCTTCTTTTACCCATTTTCCCGACGCTGCGAACTTACAATAATTGGACTATCTTAATACAGAAGCCGCCATTCTTATATATGTGTGCCTTTTACCGCGTACGACGATTGAATACGCCATAATATTTTCCGGAGAAGCAATTCCAGCTGCTCCTGCATCACCGATATGATATAAATCAGCACCTGCCATTTTACTGTTCAAGGCGATTTGCTTGATTGTAGCCTCATCGGCTCCTTCCTGGCTTGTACCAGTTGTCAGGATGGCGAGGGCCCCCTTTTGATGTACCAAATCCACAAGCTTGGCTGTCTTCTCAACCGTAAAGCCAGGTACTGTGCCTGGCGAAGGAATCAAGATAATATCTGCGCCTGCTTCGACAAATGCATGAAGGGTTTCTTCCGTCATCATCGAACTGCCTGTCTCACCTGCGACCCCTGCCCCATGCATTTTCCCGGCAATGATCAATCCCTCTGGACCAAATGCCGCACGTGCTTTTTCGATCGCCTTTGTAATCTCCGTATTGGTCACGCCGGTCTTAGGATTTCCAGTCAAACAGACAAAGTCAAAACCAAGCTCCTTAGCCTTCTTAAGTGATGCTTCAGTCGCAATCCTCCCTTGTGGCAGCTGCTGGAGTACCTCTAGCTTATCCGCCTGAAGATCAACCGGCTCAAGGTTCAAACCGACTGGACGACCAGCCAGCTCCTTCAATTTACGGACAACATTTTCTGGTACCGTTTCCGTCAGACTCTCAATTGCTGGGTTCATAACATCGAAAAAATTCAACAGAATCAAGTCTGCCCCAAACGCCGCGGCCATCTCAGCATTCGTTACCGCAGGGTAAAGCGGCGAAAACGCACCAATCACTTCTGATAAAATCGTTCTTCCTTCCGAGGCGATTATTGCTTTTTTCAAATCCTGCCCTGTCATTTTTTCAAAATCTGATGCTGTGCAATCCAATAAACGTTTCATTGTTAATTACCTCCCTATCATATGTAAAAAGTATTACATGAGTGATGCAGCGGATGAGATTTGATTCTTGAATTCACAACTGGTGAAATATTTACTTCAACTGGTGAAAAAACTCCTCCAACCGGTGAATTCTTTAGTCCAACTGGTGAAAAAGTTTGTTTAACTGGTGAAAAAATAAAAATTAATGAATGAATGAAGCCTTTAAGGCACTACCGTCTTAGAATAGTGCAGGAAATGGATCTTCTTTAATA
Source organism: Bacillus sp. JJ1122 (assembly GCF_036964885.1). Lineage (NCBI taxonomy): Bacteria > Bacillati > Bacillota > Bacilli > Caryophanales > Bacillaceae > Bacillus > Bacillus sp. JJ1122. Next base: position 99,764 of record NZ_JBALQL010000001.1, on the reverse strand, counting down.
AAATCCTGAAAAAAGAAGGTGCATTTTTGAATGGACGCTAATAAAAATAAAAACCTGGCGGTAAAAACCGCCAAGTCCCTTGAGCACATTCCTTATTTCCGCTTCATTTCATTGGCTACAAACTCAACATCGGTACCAACAATAACTTGAAGGTCTGTTTTATTTAGTTTCAGCACACCTTTTGCGCCAAGCCGTTTTAGCTCTGCTTCATCTACTTTATCCATATCAGCTACTTTTAAACGAAGGCGGGTAACGCAGTTATCAAGCTCCTTCAGGTTGCTTTTTCCTCCAAGCGCTGCTAGGTACTGGTCTGCAAGCTCAGAGTAATTTCCTTTTGAAGAACCGCTTTCCGTGAACTCTCCTTCAATCTCGTCTTCACGACCAGGCGTTTTAAGATCAAGCTTGATGATCAGGAAGTAGAATATTACGAAATAAAGTACTCCATATACCAACCCGACACCCAATAATAACAATGGTTTTTGGGCAATACCGTAGTTTAAGACGAAATCAATCGCACCGGCAGAGAACCCGAAGCCGTGGTGGATATCCAGCAAGTAAGTGATGGACATCGCCAAACCAGTCAACACGGCATGAATTCCATATAAGAATGGAGATAAGAACATGAACAAGAATTCGATTGGCTCAGTGATCCCTGTTAGGAAAGATGTGAAGGCTACACCTACAAGGGCACCTGTAACAGCTTTTTTACGTTCTTTTTTCGCGGCAGCAATCATCGCGAAAGCGGCTGCCGGAAGACCGAACATCATGACTGGGAAGAAACCATTCATGAAGATACCGGCTTTCGGGTCGCCGGCGAAGAAGCGGTTCAGGTCACCTTTCGCAACTTCTCCTGCGGCATCTGTAAATGAACCAAACTCAAACCAGACAAGAGCATTCAGAACATGGTGAAGGCCCATTGGAATTAATAAGCGGTTCAAGAATCCGAATACGCCTACTCCAAGAGCACCTGCGCCGACTATCCATTCTCCAATATTGTTGATGCCAGCCTGAATTGGCGGCCAAATATAACCAAAAATTCCTGCCAGGATAATCATGACCAAAGAAGTGATGATTGGCACAAATCGCCTGCCTCCGAAGAAACCAAGCCAGTCAGGCAATTTAATATCATGGTAGCGATTGTAAAGCAAACCGGCAATTACACCGGAAAGGATACCGCCAAGTACCGCCATATTGATGCTTTCATCAATAGCGCCTGCTCCTTTAGTCAATACGAAGTAACCAATCGCACCGGCAAGTCCGGCCGCTCCGTTCCCATCCTTTGCAATTCCGACGGCAACCCCAATCGCGAACAATAGCGCCAGGTTAGCGAAGATTGCGTCACCTGCTGCAGAGATAAAAGAAATATTCAATAAGTCCGGCTGCCCGAGGCGCAGCAATAGCGCAGCTGCAGGTAGAACTGCGATCGGCAGCATCAATGCTTTCCCGATCCTTTGTAAAAATCCTAGCATACTCAACACCTCTTTCTTTAAAATTGTAAATGCTTACATTTTTCGATAAAGAAACAGAACCCCACTGTAGAAATTTGTAAACACAAGCATAGTTTAACACTTCGATCTCCTAAAGAACACCCTAAAAAAAGACTATTTTTAATATTTTGACTTCGGAAGACTCAGCGCTCCCTTCATAAGTTCATCACCCATATTTTTTCGGGACATGGGCTTATACCTATAGCTTATTCGATTATTATTGGAAAATTCCTTTGTGCCGGAGGAAAAGAGCTAATATGGCGGCACCATTAACTTTTACAGGCAGAATCACGATTCTAAGTATTTTTCTATTTTATGAATATTGCCAATTCAGTTCAGAATACTTACCAGGGCTTTGCTATTTTCCTTTCATTCGTTAAAGTGATAGATAGGTAGATCGATATAAAGGAAGTGCACATATGAAAACAACTGATTTTCTGCCCCGATTCACTGTTCCGGTGATGAAAGGGATATTATTAACATTAGCTTTGGCACTGGCCGCTAGATTACTAGCAGGACTGCCATTCTTTTCCATCATGGGACAGCTCGTCATTGCCATCATGTTCGGAATGGTTTGGCGCGCAACGGCAGGAGTGAACAGCGGTCTTATGGAGGGTGCTTCTTATTCAAGTAAAAAACTCCTCCGTCTTGGCATCATCCTGCTCGGATTCAGGCTGAACCTCTCCGATATTTACAATGCCGGAGCGACAGTATTTTTGATTGCCTTTGCAAACCTGATGTTTGCGCTATTGGTCGTTTATGGATTAAGCAGACTGTTTAAAGTTGAAAAGCGGCTAGGCATTCTGACTGCTTGCGGTACTGCCATTTGTGGAGCAGCCGCCGTTGTCGCCATCGCACCGGTTATTAAGGCAAATGAGAAGGAAACGGCTGTCGGGGCCGCAAATGTCGCGGTGTTAGGGACGATTTTCACCATCATCTATACGCTATTATTCTCCTATCTTGGTTTGAATGCCCTTGATTATGGAGTATTCACGGGTGGCACATTGCATGAAATCGCACATGTGGTAGCCGCTGCTGATCCGGCTGGGCAACAGGCCTCGGACCTTGCCATCATTGTAAAATTGACCCGCGTGGCATTGCTTGTTCCGGTAGCGATCCTGATTGGTTTTATCATCCGGAGAAAAGAAAACCAGAGTGCCGGCCAAAAAATGACCTTATCAGCTCTGCCGATTCCCTGGTTCATCCTTGGCTTTCTTGCTGTCAGTGCCCTGAATACAACCGGGATGATCAGTGAAGATGCCGCCGCTGCAATCGTCAGCTTTGCCTACTTGCTGATTGGGATGGCAATGGCCGGACTCGGTCTCGGTGTGGATTTCAAGTCGTTCAGGCAGATGGGCGGCAGGGCGCTGTCCGCAGGCCTGGCGGGATCCGTTCTTTTATCATTATTCGGTTACTTGCTTGTAACGGTTTTTCTATAGACATAAGAAAAGCGCAAGCGCCCTGGTCAGACCCGACAAGCGCTGGCCGACTAAAACCGCCACGTCCTGTGGCAACGTCGGCACTAGGACATCGTGGCCGTCGAAGGGCTGGCCAGTGCAGTCGCTCTTTGACTTCATTGGACGGACCGAAACCGAAATGTGTAGCCGACTGCCCAGAAACGCAGAAACTGGAGACTCCGACAAAGAAGCGCTTTTTGCTTCTGCCGGCGGAGTTGAAGTTTCGGAGTTTCTAGGAGGCGAAACTAGACAATTCGAAAAGCGGAGGCGACTGGTTAGGAGCCGCAGCTAGACAAGCGACTCGAGGGGCTAGGCGCTGGAGCTGGACAATTCTCGAAGTGAATTTTATACTTCCTTAACCATAAATAAAAGCAGCCAATTCCGGATTTCCGAATTTGGCTGCTTTTCAATTTTAATGCCGTGAATAAAACATTCCATTTACGATATCCAACAAATCATTTGTCAGGCGTTCTTCCCGCTCAATTGAATATAAATACTGCACTAGCTCGCATAATTTTTTCGTTTGTACCAGATCCATTTTGTCAGCATGCCTTTTTAGTAATCCGAGCAATAGAATAAAATCCTGATCTGTATAGGTATCATTCATGATTTTATTTTGGACGGATCGGAATTGCCGTTGTTCTGCTAAATCGTGCAAGATCAATTCGTCATTCATTTCACATGCTCCTCGCTAAAATTTCATTCTCATAACTATAGCATCAAGAGCATTACAGAATCATTACATAAATGACGATTCACTTTTATTTCTGAAATATCTTGCTTCTTTTTGTCTATTTGTTTTTTGAAGCAATGCTACAAGCTGTTCCTGATATCGATCATCCCCAGGATTGAACTTCATTAAAACTTTCAACAGTTCAATTGCCATTTCTTTTTCAGGGGCTGCATTAAGTAAGTCCTCACCTATCCTGATGATCCTGCTTTCCAGCCCCGTCCTGATTTTAAGAAACCAATCATCATAAAAAAGTGGAAACAGAGTGTCGGGAAGCTCTGAAAACCTTTTGATAGCAAGATTCTCCTTCACCTCATCATCACAGGTATGCTCTATTTCATCGATGCAATTAGATAACTCATTCAAATCCAGTTTGCACTGTATCTTCATTTGGATTGAATCTCGATCAATCGCTACATAGTTTTCAATCGGGTCTCCTGTGTGCTCTTCAATGATCGACTTAATATGGTTTAAAGATACGCGCAGTAAATTCCTTGCTTTATTAAGCTCAAGCTCTGGCCAGAACAAATCGTAAATTTGCTCTCTCGTGACAGAGCCATGGTAAGCGATAAAGGTCATGAGCTCTTTTGCTTTGCGCTGATTCCATTTTCCCAGAACTTCGCTGCCATTCAACCAGACCGAAAACTGGCTGATGAAGTTAATTTCCAGGAGATTTTGCGAATCGAGTCTCTCCACTCCCGATCGGACAATGGAGTTCACTTCTTTTTTCAGCGCTTGTGTATAGGTAAAGCCAGCACTTTCTGACCCTGCCTGTTTTTTGATGAACATCCTTGAAAACTGGGTGAAAATCATAGGCTGGTCCATCATTGGAACATAACCGCTGTCAGGTATGATGAAAAATCGCATTTTCTTTAAATAAGGAATGTTCATCACCTGAAGTTCCAGCGGCATCAATGGGTCATACTCACCTTGCAGCATCATTATCGGTACGTCTAATCTTTGGATCTCATCAACTAAATTCTTAAGTGCTGTTTCAATAACAAGACGGAAGAAACCTATATAATCAGACGGTGTAACTCTTCGGTAAATGGAATTCAGTTTTGCAAGCCTGCGTTCGGGTGCATTATAGCTAATCGTATTTACCAGAGCTGTAATCATCTCCTCAAAACGGAGACAATCGCTCACTGTATCTATCCTGTTATTCAATTCCTGCTTGCTGAATTCTTTCGGGATAAAAATGGGCGTATCCGCAAGAGTTAAAGTTTTTATAAGCTCTTTCTCACTTCTGGCAAGTTCAATGCCCAGTACACCACCGCCCCCGTGGCCAATAAAGTGCAACGATGAAATATTAAGTTTTTCAAGGAGAGCTTTAATGCTATTAATTAGAAGCTCCCATGTAAATGCAGCTTCATTGGCAGAACCACTGTACCCATGTCCAGGCAAGTCACAGCGAATGACATTGAAATCATTGTGGAACAAAGGAATGACATCATCCCAAATCGACATATCCATGCCCACCCCGTGCACAAATAAAACCGTTTCCGCCCCCGGTTTCACACATTTTAAATATTCATAATGAAGGCTGATTTGCTTGGTTTTCTTCGACACCAGTCTTCCCTCTCTTTTTCCGAACGAAATATTGATTTCATTATACCCTTTTGTTTTCAAAATGAATAAAGATATCCTTTTATGTAGGGTTGGTGCTGGAACAGTTCAAAGAGGGTATCCAAATTATGTTGAAATCGTGCTGGAACAGTTGCCATAGCGCTTTCCAACTTCCATCTGCTGGTAAACGTAGAGATTATGCGTTATTTCGTAGAGAATTTTGGTTATTTCATAGAAATTATCGTTTAGTTCGTAGAGATATATTATTCAACCGGACTGCTTGTGGCTTAATAATTTCATATTAGCTTCTAAAACGCAGTGATTCATAACGAAATCGAATTGTTTATCAAATATTGAAAGCTGCCAGCATGGTTAAAATGCAAAAAAGCGGCTTTAGGGCCGCTTTTACCGTCTATTAATCTGTAAAAATCTTTCCGGGATTTAGGATTCCGTTCGGATCGAGTGTTTTTTTGATCATTTTCATGACATCGTATGCTTGACCATGCTCAAGTCGCTGATATTTGATCTTCCCAAGACCTACTCCATGTTCTCCGGTACAGGTGCCGCCCCTTTTCAAGGCATAATGGACAATCGCACTATTGATTCGTTCACCGTCTTTTACCTCTTCGGAATTCTCTTGGTCAATTAAGAGCAGGACATGATAGTTCCCATCGCCGACATGGCCGACAATCGCTCCCTCGACGGATGATTCGTCAATCAATTCACGCGTGTGGAGGATTGCGCCGGTCAATTCCGAAACGGGAACACTAACATCTGTGAGCATGATTTTTTTGCTGCCGGCATTATGCTTGTATGCGTATAAGAGATTATGTCTTGCGTCCCAAAGCTTGTTCCGCGCTTTCGAGTCGGCTTCGAATTGAAATCTCTGGCAGCCATGGTCGCGGACAATCTCGCTTGCAAATTCAAGATCCTGGGCAAGACCAGCTTCGTTACCGTGAAATTCCATAAATAGCGTCGTGCTTTCCTCATAACTAGTATCCATATACTGATTTACTTTTTTAATCGATTCAGCATCGACAAATTCTATTCTGGCTACAGGAATGCCAGCTGATAAAATCCCGACTACAGCGTCAACGGCATTTTTAACAGTCGGAAAAGCAGCCCTTGCCGCTGTAATTGCTTCCGGAATTCCATAGACCTTTAACGTTAATTCAGTTATGACGCCAAGTATTCCTTCAGAACCAACGAACATGCCGTTCAGGTGGATACCAGAGGATGATTTGGCTGACATGCTGCCAGTATGGATAATGTCCCCGTTTGCCAGTACCACTTCAAGGTCCCTGACCTGATCTCTCATTATCCCATATCGCACCGAGGTCGTACCGCTGGCATTCGTTGCAGCCATCCCGCCGAGCGTCGCATCTGCACCAGGGTCAACCGAAAAAAACAAGCCGTATTTTTTCAGCTCTTTATTCAACGCTGTTCTCGTCACGCCGGGCTGCACTTTTACAAGAAAGTCATTTTCCCTGATTTCGAGAATCGAATTCATTTGTGATAAATCCAGGGAGATGCCACCATGAACAGGGATTACATGACCCTCCAGACTCGTGCCCAGTCCAAACGGAACTACTGGAATCCTGTTTTCATTTGCAAACTTCAGTACCCGGCTTACATCCTCTTTCGTTTGCGGAAAAGCAACCGCATCCGGGAGGCATGGTGTGTGCGATGATTCATCTCTGCTGTGCAGTTCCAGCACCGATTCATTCATAGTCACGTTCTCAGCGCCAACCATTCTTTTAAGATCTTCAAGATAGCTTGCCAAACTCATCTCCCCTTTTGATTGTTTGGATGCAAGATTTCGTATTTAATTTTTGAGTGTATCAGGAACCGAGATACCTGGCGTAATAAGATTTTGCTTTTACCGTATCATTCGTCCCGTGGACTAAAACCCTTCCATCCTGGAAGATGACCATTGTGATTTCATCATCTGGCATGAAACGGAGCAAGAACGGATTTCCTTTTACCACACCGTTGTTTTTCAAACGAGCTGCGAGCTTCTCCAAATCGGTCTTTGCTTTTTGCCGCGGATTGATTTGGATTGTGTTCCTTCCGCATAACGACGCATAGTTAATTTGCTGTTCGGACGAACGGTCCAGGAACTCATATTGATGATGGACACAGGCTGGGCATTCAGGATTGCGGCCCTGGCTTACATCCATTTGCAAAAAGGAGTTAAACCAAATATCCATTTGCTCCAGATTTGGATTTGACTCAGCTCCAACTAGAAGCTTGAGCGCTTCGACAGCTTCAAATGATCCGATAATGTCTGTGATTGGGGAAAGAACTCCTATGCTGTCACACGTTTCTCCCAGACCCGCAGGCACTGATGGAAACAGGCAGCGGTAGCATGGTGTTTCACCCGGCTTGATGACGGCGAACATACCCCTTGAGCTGACCGCGCCGCCATATACCCAGGGAATTCCGTGCTTGACTGCGACATCATTGATCAAATAGCGGGCCATGAAATTATCGGTCCCGTCGACGATGACATCGAATCCGGTGAGCAAGTCCTCGCCATTATCTAAAGTCAGGTCCGCGATGATGGGCTCTACTTTTACCCCGGAATTAATTTTCTTCAGTTTCTTTTCAGCCGCGATGACCTTCGGCAGGCTATCCTTCGCATCGTCCTCATCGTAAAGCGTCTGGCGCTGAAGATTCGACAGTTCCACGAGGTCCCTGTCAATAATCCGGACATGTCCTACTCCCGATCGGACAAGGTGATTAGAAATAACTGTTCCGAGCGCGCCCATGCCAACGATGACAGCAGAGCTATTTAACAGCTTTTCTTGGCCTTCGCTGCCAATTTGCTTGAATAAGATTTGCCGTGAATAACGCTCCATTTCTGTCATAAAAAAATCCCCTCACTTCTAAGTTAGATTATAAGGTAAATAATGCTTTTTTTTGTAGATAAATTTAACTATACTAAATATTAAGAGATACTAAATTCTCTTAATAATCAAAAAGAAAGAGGTGGATTAGTTAAGATGAATCTTGGAGGATTTAAAAACAAAGAAGTTTTAGTTGATTTGACGGATGGTTCGATTGATTACAGAGGCATTAATGAAGAGGATGTTCGAAAGTTTATCGGGGGACGCGGTTTAGGTGTTAAGTATGTTTTGGACAATGGCCCGGAGGTTGAGCCTTTATCCGAAGAAAACATCCTTTGTATCATGACAGGACCTGTTACAGGATCACGTTCTTCGATGAGCGGACGCCTTGCAGTCGTAACGAAGTCTCCATTGACTGGTACGGTTACTGACTCTCATATGGGCGGCTGGACTGCAGCTCGCTTAAAATGGTCAGGCATTGATAACGTTATTTTTAAAGGGAAGAGCGACAAGCCTGTTTACCTTTACATCGAAAATGGCCAGGCAGAGCTTCGTGATGCTTCTGAATTCTGGGGCATGAGCACACGTGCGACTGTCCAGGCTATGAAGGACCGCTATGGCGCGGATGACCTTAGTGTCATGACGATTGGCCAGGCTGGTGAAAATGGCGTTCGCTTTGCAGGCTTCATGAACGAGCATGACCGTTCAGCTGGACGCGGCGGCACTGGTGCGGTTGCGGGATACAAGAAATTGAAGGCAATCGTCATCAAGGCAGCTCAAAAGGGCAATATGCCTGAGCCAGCACAAAAAGATGACTACAATCAAGCTAACAGAAAAGCTGTAAAAGCGATTTTAGAAGGCGGATTGACTGCTCCGAACAAGGGCGGATTATCTGTATATGGTACAAACGTACTTACTAACTTGATCAATGAAGTGGGAGCGCTTCCAACTAGGAACTCTCAGTTAACGCACTGGGATGAAGCAGAAAAGCACTCCGGCGAGTATGTAAACGAGCACCTGCTTGTTGCGAACAATACATGCCACGCTTGCCCTGTTGCTTGTAAGATTGAAGTAGAAGTAAAAGAAGGAAAATACAAGACTCGCGTTGAGAGCTTTGAGTTCGAATCTGCATGGGCGCTTGGAGCAAACAGCGGACTAAGCGATTCTGAAGCAATCGCATACTTAATCGATATTTGTAATGAATACGGAATGGATACAATCGAACTTGGCCACGCCATTTCTGTCACGATGGAAGCGTATGAAAAAGGCCTAGTTGGCGAAAAGCTTGATTGGGGCGATGCAGACGGCATGATCGAAATCGCACGCAAAATCGCTTTCCGTGAAGGTTTCGGCGGCATTCTTGCTGAAGGACCTGCGCGCGCAACAGCTCTATGGGGAGCTCCTGAGCTTTCGATGTCTGTAAAAGGCCAGTCTATTCCGGCTTACGATCCACGCGGCATCCAGGGTATCGGCCTTGGCTATGCAACTAGTAACCGTGGTGCATGTCACCTTCGCGGCTACACGATTGCGAGTGAAATCGCCGGCATTCCAGAGCCAACTGACCGTACTGTGGCAGAAGGAAAAGCTGAGCTTCTGAATGTATTCCAGAACTTGCTTTCATTCTCAGACTCTATGAATATCTGTAAGTTCTCTTCATTCTCAGAAAATGCAGAGCACTATGCAGAGCAGTACAGCACGATGACTGGTATTCCTATGACTGCTGATGAAGTAATGCTTGCAGGTGAAAGAATCTATAACCTTGAGCGCTACTACAATAACCTGGCTGGCTTCAACAAGCGTGAGGACGATTTCCTTCCTAAACGCTTCACAGAAGAAGCTGCTTCAGGAAACAGCTTAGGCTTGGTAAGCCGCATGGACATCATGCTTGATGATTACTATAACGTACGCGGCTGGGTAGACGGTGTTGTACCTGAACAAAAGCTTCGCGAACTAGGAATCATTGACGAATCAACGACTCCTGCTGCTGAAGAGGTTTAATTAGCTGATAAATCTGCTCCTGTTTTCAGGAGAGAGGCTGATTGACTGTAAGAATGATTGAAAACCAGGCGATATTGCCTGGTTTTTTATTTTAATTTGGTGACAAGATGAATGTTTGAGGAGTTTTCTTTTAAAACAGGAGCTCAGACTAATGGTTATTTTGATTTCCAGGATAGCGGTTGGCTTGAATATGGCGGAAATGACGGGGAATCTGGCGAAAACGACATGGAATCTGGCGAATTGGAAAATAACAGAAATTTTTTCCAATTCAGTTCAGTCACGCCCCAAAGCTTTTTGCATTAACAAAAAAAGGTCCAGCTAAAGTATCGCTGAACCCTTTCCTCTATCTACCCGCCAACCCGGGTCGTCTTATAACGGTACTTTTTAATGAGTTGTTCCAACTCTGCCAAACTATCAGCAGCAAAACGAATATGTACGGCATTGACAATGAATGTTTTTGTGAACGATAATTCTTCCTCGCTTAAAATCTCCGCTCTCCATCCTTCTCCGACATAAACAAACGGGAAGGTATCCGAAGAAAGGACTCCGCCCAATTCCTCGAAATAGGTACCGAGGTGATCTCTATTGATACCACGAAACTCCAGGATTCGTTCAGCCATATTAACCCCCGGCTACCGGAGGGAATAACGCAAATTGGTCGCTATCTTTAACAAATGTCTCAAGTTCATTGTCATGGACGATGTTTCTGCCATTTATATAGACATGGACAAACGGTTTGAGCTGCTTTTCCTCCGTGAATATTTCCTCATCCAAGTCTGGAAACATTTCTATCATTTTATCAAGCACATCAATCACGCGATCTCCATCCGGCTTCACTTCGACCGTCACGCCCCCGCAAATTTGCCTCAAATTCGCAAACACCTTAACCTGCATCCAAACCGCCCCTTTCTACTACCCTAATAATAAAATGAAAATTGCAAAATGTCATTATCTCTTTCTATCATATTGGAAAGCCGACGTTGCTTCACCGCATTACCGTATTGGGGGTCAGACCCCAAGCGCTTCACCGCATTACCGTACCGGGGGTCAGACCCCCAGCGCTTTAATGCGTTACTTTGTTATGGTTTCGACGAATTGTTTAATGATGGAACGGGTTTCTGCATCGGCATGGGTGACGATATAGAAGGCTCTTTGATATGGCTCGAAGTGATCGATAATTCGGATGCGGCCGGCTTTGGATGCTGGCAGTGCGGCTAGGCGTGAGATGAAACTGATGCCAAGCCCTGCTTCTACTGCTGCAATGACGGATTCGGTGCTTCCAGTGGACATGGAAGTTTTTAAATCGGCAACTGAGAATCCTTTTACTGCAAGGAATTCTTCCATCATCTTTCTTGTGCCAGACCCCTCTTCCCTCATAACAAAGTCGTACCTTTTAATCTGGTCAAATTCTGGCCTGGGCGATTGGACTAATGGGTGGTCAACCGGTGTGATCAGCACGAGTGAATCAGTGGCAATCGGCTTGCTCTTTATATTATTGGAATCGTCATGCAATCCGATTATGCCCACATCCACTTGATTAGCATGAATTTTGTTCAGAACTTTCCTTGAATCACCAATTTCCACACGAACTTCTACCTTAGGATATAGGCTCCGGAACTTCTTGATCCAACCTGGCAGCAGATACGTGCCGGGAATTGTGCTTGCACCGATTGTGAGAGTCCCGGTCAGTGTGCCTTGAAATTCACCTAGCTCGTCCTCAAGTGTTCTCCATCTTCTAAAAATGTCTTTTGCCGCGGTATACACGAGCATACCTGCAGGCGTCGGCCGAATTCCCGCTGCACCTCGATCGAGCAGCTCGAACCCCAAATCTTCTTCAAGACTCTTGATTTTTAGGCTGACTGTTGGCTGGGAGCTTTTCAAGGCTGCAGCTGCTTCTGAGAAGCTATTTTTTTCAACAACCATTATGTACGCTTCTAGTTTTTTAAGATTCATGGCTAGTACTCCAAATTTTTCCGACTTATTTATGTTCATTTTAATACTAGGCAAGTTATTTTAAAAGTGAGGACTAACCACAGTAAAAATTTACATCATCTTAAGTGTTGACATATTATTGTCTGAATATTATTATAGTTCTAGTAAATGATTTCAGAATAATAAAATCGATGACGAGAACACATCCTTTATGGAACTGATCCACAGAGAGCCGGTGATTTGCTGCAAGCCGGTGTTCAGCGAATAAGAGGATATCATCTCCGAGATGCAAAGCTGAAATGCAGTAAGCTTTCGCCGGTCTGTCCGCCGTTAAATGGAACACGTATGATGGTACGTTGATGAGGGCCGCATGTTTTTGCGGAATCAGGGTGGTAACGCGAGCATGACTCGTCCCTATTTACAGGGGCGAGTTTTTATTTTTCTCTATATAATATTCCGTTCCGAAATTCCTAAACTCTCAGTGCCAAAACATAATATTAGGAGGAGAAAAAGGATGGGAAGCTTGAAAAGAAAAGATACGTTAACAATCGGCCTTATGTTATTTGCATTATTTTTTGGGGCAGGAAATTTGATTTTCCCCCCATTTTTAGGACAGGAAGCTGGAGCTAATTTTTGGCCGGCAATGCTTGGTTTTGTTGTAACTGGTGTCGGACTGCCGTTACTGACGGTTGTCGTCATTTCAATGGCAAAGGATGGCATCCAGGAAATCGGTTCACGTGTCCATCCATTATTCGCTGTCATTTTCAGCGGAGCGGTTTATTTATCTATTGGGCCCTTCTTCGGGATTCCGAGAAGTGCCAATGTGGCATTTGAAATGTCTGTTAAGCCCTTCCTGGCTGAATCAGGCTCACATTCTATGATGCTCATGATCTTCACGGTTGTATTCTTCGCACTTGTATATTGGGTGTGTCTAAACCCTTCCAAAATGGTTGAACGGATTGGCAGCATTTTGACACCTGTCCTGCTTGCTGCGATTGTCCTTCTTGTAGTAGCGAGTATTTTTAAGCTTGATGGTTCATTTGGAGCTGTATCTGAAAAGTACACAGCCGCTCCATTTGTTACCGGGTTCCTTGAAGGTTACCTGACAATGGATACAATCGCGGCTCTCGCCTTTGGGATCATTGTCATCAGCGCAGTCCAGCAGAAGAAACAACTTGAAAGATCTCAAGTGGTCAGAGAAACATTAAAGGCTGGAATGATTGCTGGTATTGGACTTGCTTTCGTCTATGTTACAGTTGGAATGCTTGGAGCTAAAATGGCTTCAGTCGGCACTTACGATAATGGCGGTACCATTTTAACAGAAGCAGCAAAATTGGTGTTCGGCACTCCTGGCATGCTGCTGCTCGGACTGATAGTAACCCTCGCCTGCTTTACTACGGCAGTTGGCCTTGTTGCGGCTACGAGCCAGTTTTTTGCCAAGATGATGCCAAAGGTTTCATATAAGACGTTTACTCTCGTGATCACAGTGATCAGCTTGTTGATTGCGAACCTTGGTCTTAACCAAATCATTTCGATTTCAGTACCTGTGTTGATCGTCCTTTATCCGATCACGATCGTGCTTGTTGTACTTTCCTTCCTTGACCGTTTCTTTAATGGTTCAAGAGGAGTTTATATCGGAGCTGTTTTCGCAGCGGGAATGGTTAGTGTGATTGACGGCCTTAAATCATTCGGAATCGAATCAGAAGTACTTGCCTCTACGTTAAAGTCACTGCCGCTCTATGCAGAAGGACTCGGCTGGCTCTTGCCCGCTTTGATTGGCGGACTTGCTGGTTGGGCATTTGAAAGATTCATTTTAGTCCGTTTTGGTAAAAAGAGTTTAAAACCCGCATCAGAATAATAAATGTCTCTTCACAGCTTTTTAAAACAGAAGCCTGACTGCACTTCAACTGTGCAGTCAGGCTTCTGTTTGTTTAATGACTGTGTATAACTTGATTTTTACTTCAATCAATAGAGTTTACAAATCAACAATCTAATGACTATTTATGCCCCCATTCTGATCGCAATATTCCCATCATAATCCGGTCATGAATCTTGCCGTCACGGTGTAATGCTTGCCTTATTCCTCAGACGGTAAACGAAATCTGGCTCGCTTCACCTGACATTCAATCTAGAAAAGCTGTTTCCCTATATTTTGACCAAAAAGAAGGAGAAATAAGCTTCACCCTCCCTTCACTCAGTTATTGGGATATGGTTGTTATTGAGTATGAATGAGATAATAGATTTTAAAAAATAAGAAAAGTGCAAAGGCCTGACTGTGAAGTCGCTTTGATTTCATTGATAGGACCGAGGCGGCTCAAGGTGTTATAGGTGTTGGAGCTGGACAATTCTCACAGTGAAGTTTGTATTTTAAATGCCGAGAGTTCATTGCTCTTGTGCGCTTATTTTTTTATGTGCACATTAAAATGGCTTTTTATTTTATCAAATAGGACATAGGCGTAAACCTAATGCCATTCACAAGCTGCTCATTGTCTGTTTCGACAAAACCAAGCCTTTTATATACAACAACTGCAAATTGAGATGAATTAACTGTGATCTCGCTGATACCATTCGTGTTTTTGCATACTTCCTCAACAGTTTGAAACAACCTTCTAGCTATACCCTGCCGTTGATATTCTTTTTTAACAAAAAGCATACTGATATGATTCTTTCCCTTCGTTGCGATGACTCCTGCTAGTTCATCATCCTCTTTCCAGCCCCAAAAGGATACCTTTCCATCTTTGTATTGCTCAATGTTAGAATGATAGAAGATGAATTTTTGGAATTCATCAATGCCTTGTTCAGAGTAATCCGGTGCCTCGAATTCCTGGAATACGGTCCATACTAAGTCAAGAGCTTCTCTGATCTCTTCTTTTTGCAGCTGTATAATCCCCATCCTGACTCTCCTCCTTACTCTTTTATTCTATTCCTTCTCGGCATGTGGTTATCCTTGTTCACTCAAAATCAAGTTCAATTCTTATACATCAAAATTCTTTTTGATAAAAATACTGTAAAATCGTTTCCAATCCACATGAAAAAGGCTGCCCACACGGACAGCCTTTTTCCATTGGATCTTATGCTCTTTTAAACGGCCACCAGTTTGCCTGCCCGAAGTTTTTCACCAATACTGGAATAAACAGCGGCAGCATGACAAACGCATATAAGAATAGGCCAACGAGAATGATGGAGGCAATCTGGAGCAGTGACATCATTCCTGATGGCATCATTGCCGCGAATGTTCCGCCAAGGATGACGGCTGCGGAAATGATGACCGTGCCCATCTTTTTCATCGAAAGTAGCATGGCATCAGATACCGATAGCTCTTTGTATTCATTGAACCGGTCCATCAGGAAGATACTGTAATCGACGCCTAGTGCAACGAGAATAACAAAGGCGAAGAACGGAACTGCCCAGCTGATTCCTGAGTATCCAAGAATATTCACGAAGATAGCCTCATTGATTGCCATTGAAGTAAAATACGTTAAAATCAATGATCCAATCATGTAAATCGGCATGATCAGTGAACGGAACAGGAATACAAGGATGATGGCGATCCCCAGCAGCATCAGTACGACTGTGCGCGAATAATCCTGATCTGACAATGCATCAAGATCAGCATTCGTGCTCGTGATTCCACCTACGGCAACGTCAGCATTCTCAAGCTTCGTCCCCTTTGTTGCCCTGTCTACAGCTGCCTTGATTTCATCCACCTGGGCAATCGCTTCATTTGAATAAGGATTCGCTTCAAATATGACGTCCATCGTCATGACTTTGCGGTCCTTTGACATATAGACATCAAACACCTGTGCAAACTCTTCATTTTCTAAAGCATCTTCCGGCAAGTAGAAGCTGCTTGAGTCTGAGTTCGACAGGCCTGCGAGATAGTCCTGCGCTGAACCTAGACCTTCAGATACTTGATTCAACCCGTCAGCACTTTGAGAGAGCCCATCAGTAAGCTGGCTCAATTGGCCGCCAAGCCCTCCAAAACCAGCAAGGAGCTGCTGCTGGCCAGCATTGATTCCTGTCAACCCATTCGTCAATTTAGGGAAGTTATCAACAATCTGTCCCTGGCCGTTTGCCAGCTGGTCCAAGCCCTGCTGCTGTTTTTCGATTCCATCGATCAGCTGCTGAAGTCCTGGGCCTATTTTCTTCTGTTCTTCAAGGATGGCACTGAATCCGCTGTTAGCTTTTTCAATACCATCAATTGCATTTGATAAGTATGTGTTAATTTTGGATATACCTTCAGAGGCTTCCCCCACTTTTCCTTGAAGGACACCAAGACCGCCTTTCAATTCTTGATATTGTCCTTCGGTTTTTAAGCTCTCATCCCGAGCTTCTAAATAAGTAAATAAAGTGTTATTTGTTTCTTCCAGTTTTGTTGATAGTTCGAACAAACCGCTGCTCACACCAGCGTATTGGCCTTCAAGCGAAACTAAACCACCATGGGCCTCTATATATCCAGCTTGCAGTTTTTTATATTCGTTTAAAAGTCTCTCTGCACCAGCCTTCGCCTCACCTAAGCCGGATTTCAGCTGGTCTGATCCGGCTGAACCTTGACGAATGCCATTTTCAATTTTCGCAAGGTTGTTCTGGATTTCCCCAAGCCCTGATTTAATTTCAGTTGTACCATTGATCAGTTCATTGATGCCATCTGCAGCACCGCTTAACTCAGGCTCGGATTTGGATAGCTCGCTTTCCGCTTCCTGCAGGCCTTCACTGATTTTATTCAGGCCTTCTTTTCCTTCACCAAGACCAGACTCCAGTGTTTCAGCCTGCTTGGAAACGAAGAAGTCTTCAATTGGTTCTCCCGTCGGTCTTGTTACGGAGCGCACGGTATCGACTAAATCCACCTTTTCTAACTCTTGGCTGATTTTTTCTGCTACTTCAATGTATTCAGCAGAATCCATTCTTTCATCATTTTTCAAAATGACCTGGGTTGGCATGGATTCCCCTGGTCCAAAGCTATCGGCAATGGCATTGAACGCCTGGATGGAGTTCACATCGCCGCTGATTTCGTCCAATGAGTTGTAGCTAAGCTTCCCATCATAGGCAACCAGGAATGGTACACAAATTGCTGCTACAACCAGCAATGCCAGGAACGGGCGTGCCAGTGAAAAGCGGCCGACAGTGCCCCACAGCTTACTTTCACCATGCTCGGCACTGCTTTTCGAAGGCCAGAAAATCTTTTGTCCTAATACAGCCATGAAAAACGGCACGATGGTGAATAATCCAATTAGCAGGAACGCAACACCAATGGCTACAGCTGCGGCTGATTTATAGAGAATGAACTGTGAGAAACCAATCGCAGCGAAACCGATCATTACTGCCAGACCGCTAAAGAAGACCGTGCGGCCAGCGTTTTTATAGGTTTCAACAATGGCTGTTCCCACGCTTTCATGGTGTGCCAGCTCTTCTTTAAAACGGCTTAAAAGCAAAATACAGTAGTCTGTACCGATTCCAAACAGCACCGCAACAAGGAAGATTTGGGTGTAGTTGGATAACGGAAAATCCAGTTTATCGACGAGTACTGCTACTACTGATTGAGAAACGAGGTAGGCAAATCCCACTGTCACGAGTGGAATGACTGGCGCAATGACCGACCTGAACACGAGCAGAAGTACGACGAGGATAAAGACAACCGTGATTCCTTCTGTTTTCTTTACCCCTTCTTCTGAGCTGGTCATCAAGTCTTCGTTGATCAGCCACTGGCTAGTATAGTAGTGATCGACCTTCACATCTTCAATTGTGTCATATAGAAGCTTGCTTACTTCTTTTGGTTCGCGGTCATTCCAGCTGACGGTCACCTGAGTCAAAATCGACTTACCGTCCTCAGAGACTAGCTGTTCCTTCAGGCTTTTTTCATTAAAATGAGTAAGGATATCCGTAATCCCAATCTCATCACTACTTTCTTCAAGCTTCCGGATTGCTTTCTCCGCTTCCTTGACCTCATCTTCACTAAGCTTTTTCTCATTATGAAAGACTAGTGCGACCTTGGTTTCATCCCCGCCGCCTTCCTGCTTGCGAACGTCCTCCATAATTTTGCCGGCCATCGTTGATGAGTACTCATCCGGAACGGTAATCTGCCCTTTTTCACGCACTAATTCTGCCATGTTCGGGGCTGCCATAAACAGTCCTGCGGCAACTAATATCCACGCGATGATCACAAACCATTTTTGTTTTATTATGAGGTTCACGTTTATTCCACCTTACTCTTTCTTTCTAGTAAAATTTCATTCACTTTGTCATACGTCTTCAAGAACTGGACAATTTCGCTCTGCTCGAATTTTGAAATAAAGGATTCCACCAGTGAGTGGATACGCTCCTCTGTTTTCAGGAACAATTCATTTCCTTTGTCAGTCAGCGTTAAATATACCACCCGGCGATCGTTTTCATCACGGGTTCGCTGGATCAGCCCTTTTTCCCACATTCGCGTAATAATAGCTGTAATCGCACTTTTCTTTACATCAAATACTTCAGCAAGCTCGGATGAGGTACATGTGCCAACCTTGTTGATATACCTTAATGTATAGTGCTGGTCATTCGTTAAATCCGAACCGATTTGCTCTTTTACAAGGCCTTCGGCGATTTTGTTAACGGAAAAGGAAACATTGATATAATGATCCACTAATTCCTTGATCGATTTTTCACACATATTTATATATTCACCTCGCAAAAAACTTATTCATTCGTTTAACTGTTCAACTATTTAACTATTAACCTTTTTAACTTTAATATGATTGGTTTTTTGTGTCAATATTTTTGAAAAAGAAAAGACTGCCCTTTTGAGGCAGCCTGAACTTTAAAAAGTATTATAAATGTTTTCACACTCTGCACCTGTTGGTTCATAAAAACAATGAAGTTTGAAGCGGCCTGCAAATGGCTGATTGTACCATGTTGGCGGACAGTCACCGGGCGGCCTGAAATACCAGAGACTAAATTTCGACGGCCACAGACGTTCGCCCCTGATCGCCCTTCTTGCGAGCCTTCTCTCGACTTCCCTCGCCCGCTGATAAAAATATCCTTTTTGGACCGCTTCAAAGGCGTGTTCCTGGTATACCATCTGCGGGATCGTCCTCAAATTTTTAAAATCCGAACAATTGGCTCTTATTCGGTTAATTCCTACATTTCCAACCATCAGCATTCCCTGCTGGCCTTCACCTTCGGCTTCCGCCCTCAACAGCCGCGCCAACAAATTCAAGTCCGCCTCTGTATGCTTTACTACTGCCATGGCATAACCTCCACCATTTTATTATTACATCTTATTTTTCGACAGCTCGGGCTATAACTGATTTAATTTTCCCGTAGTAAACAGCAGCTGTCCCACTTCCGGCCTAACGATGTAAATCCAACTGATTCACAAGTTCCAGGTGTTTTGTCTATCTGCCTTCCAGGGATACTTCTCCATACATCAGCATGAACATATAGGCGAAGGTATGCATATAGTACTTTCAAAGACGTATTAAGGATGAAAAAACATGTCAATCACAATTAACCTGTTTTACATCAAAGTGAACAGTATCTCAGGAAATGGTTCGATTACGATAGGTAATGGAATTCATAACAGTCATACCGCCAATGATAAATCCCAAGGAATCAATTCTTCTTATGGAGATACTTCCCCAGCTGAAGCATTGATGGAAAATATCTATATAGATCCTGATGTAAATGACCAGGCTGCCATCGCAACTGCAGATTCTACTTATCAAGGGGTTCCCCTGATCCCAGTTGACGAACCCATTCTTTAATGCTGTTTAAAACAGCATCTGTCTATCCTGCATGCGGATGGTTCAATATTCCTCCAGCATGTCTGATAGCATCATTATAAAAACTAAGGAGTTTTCCGATGCCTTTTCAAATTAATGTCTTCAACATCAAGGTGAATGGTGTAACGCAAAATGGAAACTTGGATATCGGCCCCACCGTCCATAATAGCCATACCGCGAACAGTAAAAATTTTGGTGTCAATTTTTCACTAGGTGATTTTTCACCATCGTCCTCATTATTGAATACTGCCATATTGGATCCTGATTTCAGTGACCAAGATCAGATCGCAAACCCTTCTGCCCCAATAGCTAACCAAATATAAACAGGGATTTCTAAAAAAACGGAGGGCCGTCATGGATATTGATAAAGTAAGGAAATGGCTTGAATTGACAAACCAATATCAGAAAAATGAATTTTGGCGGAATCTGTTCAGTCATTCTGTTCCGGAAAAAATGTTGAGAGCAGACGAAGCATTTCCTCTCTATGATATCTATCAAAATCAATCCTCCGTTTGCATAGTCATCGAAATTTCTGGAATGAACAAAAACGATCTCTCGATTTCCTTGAGACAGAAATCAACTTTAGTGGTAAAGGGAAAGACCGTCCCACTTTTCCCGGATGAAATGACGATTAAAAAAGAACGATTTTACGGTGAATTTGAACGGCTGATTCCCCTGCCCGAACCTACAGATCCACAGCATATGCAAGTCCATTTCTTTGATGGGCTTGTGCAGGTCACCTACCCCCGAAAAAATGAAAACCTATCTGCAGCCGATTATGATGAATCACTTTTTAATTAGAGCCCAGGAATGGGCTCTTCATTTTTTATCTGCATGAAAGCTCATGGTGATCTTCTGGCAGTCGTTATTTCAAACAACTACTTGATAAAACTGGTAATAAAGAAGAAAAATTCTTGTTTCTACAAAAAACGCAAGGGTAAATTCATAATGTAAAATGATCACAGTACAAGAGGAGGTAAATCATGGCACAAAATAACGAAAATGAAATGGAACAGGAAGATTATTTTAAGGACCGAGCTGGAACGGATGAAGCAAGATTCCACGCCGTGCCCCATGATGAAGAAGGCTGGGCTGTCAAAAAAGAGGGCCAAGAAAATCCAGAATTCACTGCTGACTCAAGGTCTGAAGCTATAACAGAAGCTAAGAGAATGGCTGAAGAAGCTGGTACGATTGCTTACATTCATGATGAAGACGGAAAGATCGAAAAGCAATTCAATTATCGCAGCTAAAAGTTATCATTAAAGAAGCCTTGCAGCAATTACTGCAAGGCTTCTTTTTATGCTTTTAATACATCATGGTCTACATAACGTTCGCCATTCAGTTCACTGATGACGTTAATGGCAACCTTGGCGCCATCGCCTGCTGTGATGATCGTATGCATGCTGACGCCTGCGCATGTTCCTGCTGCCCAAACGCCTTCAACATTTGTTTTACCCGCGGCATCGACATCAAAAATAGTCTTAATTCTTGGCTCTGTGCCATCCTTTGTTAAAAGGCCAGAAGCTTCCGCAACATCGGTCATCATGCCTGTTGCCAGGATGACATGCTTCGCTTCGAATTCGCCGTTCTCAGTTGCAATCTTAACGCCATTGTCTGTCTTGGTAATGGACGTTACGGATGTTTCTACGAACTCTGCCCCAAATTTTTTCGCCTGGCTGATTCCTGTCTCAACCAAGTCTGGTCCTGTAACTTCAGGTGTGCCGTAGTGATTTTCAATCCATGCACGCTTCGTTACGCTTTTATTGCTGTCAAGAACGACTGTTTTCTTGCCTGCCTTTGCCGTAAAAATGGCTGCACTTCCTCCAGCAGGCCCTGCTCCAATAATTGCAACATCATACATAGGAAAATTCCTCCTTAATTTCAATTCATTTCTATCATATCAAACTTTAATTCTGTATACTAAATATTTTAAACTAGGACAATAGCAGTAAAAAACCCATCACCATGGATGAGTTCACCCTGCTATTCTACTTTTATACGGGGATCAACGACTCCATATAAAATATCTGCAATCAGGTTGCCAATGATCATGATCGTTGAAAAAAGCATCGTCAAATTCATGACCATCGCAAAATCTCTCATATTGATCGACTTGATAAAGAGCTGGCCAAGTCCCGGATAAGTAAAAATGGTCTCGACAATGATGGCGCCATTCACGATATTTACCATATCAAAGCCAAGGAAGGTGACGATCGGAATCAATGAATTTTTCAGGATATGGACATTGTAGATCCTTTTTTCCGATACGCCGATTGAACGCGCTGTGCGGACATATTCCTTCCTGCTGTTTTCAACAATATCATCTCTCAAAAATTGCGTATAGGTTGCTGTTCCAACTACACCGAGGACACATGCCGGCAAGATCAGGTGATGGATTCGATCAAGCCAATAGTCAAGCGTTCCCTCTGGAACTGTGATATCGACTGAACCATTGGATGGAAACCAGTTGAGTTCAAAAGAAAATAGATAGATAGAATATACGGATACCACAATGATTGGGAGTGATAATCCAGTATAATTCACACTGCTGATCAAACGGTCTCCGAGTTTATTTGGGTTGCAGCCTGCATACTTGCCCATAAAAAATGAAAGAACATAGGTGATCATTAAGGAAGTAAACCCTAGAATAAGTGTATTCGACATTTTTTCCTTTAAAATCAGTGAAACGTCAACACGGTAATAGGAGGAAACCCCCAGCTCCCCTGTAATAAAATGGACAATCCATTTTTTATACTCCACCCAGATTATCGCCAGATCATAGCCTGTGCCCATTATCCCCGGCATCATCATGAATAGAAAAAAAACGACGATCGACGTAAGGATTAAGCTCGGAACAGCCAGTAAAATTCTTTTTAAAGAATAGTTTAAAACGGTCATGGTGAATCCTTTCAGAAACCAGCTTCTTTTTGTTCCTTATTCACAAATTGAAAGGAAGGATTGATAATCGTCTCTTCTTTTAGAAGCGTCTTCTTCTCCTTCTTTTTCTTTATTTTACCAATAAAATCGATACTTTTATATGCCAAATGTCCCTCGAGTTCTTTTTTCATCATGTTCGTCACGGCAATGAGGAAAAAGAAAAAGAACATGGTACTTAATACAATCCATGGATATTGAATCATGACTTTGAAATTTTGGCCAATGAGGCCTCCCCATTCATTCGAAAGCGTTTCAGGCTTCGGTGGTCCAGGGTCCGGGCTGAAGATTCCGCCCTTTGTCTGTCCCCCAAGAAAAACATTGAAAATGCCAAGATGCATCATGATGATGATGGTGCTGAGCATCTGCTGGACGATCATCAACAATCCAATTGTTCTCAGGAACGGCCATATATGTTTTTTCAGTACGTGAAAACGGCTGCCTCCCATTAAATAGGAGGACACCACAAAGGATTTGCTTTGCAGTTCTTCAATAAAGTCGATTGTTAGCAGCACTACTGCAGGAAAGGCAACCAAAATGAGGACACCAATCTGATAGGCAGCTGCTGTCCAGACTGGAATGCCTGTGTATTTGTAGGTAACGGGAAACATCAGGAACAGAGCAATAATCAATGCTGGCACATATCTGAACCCAAGGAAAAAGTCCTTAAAATATATTTTCATTCGCGGCATCCAGATAGAGATGATGATTCCCGTTAGAACTCCTGTAGCTACTCGAAATAAAGTAATTACAAATGTGGCGGCAATGGTGAATTTCGCACCGTACAAATGAATGTACATCATGTCATTCCCATTTCGGTCTGTACCGAGAAGATGATCAAACGTTGGTGGTGTTGGGGCCTTACCAATGACTTGCCCCTGTTCATCATAGAGAAAAAACTCTTCGTTATATTCCTCGTCGCCATATAAAGGATACGCCAAACTTACAAAGAAAAGAAACAGGATCAACGCAAAACCAATGAATGTTTTTTTATAGTTTTTCAAAGCTGGACCCCATTTTTCCCTCGATAAAAGCTCGTTGTCATCCTTGCAAGCAAATCAATGAAAAGAATAGGTGCCGCAACCAGCAAGCAGAAGATGATGACTTCAGGAGCATCCATCGTAAAAATGGTATTCAAATCCTTTGTAAACCCCTGCATGGCAAAAATATATTCAATCAATACGAGATTCGATAGCAGCACCCATATTAGGGTCCTTAATTGAATGACGGCCAAAGGAAAAATGTTTCGCAAGATGTGCATGAAATAGATGGTCAGGTTGTGCAGTCCCTTTGATTTTGCAAAAATCACATAATCCTTCTCCCACTCTTCTTCTATCTGTTTGATCAAAAATTGCGCCATAAAAAAGGACGGCAAAAGAGAAACAGCTACGACAGGCATGAGATAGGATTTTTCACTCAATCCATAAAGCCTGAACAGTTTTATCCCCGTTTCTTTGTATAAATAAAGGACCACGTACTGGAGGACAAAAATAATCAACAAATCAGGAACAGCTTCACTGAAATTAATAAAATCCTTCACTTTCGACTGGACTTTTTTTGGTGTCATGATAAAAATCCCTGTCAGCATCATTCCGCCTATGATCATCGTCAGCAATGAAAGCCCCAATATATCCAGTGTGTACACATACCGATCAGCAATACTTGTCGTCAGCCACTGGTTGATAATCGGTGCAGCATCGAAATTATAAATTTGCTGGCTCACTTCCCTCATTGATTGGATAAAAAATCCCGGACCATACAGCAGCTTACTGCCATCAACGTAAAAAAGCCGGGGAATCGATAAGAACAGGATAACCCCTCCCAGAATGCAGGCAGCTCTTATTATGTAATGAATGAATAACTTCATTGGCTGTCTCCTTTTGTGATGATAATTTATGTATTTTAACGAAGGATTTAAATGGATTGTTACATGATTTTTGAAAATAATGGTTAAAGAATTTACGCGGGGCTGTTAAAAGAAAGAAAGGCGTGACGAGTTGTTATGAGAGGAATTACTAGAACAACTCAATCGGAAAAATGGACGTCGATTTGTTATGAGTGGAGCTACGAGAACAACTCAGGCAGAAAAAACGAACTACGAGTTGTTATGAGAGGAGCTCAGAGAACAACTCAGGCGGAAAAAACGGACTGCGAGTTGTTATGAGCGGAGATACGAGAACAACTCATGCAGAAAAATGGACGTCGAGTTGTTATGAGAAGGTGTTATGCGAGAAAACAGATCATAGTTCTATTAGCAGGTCCTCTTCCAGAACTCTGCTTCATCCAAGATTCGCAAGGGCATCTGCTGTCCGTAATAGAATTGCAAATTCTCCCCCCCTCAAAATATAATCGTATGAAATGTATGTAAATAAATTTTTTCCTATGCCTCTATTGAATATGTTAGAGTAAGGGAAAACAGTGAAAAAATGGGAGTGAGGAGCGGTGATGGGAGCATTCTTTGAGCCTGGCAGTGAAAATGTCTTTCAACTTTTTTCAAATGTACATCTTTTGACATTAGGTGTTTTTGCCGCAGTGATTGTGTCTATGTTCTTGTTCCGCAAGACATTAAGAAAGGAGTATGCTAATCGAACGGCTCGCATAGCATTATTCCTGATTTTAATCATATCCGAGGTGAGTCTGCAAGTCTGGCATTGGTGGAGCGGTCACTGGGCTTATCAATATTCCTTGCCATTACATCTCAGCAGCATCAGCTTAATCCTCTCCGCGGTCTTACTTTTAACAAAAAATTATCGACTATTTGAATTTACGTACTTTGCAGGAGTAGGCAGTGCTTTACAGGCCATGATTACTCCGGATATTAGCCTTTACACCTTTCCTCATTACAGATATATTCACTTTTTCGTATCCCATGGAGGAACGGTCATAGCAAATCTGTTCATGGTATTCACAGCGGGGTTCAAGCCCACGGGAAAGTCGCTTTGGAGGGCTTTTTTATGGTTAAACGCGTACACTTTGATTATCTTTATTGTGAACTTCCTGATTGAAGGAAACTATATGTACATTTCTGAAAAACCGGTTAATCCCTCTCTCATCGATTATCTCGGCCCTTGGCCCTGGTATATTCTATCTCTGGAGATAATTACGCTGGTGACCTTTACGATTCTGTATCTTCCTTTTTGGCTGATGAGTATGAAGAAAAATGAGAAGGCATTACCTCAGGAGGAGAAGTAATTGCCTTATAACTAAAGGTTCGTTTGATTATACAATTTCTCACGGTCAGAAGATAATGGCGACTGCTCAAGCCACCCTCTTTTAATCAGGAGGCCCCTGCCTTCAAGGTTGCTCTTAGTCTAAACCTAAAAAAATCCCCTTACTCGCAATTGAGAAAGAGGATTTTTTATTTTTTAAAGGAATAGTCCTACAATCGTTCCAGTTAAGACCGACCCCATTGTAGCCACCAACAATACCTTTAATCCAACCTTAGCTAACTGACTTGCCTTTTCACCATTGATCGCTTGTACAGTTCCTAAGATAATTCCGATAGAAGAGAAGTTAGCGAAAGAAATCAGGAATGATGAAACGATCCCTACTGTCTTGTGATCCAATTTAGGGATCATTTTCATGAAGTCCATCATTGCAACGAACTCATTTGCAGCAACCTTTGTTCCCATCACTGAACCTGCTTTAACGATTTCAGATGAAGGGATACCCATCATGAATGCAATTGGAGCAAACACATAACCGACAATTTCCTGGAATGACATTCCTACTAATTTATCAAGTATAAAGTTCAGCATCGCAAGCAAAGCAATGTATGTGATTAACATCGCGCCTACGATTAAAGCTGTTTTACCACCGATTAAAGCACCGTTACCAATTGCTTCGAATAAAGACTTTTCTGGAATCATTTCTTCGATGTCAATATCCTCATCTTCTTCTTTCGTTACTGGACAAACGATGGAAGAAAGAATCAAGCCGGAGAATACGTTAATTGGCAATGCTACCAATACAAACTCTGCAGGAACCATTTGCATGTAAGCACCTAAGATCGAGCAAGACACAGCAACAAGTGATGACGTAACAACGATGAACAAGCGGTTTGGAGAAAGCTTGTGCAAATATGACTTAACCGAAAGGATTGCGGTTGTATCCCCGAATACCATTGAGTTAACAGCCACGAATGATTCTACCTTAGGAAGGCCAGTAACTTTGGCCACTGCACCGCCAATGTATTTAATGGCTAATGGTAAAATTCTTGTATAAGTTAAAATGGAAAGTAGAGCAGATACGAAAATAATCATCATTAGTACGTTGATAAAGAAGTACCCTTTTGTTGACAAGTCACCAAATACGAATGCGATACCCTCATTACCGAAAGAAAGAACTTTGTTAAAAACATCGACTATTGCTTGCAAAACCTTTTTACCGATTGCCGTGTTAAGCATAAACCATGCTATAAAGAGCTGAACAGCTAGCATGATTCCGGCTGCACGATAGTTTATGTTTTTCTTATCGTTTGACATTAGCCAAGCGATACCAATGAGTGCAATGATTCCTAAAATTGCGATTAAGATAGACATAATATTTTACCTCCATAAGCGGATATTAGTGAGTTGATGGCTACTATTTACTCTTTACTCAAATAAACATTTTAATCCGAAAAGGCTTACAATAAATATGAGTTTTTGCAGGAACGATATACAAAAAGTTCTACTGATCCGTCCTCTCTAACCACCACTTCGTTAACGCTTTCATTTTCTAAATCATTATTGCACTATAAATATATCACACACATTGAACAAATGTTAAGGATAATTTGAACAAAAATAAAGCATATTTTTTACCAT
This sequence comes from Bacillus sp. JJ1122, assembly GCF_036964885.1. Classification (NCBI taxonomy): domain Bacteria; kingdom Bacillati; phylum Bacillota; class Bacilli; order Caryophanales; family Bacillaceae; genus Bacillus; species Bacillus sp. JJ1122. The sequence goes on along the minus strand of NZ_JBALQL010000001.1, from coordinate 72,243 downwards.
TTCAAGAATTATCACCCTAACAAAAAGAATTCTGTTGAAAAGTCAATATTTTTTAAAAAATGCAGAAATTTTGTAAAGTAATTATAGAACAATTGTAAATAAATATAATATTAAATCATACTTTTGTATCACGTGTGTTACAAACATTCATTTAGCTCTTATAACGGCTCTTTGCGAAAATAACTTAGTCAGATCATTCTCCCCCAAAAAATAATACTCACTCCCAAGATTTCTTGGACTCTCTCAAAGCTGGTCTTAAATACACCTAATACGAAATAACATTTGTAACCAGAATAATGAATAACCAAAGAGGTCGATCCCTAGTTTGAAGGATTAGCGTAGGCGAAATGCGCTGCCAAACATATACTTTCCTATAGAAGGACCCAGAAAAAAGACAATCAATAAGGAATATGTTGACAGCACATTTTTCACTCTGTTACAATAAATTCCAATAAAAGCATACAAATTCGTTGATGAGAAAAAGTAGCGTTTCTTCTTGATCCACAGAGAGCTGACATTTTGGTGCAAGTCAGTGTTCGAGTGTTGACGTGAAAATCCTCTCTGAGAAGCCAGGCTGAATGTTTAGTAAGCTTGGACGGGAGTCCGCCGTTACAAGGAACGCGTATGATTGTACGTTGCTAAGTGCTATTGACCGGATCAATAGAATTAGGGTGGTATCGCGGTTAACCCCGTCCCTTACTTGGGACGGGGTTTTTGTATGTTTTTAGACTGATCATTGTTAAATAGGAGCGATATCTATGAAGGCTGATGAGAGTAAGGAAACTGTTGTACAGCGCGAGGACCGGATCCGTAAGTATTGGACAGAGGAAAACACATTTAAACAATCTATACAACTTAGGGAAGGCAAGGAACCGTTTGTTTTTTATGAAGGACCGCCGACCGCAAATGGTCTTCCCCATGTAGGCCATGCCTTCGGGCGAACAATAAAAGATGTTGTCGCACGTTACAAGACCATGAAGGGCTTCCAGGTTGAAAGAAAGGCAGGCTGGGATACACATGGTCTTCCTGTCGAGCTTGGTGTTGAGAAACAGCTCGGTATCTCAGGGAAACAGGAAATTGAACGCTATGGTGTGGAGCCTTTTATAAAGAAATGCAAGGAGAGTGTATTTACCTACGAGAAGAAATGGCGATCTTTTACCGAAGAATTAGGTTATTGGGTAGATATGGACAGTCCATATTTGACCTTAAGTAATGATTATATCGAAAGTGTATGGAACATTTTAAGTAAGGTCCACAAAGATGGCCTATTGTATAAAGGCCACCGTGTGTCTCCCTACTGCCCTAGCTGCCAGACCACTTTAAGTTCACATGAAGTTGCACAAGGCTACAAGGATGTAAAAGATTTATCGGCAACCGTAAAATTTAAACGCCTTGATGCAGATGATGAATATTTCTTAGGCTGGACGACAACCCCCTGGACCTTGCCTGCCAATGTTGCACTTGCTGTGAATCCATCTTTAACGTATGTTCGTGCACAAAAAGAAAATCAGATATATATTGTTGCAAAATCCTTAGTCGGAAAAGTTCTTGGTGATCATGTAACTATTTTAAGTGAGCATACTGGTTCTGAACTTGAAGGAGTTCATTATGCCCCACCTTTTAATTATGTAAGTGTTGAGAAAGGACATTACATCGTATTAGCAGATTACGTCACTGAAGATAGCGGAACGGGTCTTGTCCATATTGCCCCGGCTTACGGTGAAGATGACTATAAAACGGTTCAGCAGAATGGCTTATCTTTTATCAATGTGGTTGATCAGCAAGGTCGCTACACAAGCGAAGTCACTGAATTGACTGGAAGATTTGTTAAGGATTGTGACGTGGACATTATTAAAATGCTATCTGAACAAGGTATCCTTTTTAACAAAGAAAAATACGAACACAGCTATCCGCATTGCTGGAGATGCGACTCTCCTTTACTTTATTACGCAACAGATAGCTGGTTTATCAAGATGTCCTCTTTAAAGGACAAAATGCTTGCAAACAATGCAACTGTTAATTGGTATCCAGAGCATATTAAAGATGGACGCTTTGGAAATTTCCTTGAAAATCTTATCGATTGGAATATAAGCAGAAACCGGTATTGGGGTACACCTCTAAATGTTTGGGTATGTTCTGATTGCAATCACGAGGAAGCTCCAGGCAGTATCACAGAGCTGCAAAAAATAGCCGCAAATCCAATTACTAATGATATCGAGTTACACAAACCGTATATTGATGAGGTACAGTGCACCTGTCCAAAATGTAAAGGGGTCATGCATCGAACGTCCGAGGTGATTGATGTTTGGTTCGACAGTGGATCGATGCCATTCGCACAGTATCACTATCCGTTCGGAAATAATGAAAAATTTGAATCGCAATTCCCAGCGGATGTTGTAATCGAAGGAATTGATCAAACGAGAGGATTTTTCTACAGCTTGCTTGCAGTTTCTACCCTTTTCACCGGAAAACCTTCTTATAAAAATGTCTTATCACTAGGACATATACTCGACGAAAATGGCCAGAAAATGTCTAAGAGTAAAGGAAATGCTCTAGAACCTGTAGAACTGCTCGGAGAATACGGTGCAGATGCGCTTCGTTGGGCATTCTTAGTGGATAGTTCACCCTGGAATCCAAAACGCTTTTCAAAGAAGATTGTGCAAGATGCAAAATCCAAATTGATTGACACAATGGATAATACCTATAAATTTTATGCAATGTACGCAAAAATAGATGGTTTTGTTTACGATGGCCAGCAGCCAGGCAAGAAAACCATTTTGGATGAGTGGATCCTTTCCCGTCTGCATAGTACCGTTAATCTTGTTAATGATCACTTGGACCGGTATCAATTTACTCAAGCAACTCGTGAGCTAGCATCCTTAGTTGATGAATTAAGTAATTGGTATGTAAGGCGCTCAAGAAATCGTTTCTGGGCTTTCGGACTTTCAGAAGATAAACGAGCAGCTTATTCCACGCTATATGAAACACTTACTACAGTTTGCCGCTTGGCAGCACCTTTTGTACCTTATGTGGCCGAGGATATTCATTTGAAGTTAACTCAAAATAGTGTTCATTTACAAGACTACCCAATCGCGAATGAGTCATTGATTAATCTAGATTTAGAAACAGACATGAAAACGATCCTGAAAATAGTTGAACTTGGTCGCAGTATCCGTAACACAAAGAATTTAAAGATTAAACAGCCTTTACAACAAATAATTGTATGGCGCAGTAAAGGCCTTCGGGTTTTAAATCCCTATTCAGGTATCATCAAAGACGAGCTAAATGTTAAAGATGTTGTTTACACAGAAGATCTCTCACCATACCTATCAACTATTTTTACAATGAATTTTAAAACTGCAGGTGCCGCATTCGGTAAACTGGTAAACGCAGTTAAGGAATATGTTAACCAAATTCCTGATACAGATAAAAAGTCATTATTAGACCATGGGCAGCTAAAAGTGAATGTGAAGGAACAAACGGTAACATTAAAGAAGGAACATGTAAATGTTGAATATGAAGTATCTTCTGGTTTTGAAATGGCCGGCGATGAACAACTTAAGGTGGTTTTAGAAGTAACACTTACACCTCAACTTGTTGAAGAAGGTCAAGTTAGAGAATTAATCAGAGCTGTACAAGATACTCGAAAAAAATTAGATCTACCGATTGAAAAATATATCTCAATCAATATTTCAGCAACAGATGAAAGTAAAGAAAAAATAAAACAATTCGAAGATCTAATTAAAGAAAACGTACTCGTTCACCACATAAGCTTTGAAACGCCAAAAAACCCTGAAAAGCAAATTGAAGTGAAATTTGGAGATGAGTTGATTAGGATTTCATTGGGGTATTAGTAGACCTTGAAAAAGCACTGCCTGCAGTTGTAATTTAATACTGCTGGCAGTGTTTTTTTACTCATATTCACACTACAAGTAACTGATAATTTTTCGTCAAAACTGGTCTCCTGAGACTAATCCTCAAATATACTATGAAAATTGAGAAAATACGTAGCTGTCTTAACTTTACTGCAATCTTTGTTTTGGAGCCTTCAGTTTCAAATACCAAGGTAAGAACGTTTTTTGATCATTAAGATCTCCCAGTAAATTGTCTCGGGGATGTCAACCAAATGTTCCCAGCTTTCCAAAACTTCATCAGACCAAAACTCCTTTTCCTTATTTTTTAGCTAACCTTCCCTTCATAATTCTGATCTTATTTCAGTAGTAATAAAAAAGAAAATATTTAAACGTTTATCCTATCGAGCCAAAATTTATGCGACTGTATATCTCCATATCTAACCGCTTAAATTCCAGTATAGGTCATTGGGTTTATGAACCACATTTAAGGGTATATATAAACTTTGTGCAAAAATTAGAGGTCATAGAATCCCCAGTTCAAAAATGGCTAAAAGTATTTCATTTGTAAAAAAATAAAAGATATACTTATCAATTCAATAAGATAGTCCAGTTGAAAGAGCGGGTTGATCTGGTGTTTTCATATCCAATATCAGAACATTTTTACTGAATAGGTTTTAGACTTAAAAAGGTTTTTTTCTTACCATGGTCTTATCTTCAGAAACTTTTCTTTTCAGTCTATCCGACTTTACGGGTGGGAAATTCCCGACTGTTATCATTCAGTATCAAGAGTAATTCTCTTTGCGGTAAAGTCCATTTACATTCCAAACATTTTAAACGCAACAGTAATATTGATTGAAGGAAAGGGGTCACCATGAACGATTCTATTCAAAATTTTGATCAGGCAGCAGAAAAAATACTTGCCTTTATGAACTATGTCATTCCTGTAAACACCATATTTATTGCTAAAAATGATAAGCAGGTAAACCAAATAGAAAAGGTGATTAACAAAGGAAAAGTTCTTTTACGTAGCGGAGATGCCTTAGCATTTAAAGATACATTTTGCAAATTAAGTGTGGATTATGGAGACCAAGTTTTGCTAATAAACGATTTAGTTAGTAATGAATTAACAAAGGATATGGCTGTTACTCATAATTTGGGTGGCGGTTCATTCATTGGCATCCCCATTTATTATGGGAACAGTGAAAACTATGGAACAATTTGCGGACTTGATGACCAGCCATTCCATTTTACCGATGAACATTTAGAGCATTTTCGGACAATGGCTTCCCTTTTGAGCTATGTATTGGATTTGGATTTGGCAAATAGGGAAATTGAAAAACTATCTGCACCTTTAGTAGTTTTAACTCAAGGTATCGCTATTTTGCCTATTATTGGTAACATAAGTACAAATAGAGTAGATTACATAATAAACTCGACTCTAGCACAGTGTACATCTCAATATATTAGTTCCATTATCATGGATTTATCAGGCATTCATAAAATGGATTCTCTGGTGAGTCATTTTCTTGGGAAATTAGTTGCTACACTCAAACTTATCGGAGTTACACCTATCATAATTGGTATTAAACCAGACCATGCCCAAACTTTAGTGGAAACAAATCAAATGGTTTCAGATGTATTAGTGAAGAGCAATATGGAAGTTGCATTATCACATATAGGTTTCTCTTTATCAAGGCAGACTGTCTAATAGTCTCCAAGAGAATTAAATATTTTCAACGATAAACAGTTATTTCCACTTTATATTAATTGAAATCAATCAAAAAGTTTCCTAAAAATAATAAAGCATAAAATTTCCAAACGGAAATTATATGCTTTATTTAATATAGAAAAATAAAAATCCACCAACATATGTATTGGTGGAGACGGTGGGAGTCGAACCCACGTCCAAAGATATTGGCACTTAAGCTTCTACGAGTGTAGTCGGCATATTGGCGATTCGCTGGTCCTTTTGCCTACCGACAGGCGGCCGGCCAGCTAGCCTGGTTGTTCTCTTCCTTCATCCTCAGGCGGTGGAATCCGGCGTAGCCCACTTAAAGTGAGTCCGCTACCCTACCACATGGGCGATGGAGGGGCGAACCGCTATGCAGTATTAAGCTGCGAAAGCGAAGTTGTTGTTTTGTTTGCCAGTTATAGGCGTTGACGTTTTAACGAGGCCGATCCCCTCGACTCGCCACCTAAGCTCAAACTACCCCTGTCGAATCCGTAACGTCCCCATATAAAAGGTTGCTGTATCTGTGATACAGACGTTAGGAAAACTCGGAAAGCCGAGCATAAGTTATGTTGTCACTCGCTGGTGACAGTTTTTATTATATCACATTGAGTGTTTTTTTCAACTGGTACACTCTTCCTCAGCTGACAAGGTTACATTTTCTGACGTTCGCGGAATGCACGCTCGATATCACGGCCTGCTTCCTTCTTCTTCAGCGTTTCACGCTTGTCATAGTTCTTTTTACCCTTACCTAGACCAATTAAAACTTTGGCGAAGCCATTTTTCAAATAAATCTTCAACGGAACAAGGGCATAGCCTGCTTCCTTCGTTTCACCAATCAGCTGATTGATCTGGCGCTTGTGAAGCAGCAATTTCCTTGTCCTTAACGGATCGTGGTTATATCGGTTCCCTTGTTCATAAGGACTGATATGCAGATTGTATAAAAACAATTCACCATTGTGGACCTTTGCATAAGAATCCTTCAGCTGAACACGTCCGTTGCGGATTGATTTAATTTCTGTACCCTGCAGGACGACACCGGCTTCATATGTTTCTTCTATAAAATAGTCATGGTTCGCTTTTTTATTCTGGGCGACTACTTTTCCCTCACCTTTTGGCATAAAAACTTCCCCCTTCTCTGTCTTTTCATTTTAGCAAACATCCTCATCTCCCACAATTCCAAGCCGAACCTAAGTATTTCATGTTCGTTTCTTATAAGTTTCTGTACGATTGATTTCTGCTTCAGGCAAAAACCAGTATTAAAAGTCTGGCTTAAAATCAGGACAGATCATTATAGGATAGAAGAGAGCCCCTTAACAGGAGCTCTCTTTTCAGAGTTGCTTATTTTCTCTTTTTTGATTTTCGTTTTGCGGCTGGAGCATTTTCAAAGAACTTCTTCTTTTTGTTCTTTGGTTTCGGTCCAGAACCAGAGCCTGAACCTGAGCCGGAACCATTCCTGCCGCTGCCGGCTCCTCTGCCGCCTCTTGATTTTCCTTCATCTTCTTTGCCGTGGCGAGGTTTTTTCTGGTTGCTGCCTGTCTTAAAGATTTTTGGTGCAGCCGGACGTTCTCGGCGAGGAGTTCCCTTCATGCCGACAATCTCAAAGTCGATTGAACGCTCGTCTTTATTGACGTTGATGACACGAACTGTGATTTCATCACCGATGCGGAAAACATTGCCAGTCCGCTCACCGATCATTGCCAGCTGCCGCTCTTCATAACGGTAATAATCATCCGTCATGTAGCTGACATGGACAAGACCTTCAATCGTGTTCGGAAGCTCGACGAACATCCCAAAATTAGTGACTGAACTGATAATACCATCGTACTCAGTCCCAACCTTGTCCTCCATATACTCCGCTTTCTTCAGTTCATCTGTTTCACGCTCAGCTTCAACAGCGCGGCGTTCCATGTTTGAAGAATGCTCGGCGATATCAGGCAGCATCGCATTCCATTTTTCCTTCGTTGCCTGATCCAATTTCCCCTCAATCAAATAAGTCCTGATTAACCGGTGGACAATTAAATCTGGGTAACGGCGGATTGGCGATGTAAAATGCGTATAGAATTCAGTTGAAAGTCCGAAGTGACCAAGGCTTTCAGGATAATATTTCGCCTGCTGCATGGAGCGAAGCATAACGGTGGAAACAACCATTTCTTCGGGTTTCCCTTGGACTTCTTCAATGATTTCCTGAAGCGCACGAGGATGAACTCCATTTGCAGATCCTCTGACAAGATATCCAAAGTTCGTGATGAAATCGAAGAACTTTCTTAGCTTATCTTCCTTTGGATCTTCGTGGATACGGTAGATAAATGGTACATCAAGCCAGTGGAAATGCTCAGCAACTGTTTCATTGGCTGCAAGCATGAACTCCTCAATCAATTTTTCAGCTACAGAACGTTCACGCAGCACTACTTCCGTTGGATGGCCTTCTTCATCAACAAGTACCTTCGATTCCTTGAAGTCAAAGTCGATGGCACCTCTATCCATCCTCTTTTTACGAAGGATCGCAGCAAGCTCTTCCATCATTTCAAACATTGGCACAAGAGATTCATAACGAGAACGTGTTTCTTCGTCTTTGTCGACAAGAATTCTGTTCACATCAAAATAAGTCATACGCTCTGTTGTCTTGATTACGCTTTGATAGATTTCATGGTTAACTACTTGGCCATCTGGTGAAATCTCCATATTACATGACAATGTCAGGCGGTCTACTTTAGGATTCAAAGAACAGATTCCGTTCGACAAGCGGTGCGGAATCATCGGGATGACCCGGTCAACTAAATACACACTCGTAGCGCGGTCCTCTGCCTCACGGTCAATTGGTGAGTCCTCTGTAACATAATAAGTAACATCGGCAATATGGACTCCGAGTTTGTAGTTGCCATTTTCAAGCCTTGTCACCTGGACAGCATCATCCAGATCCTTTGCATCTGCGCCGTCTATTGTGACGATCACTTCATTACGCAGGTCACGGCGGTTGGCAATCTCGCTCTCATTGATTTGGTCTGGAGCATCAATAGCTTGTTTTAATACTTCTTCTGGGAATTCAGTCGGCAAGCCATGCTTATGGATAACAGAAAGAATATCCACTCCAGGGTCATTTTTATGGCCCAGTATAGCGATGACCTCGCCCTCGGCACTCTTGCGTCCCTCAGGATAGGCAGTCAATTTCACAACGACCTTATGTCCTTCCACAGCACCCATTCCTGCGTCTTTTGGGATAAAAATATCGCTTGCGAACTTCTTATCGTCTGGAAGGACAAAACCGAAATGTTTGCTTTCGGTGTATGTACCGACGATTTGTGATACGCCCCTTTCCAAAATGCGCACCACAGTACCTTCACGGCGCTGGCCGGAGCTGTCAGAAGAAACTCTTACGAGAACCGTATCTCCGTTCATTGCATTGCCAGTTTCGTTTGGCGGTATAAAAATATCATCCATGCCAGGTTCTTCGGTAATGACGAATGCAAACCCTTTGGCATGGGCGCTCAGGCGTCCGCGAACGAGATTCATCTTTTCAGGCAGACCGTACCTGTCGCTGCGAGTCCTGACAACCAGGCCTTTTTCTTCCATGACAACAAGAGCTTTTACAAACTCCTTAAACGTCGAAGAATCCTGTATCCCGAATGCACTTTCAAGCTCCTGGACAGTAAGCGGCTTGTAAGCCTCGTCTTTCATATAATGCAAAAGCCTGTCTATATGGGCTTTAATATTCTCATCCATTTAAAAATCCCTCCCTTTATTAAAGTTTCTATCCTTTTATTCTTTCCAATTTAGCGTTTCTAAAAACGTATAAACATCTTCGTGGAGCTGGTCACGCTCTTTATCGAGAGTAATCACATGCCCAGATTCCTCATACCATTTAAGTTTTTTATTATCAGATTCTACCGCATTGTAAATGATATTCGCACTATCTGGATTGATCATATGGTCATTGCGAGCCTGGACGACAAAAGTTGGAGCATAGATCATGTCAACATTCTCCCTGACTTCCGTAATCAAGCCCTGAAGTGCTTTAAGTGTGACCATGGATCCGTTTCTTAAGGCATCGACTTCAGACTCAATCTGTTCAGGTGGTTTTCCTTCCATCCTCTTATACTCTTTTGCATATTCAAGTACACCGTGATACATGATTTCCTCTGTTTTGATATACATAGGTGCACACATTGGGACAATTCCCATCACAGGAACTGTATAACCTAATTTCAGGGAGAAAACTCCGCCCAATGACAAACCTGCTACTGCAATCTCTTCGTAACCCTCGTTCTTCAGGAATTCATAGCCGCCAATGGCATCCTGCCACCAATCTTCAGGACCAGTATGTATAAGTTCTTCAGGCGGTACTCCATGTCCTTTGAAAATGGGCGCGTGGCAAGTGTATCCCTTTCCTTCCAAAAATCTCCCCAGCATCCGCACATCAGCAGAATTGCCGGTGAAGCCATGCAGCAGCAGAACTGCTCTTTTTCCAGCTTTAAATGTAAAAGGTCTTGGTACTAACTTTCTCATTTTCCTACTCCCTCTATATTATGAATCTTAGTATGGATAAATTATCTTCCTTAGTTTTAACAAACCACCAGTGAACAATCCAATAAAAAGCCTTTATATATGTAAATACCCATTATTAAGAGAAATATGTAAACCACTCTGCTGCATTAACGCGCTGGGGGTCAGACCCCCAGCGCGTTAATGCGCCAAAGCACAACAAAACCCGGCCTCTTCTGAAGCCGGGTTCTGTGTATTATAGCTTGAAATAAGTAACGGCAATAGTTATAACAAAGAATAAAACGGATAGAACTACAGTGATGCGGTGCAGGATCAGATCAAGTCCTCTTGCTTTTTGCTTTCCGAACAATTGCTCTGCGCCGCCGGAAATTGCACCGGATAGACCAGCACTCTTACCTGATTGAAGCAGAACGACTCCGATCAGCCCAATGCTGACAATCACTAATATAACAGTTAAAAATGTATGCATGACGTACCTCCCGATAAAACCTACTTAACAGTATTTTAAATTTATCACATTTTCAGGAATGAAACAATACTTGTCCGAATAGTTGTGAATTTTTATAAGAAAAGCGTAAGC
>NZ_JBALQL010000001.1:52700-61496 GCF_036964885.1 Bacillus sp. JJ1122 | reverse complement strand
CGAGGGGCTAGGCGCTGGAGCTGGACAATTCTCGAAGTGAATTCTATACATTGTTATCCAACAAAAAAAGAAACACAATGGATTGTGTTTCTAAAAGATGTCTGTTTAACGGAGTGAGGCTGGCAGGAATGAGTTTGACCTAAACAGCAAATCCGATACTGTTGTGCATTTATAGCCTTTCTTATACAGGATTTCAAGAATCTGCTCAAGAGCCTTCACTGTTTGAGTCCTGTCACCGCCAGCATCATGAAAGATAACCACATCTCCTGGCCTCGTATCTGATATGACATTTTCTACGATCTTATTGGCACCCGGCTTGCTCCAGTCTCTCGTTTCCTGATGCCAGGACCAGAGAATCACATTATAACCTTCAGCAACTGCTGTATCGATAATTTCTTCATCATAATATCCGGCAATAGGGCGGAATAGCGTAGGCTGGTAGCCAGTCAATTCCTTGATTACTTTCTCGCTTTTTTCCAATTCCCTTTTTAGCATAGCCGGCGAATGTCCGTCACGGAAATGATGGCGATATGTGTGATTAGCCACTTCATGCCCTTCCCTCGCCTCGCGCTTTACGATCTCAGGATATCTTGCTGCTTCTTCACCGATGACGAAAAAGGTTGCTTTCGCATTGTATTTGCCAAGGGCATCCAGAATTTGGGCAGTATAAAGTGGATCAGGTCCATCATCGAAGGTTAATGCCACCAGCTTTTCATCCACTGGAATATCCCAAAATACATGTCCAGTCTTTTCGAACTTGTCTCTTTTCACGGAAGAAGGTGTACCTGAATCAGCTTCCACCCTCGGCTGCCCGCCTATTATGCATAATATGATCATACCAGCTAAAAGTAATCTCTTTTTCATATCAACTGGCTCCTATCTTTAGTTGGTACAACATATTTTGCTCATTTCGATTTGTTTTTGGTCACGAAAATGCAAATGGATATATTTAACCCTGGAGCAATGAGTACGGAACTTTGCAAAAAGAAAAAATTCTTTTTTATTTACCAAAAATTGATTTCTTCTCCATAGGGGCAGGAAAGAATACCATAAAAAAAACGCCGGCAGCATCGTCATGCAGCCGGCGTTTTATTTTACCTACCTAATAGAATTACTTCTTAAGGTTATAGAAAGATTTGATTCCGTTAAAGCGAGCTGTTTCGCCAAGCTGGTCTTCGATACGAAGAAGCTGGTTGTACTTCGCTACGCGGTCTGTACGTGATGGGGCACCAGTCTTGATTTGGCCAGCGTTTGTTGCAACAGCAATATCAGCGATTGTTGCATCTTCTGTTTCACCAGAACGGTGAGAGATGACAGCTGTGTAACCTGCACGCTTCGCCATTTCGATAGCGTCGAAAGTTTCAGTCAAAGTACCGATTTGGTTAACTTTGATCAAGATTGAGTTGCCAACGCCTTGCTCAATACCTTGAGAAAGCTTCTTCGTGTTTGTAACGAACAGGTCGTCACCAACAAGCTGAACTTTTCCGCCAAGGCGCTCAGTCAATAGCTTGTGGCCTTCCCAGTCGTTTTCATCCAAACCGTCTTCGATTGAGATGATTGGGTATTTAGAAGACATTTCCGCGTACCAGTCAACCATTTCTGCAGATGTTTTAACAACGCCTTCACCAGAAAGGTGGTACTTGCCGTCTTCTTTGTTGTAGAACTCAGAAGAAGCAGCGTCCATAGCTAGCATAACTTGCTCGCCTGGCTTGTAGCCTGCTTTTTCGATTGCTGTAACGATTGTTTGAAGAGCTTCTTCGTTTGAACCAAGGTTTGGAGCGAATCCACCTTCGTCACCTACAGCTGTGTTCAAGCCTTTTTCTTTAAGAACTGACTTTAGGCTGTGGAAAATTTCAGCACCCATGCGAAGTGCTTCACGGAAGTTTTCAGCGCCAACAGGCATTACCATGAATTCCTGGATGTCTACGTTGTTGTCAGCGTGCTCGCCGCCATTAACGATGTTCATCATCGGAACTGGAAGCTGCTTCGCGTTGAATCCGCCAAGGTATTGGTATAAAGGAATGTCAAGGTAGTCTGCAGCAGCGTGTGCAACAGCCATAGAAACTCCAAGAATAGCGTTAGCGCCTAATTTACCTTTGTTTTCAGTACCGTCTAACTCGATTAGAGCATGGTCGATGCCAACCTGGTCAAGAACGTTGAACTCTTCACCGATCAAGAATGGAGCGATGATTTCGTTCACGTTTTCAACTGCTTTAAGAACACCTTTTCCAAGGTAGCGGCTCTTGTCGCCGTCACGAAGCTCAACTGCTTCGTATTCGCCTGTTGAAGCACCACTTGGAACTAGCGCGCGTCCGAAAGCGCCTGATTCTGTGAAAACTTCAACCTCAACTGTTGGGTTACCGCGGGAATCCAATACTTCACGTGCATATACGTCTGTAATAAATGGCATAGTAATCTCTCCTTATTTTTTAATTAATGATGTTCCAGTCATTTCTGCTGGCTGATCGAGTCCTAAAAGTTCAAGTATGGTTGGTGCAAGGTCGCCAAGAATTCCGTCTTCACGAAGTTCAACGCCTGATTTCGTCACAATGACAGGCACCGGGTTTGTTGTATGTGCTGTCATTGGTGAGCCTTCAAGTGTCACAACTTCATCCGCGTTTCCGTGGTCCGCTGTGATAATCACAGTACCGCCTTTGGAAACAATCAGGTCAACAATGCGTCCAAGGCATTCATCCACTGTTTCAACAGCCTTGATTGTTGGTTCAAGCATACCTGAGTGTCCAACCATGTCCGGGTTCGCAAAGTTCAAGAGAATCGCATCAAAATGATCTGCTTCGATTTCCCTGATCAATGCATCTGTCACTTCGTATGCGCTCATCTCAGGCTGCAAGTCATAAGTCGCAACCTTTGGGGAGTTGATTAAAATTCTCTGCTCTCCAGGGAACTCCTTCTCCCGGCCGCCGCTCATGAAGAACGTTACGTGTGGATACTTTTCCGTCTCCGCAATACGCAGCTGTGTCATGCCTGCCTGAGAAATCACTTCTCCCACTGTATTATCAAGGTTTGTTGGCTTAAATGCAACAAAACCATCGACCGTCTCACTAAAATGGGTTAAGCACACAAAGTGAAGATTTTCAGGATGTCCAGGTCCACGGTCAAATGAACGGAAATCTTTATTTGTAAAAGTGTTAGAAATCTGGATTGCGCGGTCAGGACGGAAGTTGTAGAAAATCACAGCATCGTCATTCTTGACCGTCGCAACAGGTGAACCATCTGGCTTCACAAGGACAGATGGAACAACGAATTCATCAAAGATACCATTGTGATAGTTATCTTCAATCAGTTCCATAGGGTTTGAATACGTAGGTCCGTCGCCGTACACCATTGAACGGTAGGATTTCTCCACACGCTCCCAGCGCTTGTCACGGTCCATTGAATAGTATCGCCCAGAAATCGTCGCAAATTCCCCTACTCCGATTTCACTCATTTTTTCTAATGTTCGTTTGATATAGCCTGGCGCCGTTTGAGGTCCAACATCGCGACCGTCAAGGAAGCCGTGTAAGTAAACCTTTGTAAGGCCTTCACTTGCCGCAAGCTTCAAGAGAGCAAACATGTGCTCAATGTGGCTGTGCACTCCGCCATCTGACAGCAGTCCCATCAAATGAAGTGCTGTGCCTTTTTCTTTCGCATGCTTGATCGCTGCAAGGAAGGTTTCATTCTTTTCAAATTCGCCTTCACGAATCGAGATGTTCACGCGTGTCAGACTCTGGTAAACAATACGGCCAGCACCGATGTTCAGGTGTCCAACCTCAGAGTTTCCCATTTGGCCCTCTGGAAGACCAACCGCTTCACCGCTTGCAATCAATTGCGCATGCGGATAGTTATTCCAGTAGCGGTCAAAATTAGGCTTTTTCGCCTGTGCAACGGCGTTTCCCATCCGTTCGCCGCGCAATGCGAAGCCGTCCAGAATGATTAAAGCTGTTGGTGACTGTTTACTCATGAGTACCTGCCTCCAATAATTGCACGAAGGAATCTGTCTCTAAGCTTGCACCGCCGACTAAAGCGCCGTCGATATCAGGCTGGGACATGTATTCCTGGATGTTTCCTGGTTTTACACTTCCGCCGTACTGAATACGTACCGCTTCTGCTACTTCCGGAGAAAACTGTTCTGCAATCACCTTGCGGATGTGTGAACAAGTTTCGTTAGCATCTTCAGCAGTAGAAGATTTGCCAGTTCCAATCGCCCAGATTGGCTCATAAGCGATGACCGTCTGCTTTACTTGCTCGTCGGAAAGGCCGTTAAGAGCAGCTTTGATCTGGCCGCCAACAAACTCATTTGTTTCGCCACTTTCACGCTGCTCAAGCGTTTCACCGCAGCAAACGATTGGAGTCAGATTGTATTTGAATGCCGTTAAAGTCTTTTTATTAACACTTTCATCCGTTTCATTGAACATTTCACGGCGTTCTGAGTGTCCGATGATAACATATTTCACACCGATGTCTTCCAATGCTTTCGGGCTGACTTCGCCTGTAAAAGCACCGTTTTCTTCAAAGTGCATGTTTTGTGCGCCGATTTCAAGCTCTGATCCATTTGTTAGCTCAACCAATTGTCCAAGGAACAATGCTGGCGCGCAAACTACAGATTCAACCTTGTCCTTTGAAGGAACAAGACCGCTTACTTTTTCAATGAAATCCTTCGCTTCAGGCAGCGTTTTATGCATTTTCCAGTTACCTGCAATAATAGGTTTTCGCATGCTGACACTTCCTTTCGAGTTTCCTGCTTCATATAAGCAGTATTGCTTTTAAGCTTATCTTACATGTGTAAAAGCTATTTAAAAATTCCCCATTGGATGTTGGGCTGTTGTTGTTTAACAGAGCGTGCAGCTGCTAGCCAGGATCCGCACCCTTGCACTGCTGCTGCCCTGCTCCTGAATATCTCTTAATCCGATTACTTATCGTTCAATGCCACAACGCCTGGAAGCTCTTTGCCTTCCATGAATTCAAGGGAAGCACCGCCGCCCGTTGAGATGTGGCTCATTTTGTCAGCCAGATTGAATTTTTCAACCGCTGCTGCAGAGTCGCCTCCGCCGATGACAGAATATGTATCGCTTGCATCGGCTAATGCTTGTGCTACTGCTTTTGTACCTTCTGCGAATTTATCGATTTCAAATACGCCCATTGGTCCGTTCCAGATGACCAGTTTAGACTTTTGAATCACATCGCGGTAAGTTTCAGCTGTTTTAGGTCCGATATCAAGAGCTTCCCAGTCTGAAGGAATTTCTTCAATCGATACGACCTTTGTATTTGCATCAGCAGAAAAATCATCAGCAACGATGACATCAACAGGCATATAGAAGTTGACGCCCTTTGCCTTTGCTTTTTCCATGAAGCTCTTAGCCAATTCAATTTTATCTTCTTCTAAAAGAGATTTACCAACCTCGTGGCCCTGTGCTTTTACGAATGTATAAGCAAGACCGCCGCCGATGATCAGGTTATCTACTTTTTCTAATAGGTTATCAATAACGCCGATTTTATCTTTAACCTTCGCTCCGCCGATGATAGCTGTAAACGGACGCTCAGGGTTTGATAAAGCTTTTCCAAGAACCTCAAGCTCTTTTTCCATCAAGAAGCCTGATACTGCCGGAAGGTGCTTGGCAATGCCTTCTGTTGAAGCATGCGCACGGTGTGCAGCTCCGAATGCATCGTTCACATACACATCTGCAAGTTCAGCAAATGCTTTTGCTAGTTCAGGATCGTTCTTCTCTTCGCCAGGATAGAAGCGGACATTCTCAAGAAGAAGGACATCGCCTTCGTTCATGCTGTCGATTTCAGATTTTACAGAGTCGCCATATGCTTCGTCTGTTTTTTTTACATCTTTTCCAAGCAGCTCAGACAAACGCTTTGCTACTGGAGTCAAACGCAATTCTTCAACAGCCTGCCCTTTTGGACGGCCAAGGTGGCTTGCAAGAAGGACTTTCGCTCCCTGCTCAACTAGATACTGGATTGTTGGAAGTGCAGCACGGATCCTTGTATCATCCGTAACCTGTCCATCCTTCATCGGCACGTTAAAATCAACGCGGCAAAAAACTCGTTTTCCTTTTACATCCACATCTTTAACTGTCTTTTTATTCAAGGCTAGAGACCTCCTTTAAAATAGCGCCTGAGCGCTTTTAAGCAGAAAAAGAGGAGAGGGACTTTTCCCCGCTCCCCAATTCACACCACTACATTATAGTCGTTAATGGATGGTTTATCCAATGATAGCTTACAGACCTTTTTTAGCGATGAAATCAACAAGGTCAACTACACGGTTAGAGTAACCAGACTCGTTGTCATACCAAGAGATTACTTTTACCATGCTGCCTTCCATAACCATTGTTGAAAGTGCATCGATTGTAGAAGAGTTTGCACAGCCATTGTAGTCGCTAGATACAAGCGGCTCTTCGCTGTATCCAAGGATACCTTTAAGTTCGTTTTCAGAAGCCTTCTTGAATGCAGCGTTGATTTCTTCAACTGTTACGTCTTTTTCAAGCTCAGCAACAAGGTCAACTAATGATACGTTTGGAGTTGGAACACGCATAGCTCCACCGTTCAATTTGCCTTTAAGCTCAGGCAATACTAGAGAAACTGCTTTTGCAGCACCAGTTGTTGTAGGAATGATGTTTTCCGCAGCTGCACGTGCACGACGGTAGTCTTTGTGCGGAAGGTCAAGGATTTGCTGGTCATTTGTGTAAGAGTGAACTGTTGTCATCATACCGCGCTTGATGCCGAAGTTGTCGTTCAATACTTTTGCAAATGGAGCCAAGCAGTTTGTTGTACAAGATGCATTAGAGATTACATGGTGGTTAGCTGCATCGTACTTGTCGTCGTTAACACCCATAACGATTGTGATATCTTCGTCAGATGCTGGAGCAGAAATGATAACTTTCTTAGCGCCTGCTTCTAAGTGTTTCGCAGCGTCAGCACGCTTAGTGAAACGTCCAGTTGATTCTACAACTACTTCTACGCCAAGGTCGCCCCAGCCAAGTTGTGCAGGATCTCTTTCAGCAAGAACTTTTACTTTGTGGCCGTCAACTACTAAGTAGTCTCCGTCAACTGTAATTTCTTTATTTAAAGTACCGTGTACAGTGTCATATTTTAAAAGATGAGCAAGCATGTTTGCATCCGTTAAATCGTTAACTGCCACTACTTCTACGTTAGGGTTGTTAAGTGCTGCGCGGAAAACTACGCGTCCAATACGTCCAAATCCATTAATACCAACTTTTACTGCCATGTTTATTTCCTCCTTCGAGTCCTTAAAGATGTTTTTTATTGACTTTGTTAACTCAGTAGTGATTAACAAAGCCTTTATATTAAGGTGTTACCCTTGTAACAATTGTTTGGCGGCTCCCTCATCCGTAATGAGGATTGTTGAGGAAGGTGCCTGTTTCATATAAGCTCTAATCGCCTTTGCCTTTGATTCACCGCCGGCAACCGCGATAACATCGCCTATATTCGCGAGGTCATTGAGCTGAAGACCGATCGTCAACACTTTGTGGACGATTTCCCCTGCTTCGTTAAAATAATAGCCGAAAGCCTCGCCGACTGCTTTGCCTTTCTGGATGTTCTGCAAATCCTCAGGGCTGGTATTACGACGTTCCGCCATTGTTATAGCGTCTCCAATACCATGTAAAACCATGCTAGCGGATTTAACTAAATTCCATACCTCGTAAATCAGTGGTTCTTTTATGAAAGAGTCGTAAATCTCGCTGCTGACCTGGTCTGGCACATAAAATACCCTGTGACGCGATTTTGTATTGTCCGCCATATTTGCGCAAATCGTGTTTGCCTGATTCTTGACGTCCTCACCAATCCCGCCCCTTGCCGGCACAAACAGCAAATCCTTTTCGCCAAAGTCTGGTGTCAGCATATCCGCTACCGCCGCCATCGTCGATCCGCCTGTCACAGCAATGATATTCTTGCTATGCAGAAGACTTTGCATGCAATCGGCAGTCGCGCGGCCAAGTTCGCTTTTCACCCATGGTGAGCGGTCACTATCCCCAGGGACAACAATCACCCTCCGGATGCCCATGCTCTCCTTTAGCTTGCGCTCTAATGAGTTAATACCCATTATATCGCGCATTACACTATCAAGACTTTCCAGTATATCTTTTCCCTCATTCGTCAGTGTCATTCCCTGTACCGACATCGAGATCAGATTCTGGTCCTTCAAAAATTCCACCTCTGAACGCAAAACCCGCTCTGTCAGGTTCAAGCTGACGGAAAGGTTTCTCCTGCCTACTGGCTGCATCACGTATATGTACTGCAGGATGAGGTATCGTTTTTGCATAACTTGCATTAAATCGGGCAATATTCTTTTTTGAATATCAATGAGCGAATCGTGCATAATGATATTCTCCTTTTTCACTGTTGGTCATAAAATGTCCCGCCAAGACATATTATGTCCCACCTGCGGTAAAAAAAATCACCCCTGCTACAGATTTCATTTTAACAGGAGTGAAAACTCAATTCAACTAATAAACTCAAGGTTTTTTCTTGTAAACGCTTCACTTATGAATTTTTTGTTCACAATGCCATATTGAAGCTCTTCCCCGTCCAATTCCACGACAGGAATCATGATTCCGTACTTTTCTACGAGCTGATCATCAAGGTCAATGTTGATTTCTTCTATTGTAAAATTCCACAGTTGCTGCAAGTCCTCAAGGATTTCCCTGGCTGTCTCGCACAGGTGGCAGCGCGGCCGGGAATAGAGTTTGACTGTTTTTTTCATGGGATCTCCTTTAAAACAATTACTTTTTCCTATTCTCTGTTAAACAAGTCTGTTGATTTTCGTTCCAG
>NZ_JBALQL010000001.1:44340-52655 GCF_036964885.1 Bacillus sp. JJ1122 | reverse complement strand
CAGCTGCGCCCGCAGGACATTGAATAGCTTCGTCGAATCCGCCCACGCACGATGGAAATGCGTTAACATTTTCGGAGGAGTCTACGCGCCTTCTACTAAAATCAACAGGGTTTAAAAATCAACATTCAACTTTAACATAGGCTTTCATATTTAAATCGACTAAATACTTATTCCGCAAAAAATCGATTGGATTATATTCCGGAATTCTGCGTTTTATTCCGGAAAAATCAATTATATTCCGGAATTCTATATTTTATTCCGAAATCATAAAAAACAAACCATGTAAAATCAATCAAAACGTTTCCGCTTTGAGGAAGAGGGGATTCCAAGCTGGTCACGGTACTTGGCTACGGTTCTCCGGGAAACCACCATGCCTTCCCTCTCTTTTAACATTTCGACGATATCCTGATCCGAAACTGGCTTTTGCTTATTTTCTTCTTTTATAAAAGCTTCGATCGCTGCTTTTACCTTTTGCGATGAGGCTTGATCGTTTTCTGTCGTTTGAACAGAACTTGTGAAAAAGTATTTCAGTTCATAAGTACCGGCTGGTGTCTGCATATATTTTTCCCTGACCGTCCGGCTTACCGTGGATTCATGGATTTCAAGTTCCTCGGCGACTTCCCTCATCGTCATCGGATTCAAGTGCGCAGGTCCTATCAGGAAAAACTCCCTTTGCTTTTCTATAATTTTCATTGATACCTTTAACAGCGTCTCCTTTCGCTGTTCAAGGCTGCGCTGGATCCATTGAAAGTCCCCCTGTTTTTCCTGGAGAAATTTATTCACTTCCTGATCTTTATGGTTTGCAAGCTGCCGATAATATCCTTCATTAAAGGAGATTTTCGGGATCAGGGCATCAAACATACTGACTGACAGTTCTTCGCCGTCACGCTTCACAACCACGTCAGGGACGATGTAAGCTGGCTTCTCTCTTTGAAAAATAGCTCCTGGCTTTGGGTTTAGCTGCTGGACATAATCATGGACTTTTTGAATGTCCTTTATATCGACGCTCAGCATTTTCGCCAGTGCTTTCCACTTTTTCTCGGCAAAAAGCAGGAAGTGTTCAGCGATGATCCTTTTGGATAGCTCATTTTCTGGTGTAGGGTTCTTTCGCTCCAGCTGAAGGAGCAAGCACTCTTGAAGGTTCCGAGCGGCGATTCCTGCTGGATCCAAGGCCTTTAGTTTTTTCAGCGCTGAATTTACGGCTTCTTCTGCCTGGTTCAGTCTTTTTGTAAGGTCATCCTTCAGGTAACCGTTTTCATCTATGGTTTCAATTAATACATGTAAAATATGTTTTTCTTCAGGTGTCACACGAAGCAGATTTAATTGTGAAAGGAGATAGTCTTCGAGAGTCTCGCTTTCACTCGAGCCAATTTGATCGATCAGGTTTTTCTGGTCACGCTCGAAAGTCTTTTTCAACGTCTTTCTCGTGCGGTCCATGCCTGAATCAAATGTAGTGATATTTTTAAAGTCTACTTGAATCAGGGGATTTTCCATTGATTTAGCTTCAAGAAAAGCAGCAAGCTCCTGGGCAGAGTACTGCAAAAGCGCAATCGCCTGTGTAAGCTCTTGAGTCATTGCCAACTTTAAGGTCTGCTTCTGCCACAATCCGGCTTTAAGATCCATCTAAATCACCCCTGCACTTATTTTACATGATAAATGGACATTGGTGTATGGAAAGAATTTGGCATCGCTTTCAAAATTGGCCATAATGCTTTGGTCAAAACGAAAAATGAAAAACCCCTTGCCTGAAATCAGACAAGAGGTTTTGGCAGCGCCCTCGGCAGGTATCGAACCCATATTTAAAAATAATTAAAGAGAAACACCTAAACATTCATCAAAACAAGCCTACCTTTGACCTAAGCTTTAATCCCAATTAAAGCAAATATTAATCCTAACAAACCGAAAATCATAGGTAAAAATATGCTTACACTAGGATGTACTCCATATTGATTCTATGCAACATCCTTTATGGTAACTCATTTATCATTCTTAAAGTAATGAACAGGACGGATTTCAATGCGCCAGCCAAACTCTTCCCCTCTGCTGATTTGTGTTGTCGGATGCAGAGAGGCTAGCTGGATCGCCTCATCCATGTCCTCCGCTTCAAAAATAAATATGCTGCCGATTAGCTCTTTCGTTTCTGTAAAAGGACCATCTGTTACGATAACCTTACCGTTTACACGGCGTAAGCTTTTGGTCTCTGACTCCAGACCAGCATCAATCAGCACCTTACCGCTTTCATAAAAATTCTCAACGACAGGCTGGCATTCACTCATAACGGCATCAATCTCTGCCCTTGGGCGTGCATCCATTTTTTCAGGGTTGAAATAGCCCATACATAAAAATATCATTATCATCTCTCCTAGATCACTCAGATTTTTGTATCTATTGAAAATTGTTTATATCAACAGCCGTTCTTCTAGATTTTTTTATTACCTTCTCTTTATTTCAATAAAAAGTTGCCATTCTCCTTTAAGGAAAAACGCATCCATTGTTTTTCGTCATTTATATTCAGGAGCATGTATTCAAATATGTTCTCCCTCAAGCATTCAAAATTCGCCCTGGCTACGTAACATTCTGCCGTAGTTGCCCTCTGGATACTGGAGATGATTTGTATTGATTTTTCAGATGTCCGTTACAGGAATATCAATATCTACGTAAGCACTAACCGTTTGCCTTCACTTCTTCTGATAATACTTAACGGTTTCGCTCGAAAGTCAACAATAGGAAAAAAATTCGTTAACTGCGCCGTTAAAGGTTACTGATTTATTCTGAGTAGTTATTGGTATAGTCTCTAGCGCTCGGGCTAAGGGATTAGTAACGCCTTTTCTGCACCGCATAGAAGAGCCCCCTTCGAAAAGATTCTTAAGGCTGGCTATATGTTTACGTGGTAATATCGTAGTATTTTCTAACGGTAAAATAACACAAAAAAAATGCCCCCACGTTCATAATAGAACGCAGAGGCACTGCAAAATAACGAAAATATAAGCGCCCTCGGCAGGAATCGAACCCACATCTCAAGAACCGGAATCTTACGTGCTATCCGTTGCACCACGAGGGCCTATTTTTAATAGTCGTATCGCTTAACCAAGTTAGCGTTACGTTTACCTATTATAGGGTAGATTCATTGGCTTTGCAAGACTGATTTTTTGTTTAAAATGTGTAATCATGGGTAAGATGGATACGGTAGAGTTAATTGGTCAAAATGATCAAATTTATTGTCGAACAGTTTCTGAAGGCTTTGTAAGCGATTCGTTTGACCTTTATTGACCATGCGTGTATCATTAAAATACATAGCTATTCTGGCAGACAAACCAATTACTGCCAGCTTGCTTACTGCCTTTACATGGCACTGAAGATCTTTATGCTAAAGGAGGAAAACAAACATGAACTTGATTCCTACAGTTATTGAACAAACGAATCGTGGCGAACGGGCATATGACATTTATTCCCGCCTTTTAAAGGATCGCATCATTATGCTAGGAAGCGGGATTGACGACCATGTCTCCAATTCAATCGTAGCCCAGCTCTTATTCCTGGAAGCTGAAAACCCAGAAAAAGACATATCCATCTACATTAATAGCCCTGGCGGCAGCATCACTGCCGGTATGGCAATCTACGATACAATGCAGTTCATCAGACCAGATGTACAAACAATCTGTATCGGTATGGCTGCATCAATGGGAGCATTCTTACTTGCTGCTGGAACTAAAGGGAAGCGTTATGCCCTTCCAAACAGTGAAGTCATGATTCACCAGCCACTTGGCGGTGCTCAAGGTCAAGCGACTGAAATTGAAATCGCTGCTAAGCGCATTCTTTTCCTTCGTGAAAAATTAAATACTATCCTTTCTGAGCGCACTGGCCAGCCTCTTGACGTAATCGCTAAGGATACAGACCGCGATAACTTCATGACAGCTGAGCGTGCAAAAGAATATGGTCTAGTAGACCAAATTATTACACGCAACGTGCTTGAAGAAAAGAAAGATAAGTAATTTTTAAAAAAACTCGTTCCTTTAAAGGGAACGAGTTTTTTTGATTAATTTTCGCGCTGGATATAATCAGCAAGCTTCTCCAAAGCTTCCTCTTCATCATTGCCTTCCGCGATTAAGTTAACTGATGCACCCGCGCTTACGGCAAGGCTCATCAATCCCATGATGCTCTTCGCATTTACCTTTTTACCATCCTTCTCAAGAAAAATATCGGATGAGAAGCGGTTCGCTTCCTGTACAAACAATGCTGCCGGGCGAGCTTGTAAACCAGTTTTTAATTTCACTTCAACCTGTTTTTCTACCATTTTCTTATTTCCTCCTCTAACCCTCTATTTATTTATGATCTGGCCGGCTCGCAGTTTGTCTGCAATTTCATCGATCTTTCTCAGCCGGTGATTGATTCCTGATTTACTGATGGCACCGCCGGTAACCATCTCGCCTAGCTCTTTCAAGGTAACATCCTGGTAATCGACACGAAGCTGGGCGATCTCCCTTAGCTTATCTGGTAAAATGTGCAGACCTACCGTATCACGGATATAACGAATATTTTCAACCTGACGAAGAGCTGCCCCAATCGTCTTGTTCAAGTTAGCAGTTTCACAATTTACCAGGCGGTTAACCGAGTTCCTCATATCCCGGACAATCCGGATATCCTCAAATCTCATCAATGCGTTATGTCCGCCGACAATGTTCAGAAACTCAGTAATTTTTTCAGCCTCTTTTAAATAGGTGATAAATCCTTTCTTTCGTTCGAGCGTTTTGCTGTTCAGTCCAAAAGTATTCATCAATTCACAAAGCGATTCATTATGCTCCTGGTACATGGATGCAATCTCCAAATGGTAGGATGAAGTCTCCGGGTTATTGACAGAGCCTCCAGCAAGGAATGCACCTCTAAGATAAGAACGCTTACAACATTTCTTTTTCACAAGTTCTTGGGAAATATCATGAATAATTTCAAAGCCTTCTCCTAAAATCTTTAAATCCTCCAGAATTTCTCTGGCCGATTCCTTCAAGCGGACAATATAAACATTATTCTTTTTCAGCCGCATTTTTTTGCGGACAAGCAGTTCTACCTGGACCTGATAGCTTTTTTTGATCAGGGTATAGATCCGCCGTGCAATGGCAGCATTTTCAGTCTGAATGTCTACGATGAGCTTACGATTTGAGAAGGAAAGGGAACCATTCATCCTGATCAGGGCGGAAAGTTCCGCTTTGGCGCAGCAGCCCTTTGTATCAATGTTCGTGAGTTCCTTTTTTGTTTCCGAAGCGAACGACAACCTTCTCACCCCCTAAATATATAAAACACAAGCGCTTCTGATTAGACGAAAAAGTTCCATACATCGATTTTCTCGGTGTTTAAGCAGAGCTTAGGAGGCCTGGTCCCTCGAGTGACTTGATGGAATGGCCTTCAATGGACAAAACGACCTCTTCAGGCGCTTGAGCTGTTTTTGACTATACTGTCTATTTTTTTGGCTATGTTAGTTGGTTTCCCGCTACAATTACCAGGTGCTAAAAATCAACATTGACCTTAACACAGCCATTTTTTTAAGGAGACAAACGCTTGCATCTTATATTACGCGTTATATCTCTTTTTAGTTTCATTTAAAATCATAGAATACAAAATTTCTGATACTTTTTTTGTATCATGCCTGATCACATTTCCATCAAGCTCTGCTATTTCCTCCTGAACGATCTCAATCCCAAGAGCCATCAGCTTTTCCAAATCAAAATGAACGGGTTGGGCAAGCTCCTCTTTATAACGAAGTTCGACATCTGGAGGGATTGTTTCGTTATTCACAAGGATTGTATCGATAAATGCACAATCCATATGGTCATAGATTGCCTTAATATGGTCACTTGCTGTAAAGTTATGCGTTTCCCCTGCCTGGGTCATTAAATTGCAAATGTATACTTTACGAGCCTGGGCTTTGCATACTTCCTGTCCAAGCCTTTTAACAAGCAGGTTTGGCAAGATACTTGTGTACAGGCTGCCCGGTCCGATGACAATCAAATCTGCTTCCCTGATTGCCTGAAGTGTTTCCGGAAGCGGCTTGACGTTTTCCGGATTCAAAAATACTCTTTTGATTCGCTTGCCTGAATAAGGAATTTTCGATTCTCCTCGAACAATACTGTCATCTTCCATAACAGCATTTAACATCACACTTCGATTCGCAGCAGGCAGCACTTTTCCTCTGACATTCAAGACCTTGCTCATTTCCTGAATCGCGTGGACAAAGTTTCCTGTAATCGATGTCATTGCAGCCAGGATGAGGTTACCAAGCGAATGTCCGGATAATTCATTAGACGTATTAAAGCGGTGCTGGAACATCTCCTCAATCAACGGTTCTACATCGGAGAGTGCAGCCAGGACATTCCGGATGTCTCCAGGGGGAGGAATTTGCATATCCTCCCGGAGCCTGCCGGAGCTGCCGCCATCATCGGCAACCGTCACGATCGCCGTAATATCTACTGGGTGCTTCTTCAATCCCCGCAGCAGGACTGGCAGGCCGGTTCCACCCCCGATGATGACGATTCTTGGCAGTCCATTCGTACTCATGTTGGCTGTCCCTTCCTTTTATCTATATCCCTATGCGTGACACGGGTATGATAGTCCTTTTCGAAAAACTTGGCGATATTCTCAGCAAGGGCAACAGACCGGTGCTGGCCGCCTGTGCAGCCAATAGCGATAATAAGCTGTGCCTTCCCTTCACGCTTGTAATGAGGGAGCATAAAGCTTAAAAGGTCCGTAACCTTTTCTAAAAACTTATTCGTTTCACTCCATTTAAGGACATAGGTCGAAACTTCTTCATCTAGGCCGGTTTTCGGGCGCATATGGTCAATGTAATGTGGGTTCGGCAAAAAGCGAACGTCGAAAACAAGATCCGCATCAATCGGGATGCCATGCTTAAAACCAAATGACATTACATTCACAGTGAATGTCGCCTGCTTATTCTCCGAAAACTCCTCAAGGATTTTTTCCCTGAGCTCCTTCGGCTTCATATCTGTCGTTTTGTAAATCGTTTGGGCTCTGCCCTTTAATTCCTCAAGCAATTCACGTTCAAGCCTTATTCCTTCAAGCGGAAGGCCTGATGGAGCAAGCGGATGCGAACGTCTCGTCTCTTTGTATCGGCGTACGAGGGTTGAGTCATCAGCATCAAGGAACAAAACCTGTGGTGCCACCCATGCTGTCTCAGCCAAATCATCCAGCGCTTTAAATAGCGAATCAAAAAACTCACGGCCGCGCAAATCCATGACGAGGGCCACTTTATTCATTTTTGTGCCTGATTCCTTCATCAGCTCCATGAACTTAGGAAGCAATGTAGGCGGCAGATTATCAACGCAGAAAAACCCTAGATCTTCAAAACTCTGGATGGCAACAGTTTTCCCCGCTCCAGACATTCCTGTAATGATCACCAGCTGGGTATCGGTAGTCGATCCGGTACTCATTTCTCTTTCCCCCTGAAAGTGAAGTAGTTATTTTTATTAATGGTCTGTTAAACAAGGCTGTTGATTTTCGTTCCAGGCGCTTCGCTTTCCGCGGGGCTGGCGCTGAGCCTCCTCGTCGCTTCGCTCCTGCGGGGTCTCACCTGACCAGCTGCGCCCGCAGGACACTGAATAGCTTCCTCGTATGGACCCACGCACGAGAAAATGCGTTAGCATTTTCGAGAAGTCTTCGCGCCTTCCACTACAATCAACAGGTATTTAAAAAAAATTAGGCCATGACAGAGCCTTGTAAATCATAAACGATCAATTTGGATCGAGCCTGTAGTTAATCAGCTCAAAATCCGGTGTATAAGTAAAGGCTCCATAGATAATTCCCTGTCCATGGACCATATAATCCAGGATATGATAATCCCCGGCTGCCATCGGAAGTTCTTTAATACGATCAAGATCATGCCAGGAAATCGTTCCCTCTTCCGATTCATCAAGATTAATGCCGTCTGCCTCGGTCGCATAAAAAGTAAACATCATCCACTCAGAAATAACTTGATCATCTTCCTTGATGACAAAAGTGAAAATCCCTTTAATCTGGGGATTCCGAAGGTAAATTCCTGTCTCTTCACGAAATTCGCGGATACAGGAGTCCTTTACCGTTTCCCCCGGTTCCATTTTTCCGCCCGGAGCCACCCACCAATTGCGGCGCGGCTTTTGCAGCAGCAAAATCTTATTATCTTTAACCAAAACACAATTCGTCACGCGCTGCATCAATTCCACCTCTTCAGAAATGCGTAAGCGCCTTGGTCAGCCCCGAAAAGCGCTGGCCGACTAAGACCGCCACTTCGTGTGGCAACGTCGGCACTAGGATGTCCTGTCCGTCGAAGGGCC
>NZ_JBALQL010000001.1:27125-44214 GCF_036964885.1 Bacillus sp. JJ1122 | reverse complement strand
GACAAGCGACTCGAGGGGCTAGGCGCTGAAGCTAGACATAAAATAAGTGGTCTAGCTAAATGGCCGAACTTTTATTCTTTCCATTATACTATTTTTAGATTTTCGCCACAATGAATACAAAAATGATATTTCTGTTAATGAATTTTTTTAGCCGGAAATATTAATCTTATCAAAAGTAAAATGTTGAGGAACTATTGTCTAAAGCTTAAGTCAGAATGCAGGATTTCTTAATGGAAATTCGGGGTGTTATATTTATGCCTGAAGGTCTGTATTAATTTTTAGCAAAAAAAGGAGCACAGGATAACCTGTGCCGTCAAAGGATTATATTTTTAAAAGGGGGTCAATTTCTACTTCTATAATACCCCATGATTATTTCACTACTGTTACAGAAGAATTAATAAATAATTACGTTTTGTTAATTTATACCGCCAGGCACTTTTTTTACCAGCAAAAAGGAAATTTTTATCAATGTAAATGTATTTTTATTCCGTACAAAACTAAATACCCGCAGGCAAAGTTCCTGCGGGGAGTTTTAAAGTATCTTATTTTAAGCGTTCGCTTTTAATTCTTCAAGCAATTCTTCTACATAATGCTGTGCGTTCTGTGCAGCGATACTGCCGTCGCCAGTAGCTGTCACGATTTGGCGAAGTGTTTTTTCACGGATATCGCCAGCTGCGAAGATGCCAGGAACTTTCGTTTCCATAAGCTCGTTTGTTTCAATATATCCGCTGCTGTTTGTGATTCCAAGGCTTTCGAATGGCTTTGTTAATGGAACCATTCCGATGTAGATGAATACACCGTCAGCCGGGAATTCCATTTCTTCCCCATCCTCTTTCGTAGATACGAGCGTCACACTGCCAACCTTGCCGTCTTTATCGTTGATTTGCTTAACAGTATGGCTCCAGATAAAGTCAATTTTTTCATTTGCAAACGCGCGATCCTGAAGGATTTTTTGCGCGCGAAGTTCGTCACGTCGGTGAACGATTGTCACTTTTGAAGCAAAACGTGTTAAATAAACGCCTTCTTCAACAGCAGAGTCTCCGCCGCCGACAACAAGAAGTTCTTTATTTTTAAAGAATGCTCCATCACAAACTGCGCAGTAAGAAACGCCGCGTCCGCCTAATTCCTGCTCGCCAGGAACACCGATCTTTTTATATTCTGCACCTGCAGAAATAATAATTGAGCGCGCTTTATATTCTTTGCTGCCAGCTTTGATCGTTTTGTATTCTTTGCCGTCGATGACTTCTTTTACATCACCATAAGCATATTCAGCACCGAATTTTTTAGCGTGATCAAACATTTTAGTTGAAAGCTCAGGTCCAAGAATGTGGTCAAATCCAGGGTAGTTTTCAACTTCTTCCGTATTGGCCATCTGTCCGCCAGGAACGCCGCGTTCAAGCATCAATGTAGATAAATTCGCACGTGATGTATAGACAGCAGCCGTCATGCCTGCCGGGCCAGCACCGATAATGATGACATCATAAATTTTCTCTTCTGACATGGTGTACAACTCCTTTAAAATCAAAATCCGCATTAACTTCCGTTTTCATTCGAAAATAGTATTTCCTGCCTAAACATATCCTATAAAACAAGAGACATATAGTCCAAAAATATGCTTAGAAAAATTGGCTGTTCACGTAATTGACACTAATGATTTGAAGCGTAAAAAATTTGGTTGGATGTGGTCAAGATTTCCTTGCGAACTTTTTTTCTGTCCAGCTTTATTCTTTGACAATTTTCTGAAGGGTGTTATGCTGATTTACAGATAATAATTAAATACGCAATATTCATCTGCTAGGGGAGCCTTTTGTTAAGGCTGAGATTAAAGTGAAACTTTAAGACCCTTCGAACCTGATCTGGATTATACCAGCGTAGGGAAGTGGAGTATCTGGAGCTTTTTTTGTTTCACTTTGCTGCCAATACAACCACTTTCTGCCTAAAGAAAGTGGTTTTTTTATTGGGAAAAAGCATCCTTCGCCGGCAGGATGTTGAATCTTTATTAACCAGGAGGTCTATTATGTCTACTTTTACACAGTTGATCCGCCAAGAAGCAAATGAGATTTGGGAAGCGAATTTTAACCACCCATTCGTCCAGGGAATCGCCAAGGGGACCTTATCTCTTGAAAGCTTTAAATATTATATTTTGCAGGACTCCTATTACCTCTCCCATTTTGCCCGTATCCAGGCAATTGGTGCATCGAGAGCTGAGGATTTATCCATAACGGCAAAAATGGCTGCCCATGCCCAGGGTACATATCAGGCCGAGCTTGGTTTACATGAAAGCTTTATGGGACAGCTTGGTGTCACGAAGGACGACTTGAAAAGCTTCGAGCCAGCTCCGACTGCCTACGCCTATACTTCACACCTTTACCGAGTTTCTGCATCGGGAAGCCTGGGGGAAATCATTGCCGCTATCCTTCCCTGCTACTGGATCTACCACGAGATTGGAGAACTGCTTAAGAATGCTGCTCCGGAAACGCCAGTTTACCAGGAATGGATCGCCGCTTATGGAAGCGACTGGTTCACCGAGCTTGTGAACGAGCAGATCGACCTTCTTGATGCTCTTGCAGAAAAAGCTTCAGAACATGAAAAAGAAAAAATGAAACAGCACTTTTTGATCAGCTGCCATTACGAGCTGCAATTCTGGGAAATGGCCTTCACGCTGGAAGGCTGGTCTACCAATCAATAAAAGGCCATCACAAAGTAAGCATCTTTAAAAGCAAAAAAAGTGTCATACCCGTTATTGGGGATGACACTTTTTTTAAAACAGCTAACCTCATTCTGCCAGGCAGAAGGGTTCCCGCTCTTCAATTAAATGCTGTCTTCTTCATGAAGAAATTCGTTCGCCAAACTAATATATTTTGAAAGTGTTGAAACGGACAGTCCGTATTTATTTGCAACTGCTTGTTTCGAAGTCTTGATATTTCTTAGCTTATCCCAGAGATAATCTACAGCGGCTGCCCATGCTTTCTTATTTTTAAAATCATAGCCAGCTTCTACTGCCTGCTCAAATACTGAAAACCACATAATATAAACACCAGCTTCATTTTTCCCGATCGGCTGATGGTGATCATACAATAGCTTAGCCGTTTCATGCGCGCCGGCAACTTCTTCCTTCTGATCGTTCAACTTGCCTGAAGCGACGTATGCAAGGTACGATTTCTCGACTTCCGTCATTTTATCGGTCGACTTTTCCGCAGCAAGGATCTCTTTCTTTTTTGAAGAAACAGATGTCAGGAAGAGAGCGAATAATCGTTCTTCAGCATAATCACTGTTCAGCTGATGAAGGATCGCCGCAACCTGCGACTCGAATTTACCGCCTGGGTTTTCTGACCAAGGTTCCATCCCCTCTTTTTCAGGAGTGTATTCGAGAACCTTTTTCCAAATCACTCTTGCAGAATGCTCCCTGCCGGTAAAATAGGATGCATGCGCCAGCCA
Source organism: Bacillus sp. JJ1122 (assembly GCF_036964885.1). Classification (NCBI taxonomy): domain Bacteria; kingdom Bacillati; phylum Bacillota; class Bacilli; order Caryophanales; family Bacillaceae; genus Bacillus; species Bacillus sp. JJ1122. The sequence goes on along the minus strand of NZ_JBALQL010000001.1, from coordinate 40,776 downwards.
GTAATAGAAGGCCCCATCCCCTTCAAATCCTGTTTTCTGAAGCTTCTTCAGCCATCTGTAGGCCAGTTCATATTCACCAACAAGCGCAAATGTGGCACCAAGCTTGAACTGATGTTCAACGTGGATTGGATGTATTTTACCCAATGAATTCTTCAAATCCTCGACTTCTGCAGTCTGATTCTGATAGTGAGCAAACACTAATGCATTGCACAAAGCGTGCAGGTTGCCTGGGTTTTGCTCCAGCACATCATTGAGAATTTCCCTTGCCTTGATCGTTTCACCAAGGTAAAAATACGCCAGTGCCAGATTATTGTACGCAGACCAGTATTCCGGATACTCTTCGATGACTTCATGGAAAATCTCGATCGCCTTTGGAAATTCGCCAGATTCAAGATGGTTCCTGGCCTCTTCCTGCTTGATGATCAAATCATCTTCTTCATAATAGTCTTCATCCATTTCCTCTGCTTCGAGCGTGAGCAGTTCAAGGAGATCATTTGCATCCTCCGCAAACTCCCCATCTTCATTCAATTCTAAGTAAAGGTTCGAGTGCCTGAACGCATCTCTAAATAAGCCCATATGAGCGTAGTTATTCGCTAAGAAATAATGGCACTCTGCCATGTTTTCATCAAGTTCTTCGAGGATCAAGTGCAAAAGACGGTTAGACTGCTGGTATTCCCCCAACTCCGATTGCACAATGGCCAGCTGGCACATGATCATCGGTTCGCCGGGCTCAAGCTGCATCGCGCGCTGGAAATACTTCTCAGCCTTCTTAAGATCCCGTCTATGGAAAGCCTTGACCCCTTTGGTGAAGTAATATTCACCTGTAGGAACGAACGACAGCAATTGTCCCTTTTGCTTCATTGCTTTAGAGTCTTTTCCCATGTGATCCTCCGTAAAACGTTTTTAACTAAGGCTCTTTACGTATTCCAAGTTGCATTTATGACTTGGTGCATGGATCCATCCTTTTGATGATCCAGTATCGAAAAGTCATCCCGTATCGCATTCCTTTCGGGAAACAGCCATTAACTAATGTAGTATAACATACGGACAGAGCGTAAGAGAAGATGGTGATTGGAAATTGTAGTGGTGGGGCTGGGGATATTTGGTTGTTAATAACTGGAAACCTTCTAAAAATTTCTTCAGATAAAAAAAATCCAGCGCAACTCACTATTCAGCGCTGGATTTCTTTCTCTTATTCAAGACTTCCAATACATTTTTCAATGGCAGTTTCTGCTCTTGCAGGAGTACCATAAGATGGTAAAGTAAATCGGCGGCTTCCCACTTGAGTTCTTCTGGGTCGCGGTTTTTTGCGGCGATGATAACTTCCGCTGCTTCTTCGCCTACTTTTTTCAGGATTTTATCTACGCCTTTGTCAAACAAGTACGTTGTATAGGCGCCTTCTGGCATATCGCGCTCGCGTTCACGGATTGTTTTTTCAAGCTCGAGCACGACACTGAAATCGCTCAATGACGCAGTGTTAGCAGAAGCTTCATCGATTATCAGACTTTCTGAAAAACAGCTGACCGCACCGGTATGGCATGCAGGCCCTGCTGGTTCAACGAGTACAACTAATGCATCTCCGTCACAGTCATATTTGATCTCAACAATTTTCTGAGTGTTTCCGCTCGTGCCGCCTTTGTGCCAGAGCTCCTGGCGGGATCGGCTGTAAAACCAGGTTTCACGAGTTTCCAGAGACTTCTCGAGCGATTCTTTGTTCATATAAGCCACTGTCAGCACTTCGCGTGTTGACGCATCCTGGACAACGGCAGGAATCAGCCCGCTGGCGTCAAATTTCAATTCTTCTCTCTTCATCTTACAGTCACTCCTTCTTCGCGAAGATGGGATTTCACTTCTTTTACCGAGGTTTCGCGATAGTGGAAAATCGATGCGGCCAAGGCTGCGTCTGCTCTTCCTTCTTTAAACGCATCAACGAAATGCTCGGCGTTTCCTGCCCCGCCGGAAGCGATGATCGGAACCGTTACTGCTTCACTTACGGCACGTGTGAGTGAAAGGTCAAAGCCCTGCTTCTCGCCGTCACTGTCCATGCTCGTCAACAGGATTTCACCTGCACCAAGCCTGACTGCTTCGCGAGCCCACTCAATGACTTCCAGTTCAGTCGGAGTGCGGCCGCCATGCGTATACACGCGCCAGGAACCGAGCTCCTCATCGTATTTTGCATCAATGGCAACGACGATGCATTGGGACCCGAAAAAAGCTGAACCCTCTGCGATTAATCCTGGCCTGTTTACAGCAGCAGTATTCAACGACACCTTGTCTGCTCCTGAACGAAGCATCCTTTTCATATCCTCGAGCGTGTTAATGCCTCCGCCTACCGTAAATGGAATGGCAAGCTCTGAAGCGACTTCTTTTACGACCTCAACCATGGTCTTCCTGCCTTCTACGGAAGCCGATATATCAAGGAATACAAGTTCATCAGCACCCTGCTCATCATAAAACCGGGCAAGCTCCACTGGGTCGCCAGCGTCGCGAAGCTGGACAAACTGGACACCCTTTACGACGCGGCCATCTTTTACATCAAGGCACGGAATGATTCTTTTACTAAGCATTAGTCATTCCCCGCTTCCAGGGCAGATTTTACCGTGAAACGTCCTTCGTAAACCGCTTTGCCTACGATTGCCCCGCTAACTCCATCTGCGCTCAAAGACTTCAATGCTTTCAGATCATCCAGCGAGCTGACACCGCCTGAAGCGATGACGCTTTTTCCTGTTTCTATCGCGAGCTGGCGAGTCGCTTCCACATTAGGTCCTGCAAGTGTTCCATCTGTTGCGATATCGGTGAAAATAAACGTCTCTGCTCCTGCGTCTGCGAATCGTTTTCCAAGATCAACAGCAGTTACTTCAGATGTAGTCAGCCAGCCATGGGTAGCAACAAGGCCATTTTTCGCATCAAGACCGATGGCGATTCGCGCTCCATATTTCTTCACCATTTCCTCAGCAAACTCAGGATTCGAAACAGCGATGCTGCCAATGATGACTCTGGCAACTCCATTTTCCAGATAATGATTGATATCGTTTTCAGTGCGGATGCCGCCGCCGATTTGAACATTGACTCCAAGCTCCTGTGCTGCCTTGATCACAAATTCATCGTTGACCCTTTTGCCGTCCTTCGCACCGTCCAAATCGACCATGTGGATCCAATCGGCACCTTCACCGGCAAATTTCTTGGCCATTTCGAAAGGAGAGTCCCCATATACGGTTTCCTTCTCATAATCGCCCTGCAAAAGACGGACACATTTCCCGCCGCGCATGTCTATCGCTGGATAAATGGTGAATTTCATCGCTTAGCCTTCCTTTCTGCCGCAAGCTCGGTAAAATTCCTGAGCAGCCCCATTCCCATTTCACTGCTTTTTTCTGGATGGAATTGCATGCCGAATATATTCCCTCTGCCTACGATCGCAGGTACTTCCACATCATAGTAGTCACCGACCGCAACAAGCACGTCAGGATCGGCGGCTTTTACATAAAAGGAATGCACAAAGTAAACGTAGTCTTCTTCAATCGCATTCAATAACGGCGAATCACCTGTAAAACGAAGCTTGTTCCAGCCCATATGCGGAACTTTATAGGACTCACCTTGGGCTGTCTTTCCGCTGAACCGCTCCACTTTTCCTGGCAGCAGGCTGAGGCCCTTTGTCAGTCCGTTCTCCGTGCTTTCTTCAAACAACAGCTGCATGCCGAGGCATATTCCGAGCACAGGCTTTCCGGTAGCAGCGAAGTCGCGGATCGTTCGTGTCAAACCAGTACGATTCAAGGCTTCCATCGCATCACGGAATGAGCCTACCCCAGGGACCAGCAAGGCATCTGCCTCCATCAGTCCATCCTTAAATTGTGAAATAAAATAAGGCGTATCCAGTCGTTCAAGCGCTTTGCTGACGCTGAATAAATTGCCCATGCCGTAATCAACGATGCCAATCATGGTCTTACTTCCTTTCCTGTGCAGGTTCCTTGCATTTGATTAAGTTTTCGAACTGAAACGTTACACTTTAGACGCAATGCCCATGCCTGCTAATGCTTTTTACAGCATTCCTTTTGTGGAAGGAACACCTTTTACTCTCGGGTCGATTGTCGTCGCTTCATCTAGCGCGCGGCCCAATGCTTTAAAGACTGCTTCAATCATATGGTGCGTATTTTTACCGTAGTGGACGATGACGTGCAGGTTCATTCTTGCCTCAAGCGCGAGTTTCCATAGGAATTCATGGACAAGCTCTACATCGAAAGTTCCAACCTGCTGTGCGGGGAATTCCGCGCGCATCTCGAGGTGAGGACGGTTGCTTAAGTCAATGACAACCTGTGCCAGCGCTTCATCCATCGGAACAAGTGCATTTCCGTAGCGTTTGATTCCCTTTTTATCACCAAGCGCCTCACGCAACGCCTGTCCGATGCAAATGCCGATGTCTTCTGTTGTATGGTGTCCATCGACCTCGACATCGCCCTTTGCATCAACGGAAAGGTCAAACTGTCCATGTTTTGCAAACAAATCAAGCATATGGGACAGGAATGGCACACCTGTTTCGAGAGAGGTCTTTCCTTCGCCATCGACGCTAAAACTCAGGTCGATTTTCGTTTCATTCGTATAACGGTTCACCGTTGAGGTTCTTTCCATTGTTGCTGCCTCCGTTCCTTATCGTAAAATTGAGACTCTAATCTAAAGAATCTCCTACTATATAATTTTGCTCTATTTCAGCCTCGTCTCAACTGCACGTGCATGGGCTTCAAGTCCTTCAAGCCTTGCAAACTCAGCTATTTTTGCTCCGTTGTCTTTCATGGCTTTTTCACTGTAGAGAATGATGCTTGATTTCTTTTGGAAATCCTCGACGCTTAACGGGCTTGAGAAGCGGGCTGTACCGTTCGTTGGCAGGACGTGATTAGGGCCAGCGAAGTAGTCGCCGACAGGTTCGGAGCTGTATCTGCCGAGGAAAATAGCGCCAGCGTGCTTGATTTTACCGAGCAATTCAATCGCGTTTTTTGTTACGATTTCAAGATGCTCTGGTGCCAGCTGATTGATTGCTCCGATTGCTTCATCCATATCCGAAGCCACATAGATTGCTCCGTAGTTTTCAATCGCTGCTGAAGCAATGTCTTTTCTTGGCAATTGGGCCAGCTGTCTTTCAACTTCCGATTGTACATTTTCCGCAAGTGAGCGTGATGTCGTTACTAAAATTGCGCAGGCTCTCGGATCGTGCTCTGCCTGGGAAAGCAAATCTGCTGCAACTTCTTCTGCACGAGCTGTGTCATCAGCTAAAATGCCAATTTCACTTGGTCCGGCGATCATATCAATTGCCACATCGCCGAAAACTTCCCGCTTGGCAAGCGCAACAAAGATGTTGCCTGGACCTGTGATTTTATCGACCGGCTTGATGGATTCGGTCCCATATGCCAGGGCTGCGATTGCCTGTGCACCGCCGATTTTATAGATTTCTTTTACCCCGGCAATATCGGCTGCTACCAGCACACCGGCTGGTAGCTTACCGTCACGGTCTGGTGGTGAGACCATAACAATCCGTTTAACTCCGGCTGTTTTCGCGGGAATGACATTCATCAATACAGATGACGGATAGGCAGCCGTTCCACCAGGGACGTATACGCCTACAGAATCAAGCGGTGTTACCTTTTGGCCAAGCATTGTCCCGTTTTCTTCCGTTGTCATCCATGACGGACGCAATTGTTTTTCATGGTATGTCCGGATATTCGCAGCTGCTTCAGTTATGATATCAACAAGCTTCTGGCTCACCGAGTTGTAAGCTTCCGCAATTTCGTCCTGAGTCACTAGAAAGTCATCAAGTGAAACCAAATCGAATTTTTCAGTAAACGCTTTGACGGCCTGATCGCCTGTTTTACGTACTGCAGCGATAATCTCCTGGACAGCCTTGCGCTGCTCTTCCGTCCCGCCATCAACCGTTCTTTTCAGCGAGATGCCCTCATCTATTTGTAAAATTTTCATTAGTAATCAATCCTTTCACAATCCAGGGAGATTGCAACTTCAACTATCTAGTAATATTCAGCGTTTAAATCACTTCGTTAAGCCGTTTGATCAAGTCGCTGATGCGTTCATCCTTGATTCGGTAGCTGACAGGATTCACGATCAGCCTTGAGGTTACCGTTGTGATGGTTTCATATTCAACGAGGCCATTTTCCTTCAATGTTCTTCCGGTTGAAACGATATCGACAATCCTGTCTGCAAGGCCAATCAATGGCGCAAGCTCGATTGAGCCATTCAATTTGATGATTTCGACCTGCTCGCCCTGTTCCCGGAAATAGGCAGCCGCGATGTTTGGATATTTTGTTGCGATTTTCGGTGCGACGTCATTCATTTTCGTATCCGGAAGTCCGGCAACTGCAAGGTAGCACCCGCTGATTTTCAAATCCAGCAGTTCGTATACATCCCGTTCTTCTTCCAGCAGGACATCCTTGCCTGCAATGCCGAGGTCAGCGACTCCGTGTTCCACATATGTAGCGACATCCATTGGCTTGGCTAAAATGAACCGGAAATTTTCATTTTCAACATCGATGATCAATTTTCTAGAATCATCAAATTCAGGAGGCAGTTCAAAGCCTGCGCGTCTTAGCAGCTCGGCTGCTTCGTCAAAAATCCGGCCTTTCGGCATGGCGATTGTCAATTGATCGCTCATTCCATCGCCCCCTTTTCCGATTTTCCTATGAGGAAGACTACATCTGAGAATGTGTCGGAGCATGTATCCAGATTGCGGACTGTGCTGATGTCTTGCAAAACAATTCTCTCGCCATCCTCACGGCGTTGTGCTGCGAGCTGGTAGGCTTCCTTTCGACGCTCCGGACTGAAAAGAATGCACGTAACCGGTTCGGGTTCCCCTAAATCGCCAAGGCTTTCAAGCAGGCGGTCAAGCCGAAGTGCAAAACCAGTTGCCCCTGTGGATTTGCCGAATTTCTCGAGTAGCCTGTCATAACGGCCGCCATTGCCAATCGGGAATCCGACCATTCCTGCATAAACCTCAAATAAAATACCTGTATAGTAGCTCATATGGCTGACAATCGTTAAATCGAATTTGATGCGGTCACTTTCGCCGAAATCTGCAATGACATCCCAAAGCAGCGATAGTTCATCAATCGCAACCTTCCCTTTTCCATTCTCGATCAGCTCGGAAGCCTTGCCGATGACTTCAGGACCGCCACGCAGTTCAAGAAATGCCAGCAGGCGCTGTGAATCAATCGATGACAGCGGCAGTGATTTTACATGCTCACGGTAGCCCACATAATTTTTCTCATATAAAAATTTCGTTAACTCCCTCGCCCGTTCTTCCGTTCCAAGAATCTGGACAAACAGCTCATTAACGAAGCCGACATGTCCGACAGACAGCTGGAACTGTTCAAGTCCTGCTTTTTTCAAGGAAGAAATCGCAAGGGCAATCATTTCGCCATCTGCACTGACTGAATCATCACCAATGCATTCGACTCCGATTTGTTCAAATTCTGCTGGTCTGCCTCCTTCACGCTGCTGTGCGCGGAAAACATTTGCCGAGTAGGCTAGTCTTAACGGTACATGGTCGTTAAACAGCTTTGATGCCGCAACCCTCGCAATCGGCGCCGTCATATCGGGCCGAAGCACTAATGTGTGGCCCTGCTGATCCAATAATTTGAACAGCTGCTGATCAAGGATTGCCGAAGCATTCCCGACTGTTTCGTAATATTCAAGCGTAGGAGTTTCAATGAATTGAAATCCCCAGCGCTTCATTTCTTTTTCAATCGATCCGCGGACCTTATCTTTCGCTTCGTGCAGTTCAGGAAGTGTATCCCTCATGCCAAGCGGCTTTTCAAACATGAACAATCTGCTCATCGCATTCACCCTCTTCGTTGCTGGTGTTTTTTTATCTATACCCAAATGGGCAGTAGTTTAATTAAATTATCAAAATCCTTTAGCTCGCTAATATGGTAACAAGATGAAGTTATATGTAGTTTACATTCCATTTTAGTATCCGTCAACCATAACCTCTTCATTAAAAAGAATTGGGTCTTGTTGATCGATTTGGATTTCGGTACATCTATTTCTCATTGTTTTCATTTGAAATGGGAATGCCTTATAGTAAGGGAAGGACAACTTTTAATTAGGACTTTGTGAGGCACGGCGAACACTCCTGGTAAGCAAGCGTCAGTAGTGGACATCAACAGTTTAGGTTAACTGAGCCTTTTTAAAAAAGGGCAAACGTAAAGGAGGCTGTCAGCATGAAAATTCTTTGGGATTTGGATGGAACTATTCTTGATACATGGCCTACACTTGTAGAAGCATTCACGATTATCGCGGAAAAAGACTTGCCGTATGAAGAGGTTCTTCCCCACTTAAAATACGGAAGTGCATATGAGTATTATGGGGTAGATAAAAATAGGGTAAAGGCATTCCGGGAAGTCGAGCGAACCTTGCACCATGACCGAAAGCCGCTTTTTCCATATGTGAAAGATGTTCTGTCGGGAGCGGATTTCAATGTGCTTGTCACCCACCGGAACCGGCGTTCTACAGAAGAACTGCTGGACCATTGGGATCTCAATAAATACTTCGTGGAAGTCATTTGTCCTGCAGATGACGGCTACTCGTTAAAGCCCGACATCCACGCATATCAATATCTTCATGAGCGATATCAACTGGATCTTGCGGTAGGCGACCAAAAGACAGACTTGATTCCGGCGAAAAAAATCGGCTTGATGACATGCTCTTTCCAGGAACAGAATGAGTATGCGGACCACCTTATTAACTGCTATTCTGAATTTCCGTATAAGTTAAAATAGGCATAAAAATAGCGAAACGGTCGTAAAAACCTTTTCGCTATTTTTATAGTGATATATTTGCCTGTAAAACGATTATTCCCCACGGAAAATACTCATATAATAATCAAAGTTGCCAGCTTCAGACCAGGAAGCAGCGTCTAACTTTATTAACATGTACGCATATAAGATATAAGAGAACACTAAGATAATATACTTTCCTAGTTTTTTTGTAACAGGCTTCAGAACTGCGGACCACAGAAAATAAATTCCTACAGGAAACCCAATGACAACAATCGGCAGTGATACGATGCCAATCAGAAAATAAAACATCGCTACCGAGAGTAGATAAGCCATGACGAAACCAATACAAGCCGCTAAAAATAATAAAACATACTTCAAATAGCTTTTTGCAGTAATGCTCATAAGGTCAGGCTCCTTTCATTAAAATCTATGTATGGAAGGTTCAGATGCAGACTGCTTATGTATAACTAGCTTCTTTGTATTCTTACAAAACATCCTATTGTGGCCGGCAAGCACTTTTCCTCAAAAATAGCGAAACGGGATTTCCCGTTTCGCTCAATTTTTTTCAGCCTGTCCATAAATTTCGTCGTCTGCCCAGCGTTCTTCGAGTTCTTCCCTTGTATAGATGACGCGCATTGGATTGCCTCCGACAAAAGTGCCAGCAGGGACATCCTTATGGACGAGAGTACCCGCTGATACAATCGCCCCATCACCGATTGTGATGCCAGGCATGATGGTCGAATTGGCGCCGATCATGACCTCGCTGCCGATAATCACATCACCGAGACGGTATTCCTTGATTAAGTACTCGTGTGCAAGGATGGTTGTGTTATATCCAATTACCGTATTGCGGCCAACGCTGATTTTTTCAGGGAACATGACGTCCAGCATGACCATCAGCGCGAATGACGTCTGGTCACCGACCTTCATTCTTAATAAATGGCGGTACAGCCAGTTTTTCATACCGAGAAACGGAGTATAACGCGCAATTTGGATGACGATGAAATTTTTCACTACCTTCCAAAATGGAACAGTTTTATAAACATGCCAGAGAGAATTGGCGCCTTTAACACGATAACGCGTCGTCTTCCTCATCTTACACCCCGAGAATCGGCAGGATATCAGCCATTTTATCTAAAATGTAATCTGGCTTGTATTGTTCTAAATGTTCTCTTCCTTTAATCGACCATGAAACACCAATCGTTTTCGTGCCGGCATTTTTTCCGCCCAGGATATCATGGTGGTTATCACCGACCATGACGGCCCTTTCAGGAGATGAGCCTAATAATTCCAATGCTTTTAACAGTGGTTCAGGGTCAGGCTTTGGATTTTTAACATGATCAAGAGCAACAATCACTTCGAAAAATTCATCCAGCCCTGTCAGCTTCAATCCCATCGCAACCACGTCAGACCGTTTAGTTGTTACGATCCCTAAATGGAAGCCGTTCTCTTTTAAAGTCCTGACCGTTTCGTACACACCTTCAAACTCTTTTACCAAAAGGTCGTGGTTTGTAAGATTATACGTACGGTAAGTTGTAATCATTTCTTCGTAACCCTCAGGATTCATCGGCTCGAAGGTTTCCTGCAGCGACGGCCCTAAAAACGGCAGGACATCCGCACGCTGATATTGGCCTGGATAATAATGTTCCATCGTATGAAGGAAAGATGAAACAATCAATTCGTTTGTATCAATCAATGTCCCATCTAAATCGAACAGGACGGTGTCTATTTTATTGCTCATATACTGCTTCCTTTCTTTTTGCAAGTTCTGCTCGGTTCCAGATAAAAGCTACTGTAACGGTCAATAATACGGCCACTCCTAGACGAATGAATAATAGAGGCAGCACTGGAATTCCGAGCGGGACAAAAATCAATGTATCTTCAACGACAGCGTGGCAGGCAACGAGGAAGATGAAGGCAATCGTAACATCCTTCTTGCTGACGCCATCCTCCTGAACGGCCTGGATCATCACGCCTGCTCCATATGCCAGACCAATCAGCAGGCCGGCAGCAAGGGTGGTCGAAGTGTTTTCCTTCATGCCCAGTGCTCTTGTCACAGGTGCCATCCACCTGGAGAACACTGCGAGCCATTGCCTGTCTTTCATGATTTGGACAACAACCATGAGCGGTATGACGATAATCGCCAGCTGGAAGATGCCGATTCCGGCTTTTGTCACACTTTCGAGTAAAATTGGGCCCATACCTGTTACGGTCTCTGTTTTTGAAGGGATCATTCCGTACTTGGCGATTTCGGATCCACCACTCCAGATCAGGTTAATCACGGCTGCTGAAGTAATCGCTAGCCCGAAACGGACAAGCAGGATGACCCAGAGCTTAACGCCAACCTTGAGACCCACTCCTGATTCAACAAGCATGTTATGGGAGAAGCTCAGCATCACAGCGATGATGAAGACTTCTTTTACCGATAAATCAAGTGTCAATATGGCTCCGATGGCAGCGTACAGATTAAGAAAATTCCCAATGACCAGTGGAATCGCCGCATCCCCTGACAGACCGATAAGTGACATCATCGGTGTGATCAGATCGATCACCCACGGCAGCACAGGGGTGTATTGAAGGATTGAAACGATCAAAGTGACAGGAAAAATGACTTTCCCCAGAGCCCAGGTCGTCTTCAAGCCCACCATTAATCCATTTTTCAATGATGTAACCATTGAAGCATCTCTCCCGTTAATTCAGCCTTTTTTTATATAAGGTCTTTATACATTTTATTAATGCGAAAATTTATAATACGACATGACTTTTATCAGCTACGGATACTTAGTATGACTTAGCTAGGATGCTATTGTTTGAAAGTTAATTTTGACTTTCCAAATAGCGGACCTTGGAATATCCCTTTACTCTTCGGAAAATCCATAAGCCGACAGCCATCAGGACGAGGGCGATTGAGATCATCTGTGCCATCCTTAGTGTATCTGTCAGCATCAGGCTGTCGGTACGCATTCCTTCGACAAAGAAGCGGCCGATCGAATACCAGATAATATAGCTGAGGAAAATTTCCCCGCGGCCAAGATTGACTCTGCGCAATGACATCAAAAGAATAAAGCCTAAGATGTTCCAAATCGATTCATATAAAAATGTCGGATGATAATAGGTTCCGTTAATGTACATTTGGTTGATGATGAACTCTGGAAGGTGCAGGTTTTCCAAGAATGCTCTGCTCACTTCCCCGCCGTGGGCTTCCTGGTTCATGAAATTCCCCCAGCGCCCAATTGCCTGGCCAAGAATCAAGCTTGGTGCTGCAATATCGGCAAGCTTCCAGAAGGATACACCTCTGGCTCTTGTGAAAAAGTAGGTGGTAGCGACCGCACCGATCAAGGCTCCATGGATAGCAATTCCGCCATTCCAGATCTTCGGAATCTCTGCCGGATACTGACTGTAGTACTCCCATTCAAAAATTACATAGTAAAGTCTAGCTGAAATAATCGCGATTGGAATCGCCCATAGCATCAAATCAGCAAAAATATCCTTCGGCAAGCCGCGCTTTTCCCCTTCGCGCATGGCAAGCCATAACGCAATCGCAATTCCCGTCCCAATGATCACACCATACCAGTGCACCTGGATCGGACCAAGCGAAAAAGCAATCGGATCAATCGGCTGAATATTCTTCTCCATATCATTTCCCCTTTTTCTCTATTAAAGTGTTCGCACTTTAGCTCTTTAAAGCATTGGGGGTCTGACCCCCATCGCTTTAACGCTTTGCTGTGCCGGGGGTCTGACCCCCAGCGCGTTAATGCGCTAAATTTTTTTAGTTTTCGTCGTGGTCTCCGTCTTCGATGACGTCGGATAGTCTATTGGTGAATTGTTCGGCTGCGTTGACACCCATTCTCTTCAGCCTGAAGTTCATTGCTGCGACTTCAATGATGACGGCAAGGTTTCGGCCTGGCCGGACTGGGATGGTCAGCTTGGTTACGTCTGTGTCGATGATTTTCATGGTTTCTTCATCCAGCCCAAGTCTGTCGTATGACTTCTTTTGGTCCCAGATTTCCAGGTTGATAATGAGGGTAATCCTTTTGTGGCTTCGCACAGCTCCTGCCCCAAACAGAGTCATCACGTTGAGAATGCCCAGTCCGCGGATCTCAAGGAGATGCTCAATCAATTCCGGTGAGTTCCCGACAAGGGTTCCGATGTCCTCCTGGCGGATCTCGACGCAATCATCCGCAACAAGGCGATGGCCTCTTTTAACCAGCTCCAGCGCTGTTTCACTTTTACCGACGCCGCTCTTTCCCGTGATCAGGACGCCAATCCCATAAATATCGACAAGTACGCCATGTACGGCAGTTGTCGGTGCCAGCTTACTCTCAAGATAGTTGGTCAGATGGCTGGAAAACCTAGTTGTTTTTTGCTTTGTTCTCATAACAGGCACCGATTCGCGCTCGGCCGCTTCAATCAATTCTGGCGGCACTTCCATGTCACGTGTAACAATGATACCCGGTGTGATATCCGTGCACAGCTTTTCCATCCTGAAAGCTTTGTCCCGGGGGTCCAATTTTTCAAAGAACGTCAACTCTGTTTTTCCGAGAAGCTGCAGCCGCTCTGCAGGGTAATATTCGAAATATCCAGCGATCTCCAGTCCTGGTCTTGATATATCAGTCGTTGTAATCGGTCGGTTGATGCCTTCTTCTCCACTAACCAATTCCATATCAAACTTTTTTATAATGTCTTTAGTACGGACTTTTGACAAAGAAGTTCCTCCTTTATAGAACAATTAATTGCTAGTAAAATTCCACATGATAACAATACTTTTTATTTTAGCACTTTTTCACTAATAACCAAATATAAGGTCACTAAAATCAGAATGTGGTGTTTTCTTATTTTTATTAGCTCTGTTAAACATGGCTGTTGATTTTCGTTCC
>NZ_JBALQL010000001.1:25321-27095 GCF_036964885.1 Bacillus sp. JJ1122 | reverse complement strand
CGCGGGGCTGGCGCTGAGCCTCCTCGTCGCTTCGCTCCTGCGGGGTCTCACCTGTCCAGCTAGGCCCGCAGGAGTCTACGCGCCTTCCACTACAATCAACAGGGTTTAAACATCAACCTTGAACTTTATAAGTGCATTTTTAATTTACAAATTAGATTTCTCACTGGTATGAACCTTTTAACTTAATACTAATACCAACTGATAAATATTATTAAAAAAGGTATAGACAACTATACGTGTCCTTGTTATCATCAAGTTGTAAGCGAATACATTTTTTTGAACTTATACTTTCCATTACATTTATTTATTAAGGGGGAAAAACAATGCGTAATGAAGAACGCCTGGCAAGAGAGATACTTGAGCAGCTTGGCGGCTCGGACAATGTTGCAGATGTCGCTTCATGTATGACCCGTCTGCGCGTCAAGCCTGCAAATTACAGCAAAGTAAATGTGGCTGGCATCAAGAAAATTGATGGCGTGCTCGGTGTCGTTGAAGAAGAAACATTACAGATTATTCTTGGGCCTGGAATTGTCACTAAAGTCGCGAACGAAGTTTCTGAGATTACTGGGAAATCTGCTAGTCTTGTAGACGAAGACGATCCGAATCCTTTCGAAGGGCTGGCTGGCCGCACGAAGGATGATCTTAACAAAAAGAACGCCACTCCGTTCAAATTATTCTTAAGAAGAATCGCAAGTATCTTTATTCCACTGATTCCTGCGATTGTCGCTTCAGGTTTGATTGCCGGTATCACGAACGTAATTGTACGTGCAGGCGCAGACCCTGAATCAGCGATTGTTCAAGTTCTTAACCTGATTGGCTGGGGTATCTTCAGCTACCTTGGTGTATTCGTCGGTATCAATACTGCCCGTGAATTTGGAGGCTCGCCTGCACTAGGTGGTGCGGCCGGTATCCTGATCATCAACCCGGGCCTTGCGAACATTACATTATTTGGTGAAGCACTCGTTCCTGGACGTGGCGGATTAATCGGCGTTATGCTTGCCGCAGCGTTCATCGCATTGCTTGAAAAACGGATCCGTAAATTCGTTCCGTCATCATTGGATATTATAATTACTCCTACACTGTCATTATTGATTACAGGTGTTGCCACATTATTTGTACTTCAGCCAGTCGGCGGTTTCGTTTCTGACCTGATTACAAAAGGCTTGCTTGGTTTGATTGATATGGGTGGTATCTTCGCAGGATTAATTCTTGCAGGAACTTTCCTTCCGCTTGTAGTTACTGGTTTGCATCAGGGCTTAACACCGGTGCACATGGAATTGATCAATACAATCGGCGATGACCCGCTTCTGCCAATCCTTGCAATGGGCGGTGCTGGCCAGGTCGGTGCGGCGTTCGCGATTTATTTCAAGACGAAGAACGAACGCTTGAAAAAAGTAATCAAAGGCGGACTTCCAGTTGGGATGCTTGGAATCGGCGAACCGCTGATTTTCGGGGTTACCCTTCCACTTGGCCGTCCATTCATCACAGCATGTCTTGGTGCAGCTGTCGGCGGTGCTTTCCAGGCATTCTTTAAAATCGCAACGATCGCAATCGGAGTTTCTGGAATTCCTCTTGCTTTCCTTGTGCATACGAACCAGATCCTGCTTTATCTTCTTGGCCTATTAGTAGCCTATGTGTTTGGTTTCATCTTCACATGGACGTTTGGCTTCAAGGATGAAATGGCAAAAGATATTTAATATGAAGTGAAAAGCTCTGGTACTTTGTTCAGCAACCAAAAGTGCCAAAGCTCGACAAATAAGAAAAGCGTAAGCGC
>NZ_JBALQL010000001.1:9326-25303 GCF_036964885.1 Bacillus sp. JJ1122 | reverse complement strand
TTTTTGACTTCATTGGGCGGACCGAAGCGACTCGAGGGGCTAGGCGCTGAAGCTGGACATTTCTCGAAGTGAATTTTATACATTCTTATGTTAAAAGAAAAAAGGAGGAGAGTTGCTTTCCTCCTTTCTTCTATTCTATCAGGCTACTTTCCTGAATTTTTTTAAAACTAAATTGTGAATACTGTAACTTATTGGAGGGTTTTCATTGCTGGGAATATCCGTTTATTTAAACAAAGATCGCATGGAACAAAATGCAGCTTGGATTGAAAAAGCTGCTGGATATGGGTTGAAGTCCATTTTCACCTCCCTCCATATCCCTGAAGATAACCCTGCTGATTATAAGGAACTTTTACAGGAGCTTGGAGCCCTGGCTAAGCAGTATCAAATGGAGCTGATGGCCGATGTCTCCCCTCGGTCACTTAGCTTTCTGGGGCTTGACTGGGACACGTACGAAAAATTGCTGGAATGGGGTCTTGCCGGCATCAGGGCCGATTATGGTTTTACGACCGAACAAATCGTAGAACTGTCACAAAAAATGAAAATTGGCATCAATGCGAGTACGGTAACTAAAGAGGAGCTTTTATCATGGATTGAAGCTGGGTTAAAGGCTGAAAACGTTGAAGCATGGCACAATTTTTATCCAAGGCCCGAAACCGGCCTGGACAAGTCTTTCCTAATCGAAAGAAATATCATGTTTCGCTCGATGGGCATCACGACAATGGCTTTCGTTCCAGGTGACAAGGATTTGCGCGGGCCAATTTTTGCTGGCCTTCCTACTCTTGAGGAACACCGTGGGCAATTGCCCCATGTTGCCGCTGCAGAGCTGAAATATTCATGTTTTACCGATAAAATTCTTATTGGTGACCACTCAGCATCAGATGAACAGTTGGAATTGCTCACTTTCCTCACAGAGGAGATAATCCCGGTTCGAGTTGAAGCCGGGAGCTTGCCGCAGCTAAAAGAATACCTGGGCAAGCCGCTGACGAACAGAATGGACCCTGCACGTGATGTAGTCCGCGCGGTTGAATCACGCTCCTATGCTTTACAAGGGGACAAGCAGGTCACACCTGAAAATCAGCTTGAAAGAACACGTGGTACTGTCACGATTGATAATCAGCTTTATGGGCGGTATGCAGGCGAGTTACAGATAGCCTTGAATAACCTGCCTCGCGATGAGAAAGTGAATTGCATTGGAAAAGTCATTGAATCAGATCTTCCCCTGCTTACAAACATCAAAGCGGGACAAAAATTTCAATTTATTGTGAGGGATTAACATGAATATCACGAAACTGAATACAGAACAGCAAAATCCAAAAACAATGAATATAGACCTCATGTCTACAGAGGAAATTATCACGGTTATTAACCAGGAAGATACACTCGTTCCGAATGTACTGGCAAGACAGGTTCCGAATATTTCGGAGGTTGTTGATAAAATCGTTGCTGCCTTCAAACAAGGCGGCAGGCTGATATATGTCGGCGCTGGTACTTCCGGACGTCTCGGAATCATCGATGCATCAGAATGTCCTCCTACCTACGGCACTGATCCGGGGATGGTAGTCGGAATTATTGCTGGCGGAAAAGAAGCCATGACGGAAGCGATTGAAGGCGTCGAGGATGACAAGCAGCAAGGCCAGACAGATATGGAAGAGATTTCACTTTCAGCGAAAGACGTCGTTGTCGGCATCGCCGCCAGCGGACGGACACCCTACACGATCGGCGCACTCGAATACGCAAAGCAGCTAGGTGCGGTAACGGTTTCTGTCGTTTGCAGCAAGGATTCCGAGATGGAACAAGTCTCTGATTATACGATTGCAGCAGTTGTCGGACCGGAAGTCATCACAGGATCAACAAGAATGAAAGCTGGAACTGCACAGAAGCTCATTTTAAATATGCTATCTACTGCCGCCATGATTAAAATGGGCAAGGTTTACGGCAATCTAATGGTCGATGTCCAGATGACAAATGAAAAACTCCATAACCGTGCAGTGAATATCGTCAAAATGGCTACAGGAGCATCTGACGAGGAAGCAAGAGCCGCAATCAAGGAACAAAACTATCATACGAAAGCAGCCATCCTGCAAATCATTACTGGCTTGAAGGGCATCGATGCGAAAAACCTTCTAGACAAACACGATGGATACCTCCGTGAAGCGATCAGCGAGCATTATAAAGGCAGCGGACAATAAGGCATTTAAAAATAGATCCTACAAGTCTGGGAATAGCTACAAGAGCACAAATTTATATGGATCTACAAATTAAAAATGAAAAGATCAAAAGCTTAAACAATGAGCGGAGAAATCCTCCGCTTTTTACCTGTATATACCATTATAAAAGTTAATGTTTCTAGATTAAACTGGTATAGACAACCGACCTATTGTATTAGTATAATGATAGCATAGAGGGTATAAAGGTAAGCAGTAAAGTCAGCTCTCTACAGGAGTGATAAAGAATGAAGGATTTATTGCTTTTAAATGCAAGGGTTTTAACAGAAGAAGGATTGATTGATAAGGGATTTATATATATTAAGGCTGGCAAAATTGCTGAAACTGGAGAGTCTTCTGACCTGCCGGCTGAATATCGCCATGCTGAGGTGTTAGAGTTACCTGAAAATAGTACGGTTGTACCGGGCTTTATTGACGTGCATATCCACGGAGCCGGCGGTGCGGACACGATGGATGCTACGACTGAGGCTTTGAATACAATGGCTTCGATTCTGCCCCAAGAAGGGACAACCAGCTTACTGGCGACGACTATCACTCAGGATCAAGATGAAATCCTAAAAGCCTTAAGAAATGCTGCTGATTATATCAGCAATCATAATCATTCTGGAAAAGCCGAAGTAATTGGTGTCCATCTGGAAGGCCCATTTATTAATGAAACTCGCAAAGGGGCACAGCCTGCTGATCATATCATCGCTCCAGATGTCGAGCTTTTCGCTAAAATGCAGGAAGCAGCTGGTAATCATATACGTCTCGTGACACTTGCTCCGGAAAAAGAAAATGGCTATGAGTTTATCACCTATTTAGCTGAGAACGGTGTCATTGCTTCTATTGGCCATTCAGATGCCACGTACGATCAAATGGCTGAGGCGGTCAATGCTGGTGCTACTCATGTTACCCACCTTTTCAACGGAATGCGCGGCATGCATCATCGCGATCCCGGAGTAGCAGGTGCGGCATTACTTTTTAATGAGTTAAAAATAGAGATGATTGCCGATGGCATTCATGTCGTTCCCGAGATGATCGATTTATCGTTGCGGGCAAAGGGCACTGACGGTGTCATCCTGATCACAGACTCCATGCGGGCAAAATGCCTCAAGAACGGTACGTACGACCTTGGTGGCCAGGAAGTCAGTGTGGCAAACGGAAAGGCTCTTTTAGCTGACGGCACTCTTGCTGGAAGCATTTTAAAAATGAAAGATTCATTGAAGAACATGATGGAATTCTCGCATATCAGCCTAGAAGAAGCGGTTAAGCTTGCAAGTGAAAACCCCGCAAAGCAGCTCAAGATATTCGACAGAAAAGGAAGCATCGCTGAAGGCAAGGATGCTGACCTAGTCGTTCTCGATGAGAATCTTGATGTTTCGATGGCTTTTTGCCGCGGTGTGAATAGCTTTAAGCGTGATGCCTAAGAAAAAATTCATTTCAAATGAGGTGATGATGTTGAAATTGATAAAAACAAGCACCTACGAGGAGCTCAGCCAAATGGCTGCGGCACAAATCATCTCCAAAATCCACACAAACCCAAGGCTGAATCTTGGACTTGCGACAGGCAGCAGTCCGACGGGTGTCTATAAAAAGCTGATTCAAGATCATGAAGAAAATAAGACTTCCTATAAGCAAGTCAATACATTCAACCTGGATGAATATATCGGAATTTCTAAAAAGGACCCTAACAGTTATCACTATTTCATGTGTGAGAATTTGTTCGAGCACATCGACATTCCGCTTGATCATACGCATATCCCGGATGGCACTGCAGAGAATCTGGACGAGGAATGCAAACGGTACGAACAGTTCATCCAGGGGCATGGCGGCATTGATTTACAGATACTTGGTATCGGCCAGAACGGGCATATTGGCTTTAACGAGCCTGACACCTCCTTCACCAGCAGGACCCATATTATCAACCTCGCGGAAAGCACACGCAAGGCTAACTCGAGGTTTTTCGAATCGCTTGAAGATGTCCCGACACAAGCAATCACAATGGGAATCGCCTCTATTATGGAAAGCAAGGAAATCTTCCTGCTTGTATCCGGAGCCTCCAAAGCAGAAGCACTGGCACGGTTAGTGAATGGCGAAGTCAGTGAATCATTCCCTGCCTCTATTTTAAAGAATCATCCAAACGTAACTATTTTTGCCGATAAAGAAGCATCAGCATTACTTTAACACACTCCCATTGCTGACAACGGGAGTTCTCTCCCTTCAGGAAATTCTGTATGTAGTCAGGAGAATAGCCAATGATCGATAAAAATTCACCTATACCAATTTACCATCAGCTTGAAGAATATATCAAAGCACAAATAGACAGCGGTGAGCTGCAGCCGGATGAAACCATTCCGTCAGAACGCGTCTATGCTGATATGTTCCAAATCAGCAGGATGACAATCAGGCAGGCACTGACCAATTTGGTAAATGACGGATACTTGTACCGCCAAAAAGGCAGAGGAACCTTTGTTAACAAAAAGAAGGTCGAACAGCGTCTGCAAGGGCTGACGAGTTTCACCGAGGATATGCGTGAACGCGGATTCAAGCCCGGCAGCAAGCTGATTTCATTTGAGATCATTCCGGCAGGCCGGGAAATTGCCGACCGCCTGAAGCTGAACGAAAACACCCCTGTTTATGAAATCAAACGAGTCCGTCTTGCGGACAATGTCCCGATGGCTCTTGAAACGACATATCTCCCGGCAAACCTGGTTAAAGGATTGACGGAGGACATCATCAAT
The DNA here is from genome assembly GCF_036964885.1 of Bacillus sp. JJ1122. Lineage (NCBI taxonomy): Bacteria > Bacillati > Bacillota > Bacilli > Caryophanales > Bacillaceae > Bacillus > Bacillus sp. JJ1122. Next base: position 20,355 of record NZ_JBALQL010000001.1, on the reverse strand, counting down.
CAATCACTCTATCAGTATATCGAGGAAAAATTGAACCTTGTTATTCATGAAGCCACCCAGCAAATCGAAGCTTCCAATGCCAAGGACCAGGAGCTCCGCCTTCTGGAAATCGAAAAGGGATCCCCCATCTTATTGATCCTACGAACTTCAACTTTAAAGGATGGAACCCCCTTCGAATTCGTAAAATCTGCCTATCGCGCAGACCGTTACAAATTCGTTCATACCATGCAGCGGTCATGATCGTAAATGGAGCTGGGACTGAAATGGCTAGCAACCTATCAGTTCCAGCTCCTTTTCTGTCCTTACAAACGATGAAAAGCGTCGAAACATTATACATAACTATCTTATTTCCACGGAAATAATCGAACCATCCCCCAGAACAATGTCGAATGCCAAGATCACTTCACCCCATCACCGCATTACTCCCCCGGGGGTCAGACCCCCGGCGCTTTAACGCAGTACATTGCTGGGGGTCTGACCCCCAGTGCGGTGATGCGGTGAAATCTTTTTGTGATTAGGCTACAATGTGGGTATGTATTTAAATAAAGGAGTTGTGTATTTATGCTTAAGAATTTTCGGATTGATGATGATGCGAAGCGTGTGATGATAGAGGAGATTAAGGGTTATTTCCTTGATGAACGGGGTGAGGAGCTTGGTGATCTGGCTGCACTCTTGATGCTTGAGTTTTTTGCAGATAAGCTGGCACCTCAGTTTTATAATTTGGGGATCCAGGATGCACATGAATTTATGGCCCAGCGGCTGGAGGATATTTTTGAACTGAATAAATAGGCTTGTACATTATTATTCGCTCTTACAGGGGATCTCACTATGTCCTTTTCCCAGCTTTGTTCATATATATACTGTTGAGGAAATCTTTTATCGGAAGGTGTGATGATTGTTATGAAGATCATGCTAGATGCTGGGCATGGCTACAACACCCCGGGTAAGCGAAGTCCTGATGGAATGAGGGAATATGAATTTAGCAGGGCAGTGGCCAATTATGCCAGGCAATTGCTGGTGAATTATAAAAATGTCACCGTTTATTTTTCTCATTCTGACCAGGAAGATGTGTCATTGCGGGAGAGGACGGATAAGGCGAACCGTCTGGACGTGGATATATTTGTTTCCATACATGCCAATGCATATGGCAGCGGCGGGTGGAACAATACTGGCGGTATCGAGACTTATGTATATCCAACAAGACCTCCTTTGGCTTATGAGCTTGCCCAAAAAATCCAGCGAAATCTTGTACTCTCTACAGGATTGGAAAACCGAGGTGTAAAAACGGCTGATTTTCATGTTCTCAGAGAAACTAAAATGGATGCAGTACTTGCTGAATGCGGTTTTATGACAAACCACGAAGAAGTCAAATTGCTTCGTTCAGAAACATACCGAAAAACGGTTGCGGAAGCAATTGTGAAAGCTTTAGTCGATCAATTCAAACTGCAGCCAATAACAGAAGCTGCTCCGACCCTCGCTCCCACGAAGTCTCCTGCTCCAGCAACCAATAAAAGTGCTGGTGGACGCTATAAGGTTCAGGCCGGAGCATTTGACGACGAGCAGAATGCAAAAGAGCTGGCGGAAAGATTAAGAAAGGCTGGATTCGACGCATATATCGATTCTGACTAAGCCTCAAAATTACCTCCACATATCAGGTGGATATTTACAAAAAGGGAAGGCCGGCCTTCCCTTTTTGTTAGTTCTTTGAATCCTTAAGAACGGTATTCTGAATGATCAAGTTGGCCAATGACATGATGATCGCTGTCAATAGCGCCATTCCAAAACCTGCTATCTCGAATGAGGTCCCCATCAGGCTGTCTGTCAGCATTAACGTAATCGCATTAATGACAAACAGGAATAAACCAAGGGAAAGCACCGTTACCGGCAGCGTCAATATTATCAGGATAGGCTTCACTAATACATTCAGGATGGACAGGATAAAGCTGGCTCCGAGAGCTGCACCGAATCCCGATAAGTAAATCTCATTCTCAAAATAACCAGCAAGAGCCATGAATAGAATGGCATTTATGACAATACCGAGCAGCCATCTCATTTTTAATAGCCTTCCTTATTTGAAAGAACGAATACAAGCACTGAGTATAATATGACCATCGGCATTATGCCTGTGCTGAATAAAAGAATGGCAAACAGGATTCTAAGGAGAGTTGCATTCATTCCAAAGGACTCGCTCAATCCTCCGATTACTCCTGCCAGCATTCTATTCGTCCGGGAACGATATAATTTCATTTCTAACACCTTCCTATTTTTCTATATGGACTCCAGTCGTTTTTTTCACAGAAATGGAACCCGTTTTTGTATCAGCATACAGCCTCACTGCATGCAGGCTGCCATCGGCAGGCTTGAAACGCAGCGTCTTTTGGACCATATCGCTTTTCTCTTCAATCACTTGAATTCCATCAAGCTCGATGCTGAAGCCTCCAAGGTTTGATTTCAATTCACCAGTTGCCGGTGTTTTCTCCGGCAGGAACACATCGATGCTTCCTGTAGTCGCCTTGAGTTCGACACTCTCGCATTCCTGATTGAGTACCGTGCAAGTCAGGTTGCCGTTGAATGACTGTAAATCCACCTGATTAAAGTATCCATCTGCTTTGATTGCCCCATTAATCGTTTCTGCTTCCAAATCCCTGATGGCACTTCTGTGAATCCCAATATGTCCATTGGCAGTTTCTGCCTCCAGCTTACCGCACTCCAAACCTTCAAGAATCACTTTTCCATTCGCAGTCTTTGCGCGGCAATCCTTCACATTTAAGTTTTCACTCTGGATGGAACCGTTAAACAAGCGGATTCGGATATTTTCATACTCTTCTGCTGGAACATGGACAATAGCATCTACCTTCATCCACTTTTGCTGAATAGCAAAGCGGAGCTTCTGTCCCTCAATCGCAAAAACGGCATCCTCCAAAAATTTACGGCGGGCCTCATCCTGGTTATCAACCCGATAGACCTTTGCGGTGCATTCAATCCGGACATCCTTTTGTACCCATGGAACAATTTGGACTGAACCATTTGCCATGTCAATATCCACTTGGTTCAAATAAGCATCACCCTGCTGGAAGATATGGGTGATATCTACTGATGGTCCAAAGTTCAAATCAAGGTCAAAATCCTTGATTTTTTTAAAAGCAGTATCGACAAAATCAAGAACCTTATCTTTTACCGAGTTAAATTTATAGGAACCAGGGTCTTCCTTCTTTGCTTCTTCGAATTTCACTGCTGTTGATAAGGCAGTTGTATTCGCCTCTGCTTTTGCACTGCCCTTTTCAAGTTCCTCTATTAAAAATAATGCTTCATCTACTGATATTTTCCCATCTTCAACAAGCTTCAAAATCCTTTTACGTTCTTCTTTCATTTTGCTTCCTCCTCAAAAATCATTCTTTGTATTGAGAACTTTTATTCCTTTAACTAAATTCCAAATCAGCACAATCAAACTCAAAACCACCATTAACATGGCACTCGAAAACATCATGACTGGAAATTCTCCCGCTCCTCTGGTGATTTCAAAATAAATCGATAACAGGATTAGCGGCAGTGGAATCAGCGGGATTAGATGAGATAATAAAGCTTTCTTCGCATGATGCTTAACCTCAAGGTCCTCAGACGCAAAGTATGCAACCAAGGGAAACAATATGCCAGCGAACATAACGCTAAAATAACACAAGGCAGACACGATACGTTTTGTATCCATCCTTTTCAACTCCTTAGCAATAAATACGCTAAAGAGCCCAAGAAGTTTCATTCCTTTGAGAAATAATTTCGACACATACTATTTGAAACCTTCAGATCACAATCGGTATTGGTCATATTTTTGCGAAATCAGCACAAAAAATCCCACTATTTTCTTATATAAAATCATCTCCTAACATATTATTCTGTAATCATAGAGAAATATTACTGTAACATTTGTTAAAGTACATACGTCTGTTTATATGAAAATCACCTAAGAACAATCAGTGAGGGATGCAAAGTGGCAAGCTTAAAAAAGAAGACTGCAAAGTGGTGTGCATTAATTTGTTTATTCGGCGGTATAGTAACATCTTCCACCGTTGTGGCAAGCCAGGAAAAAAGGCCAATGACTGGTGAAACCATAAAGTTGAAGATTCAAATCCCATACCCTCCCAGCGAGATTAAACTAGCTTCAAACCGTACAATCGAGATTTTAAAAAAAGCAGAAAAAAAGTCACCAAGATTTACAGAGGTGAATGAAAATAAGCCAGAAAACGCAGATACGGCAGTAAACAATCCTCCACTCGTTCCCGCTGATCAGAAAGCACCTGCAGAACAAACAACGGAACAAAAAACTGTTTATTTAACATTTGATGACGGGCCTCATAAGGTTTCAGACCAAATTTTAAACATGCTTGATGAGTATGACGCTAAAGCTACCTTCTTTATGCTTGATGGGAATATGAGAAACTTCCCCGATGCTGTAAAAAGAATGGCTCAGGACGGGCACAGCCTTGGAGCACATGGAGTAACCCATGATAAAACGAAAATCTATCAATCTCCGCAAACAGTCGTCGCTGAAATGGACCAGACACTTAACACCATTAAAGAAATCACAGGTATCGACACATCTTTCATTCGCACCCCATACGGAAGTGCTCCATACATGACAGACCCTTATAAAAAAGCCGTCAACGACAAAGGCTACCAAATGTGGGATTGGAACATCGACAGCAAGGATTGGTATTATCGGGATCATAGGTTGGTCGATAACACGATCTCCCAAATTAGCAGCCAAACTAAAAAACAAGAACCCATTGTCATCCTTCTCCATGAAAGACAAGAAACATTAGCTCAGCTTCCGGAGTTATTGAAGTATCTTAAAGAGCACAACTACAGTTTCAAGGCTTTAGAACCGACAATGGAACCAATTCAATTGAAGTAATGCGCGTTCGTATTCGATAAGGCACTTCTTCAAATACGTGCTGTAAAAAATATATCAACGAAAAAAAGAGGGTGTCCCCAAAAGTATTTTGGGACACCCTTTTTGTATTGTTCCTCGGACTCTTCCTCATGACAACTCGACGCTCTTTTTCCGCTTTGAGTTGTTCTCGGAACCCTTCTCATGAGTACTCGAGAGTCTTTTTCCGCTTTGAGTTGTTCTCGGACTCTTCCTCATAACAACTCGACGGGCTTTTTCCGCTTCTAGTTGTTCTCGGACGTTGAACCACTAATCTGATCAAACTCGTATGCAACAACCTATTGAGTCAGCGTCTTACCCGTATTAAGCATTGCTTGTGCTTTTTTCTTTCTCCACAATCTCCTGCTTCATCCGCAGACGGTCGCGATCGAGTACGGGCTTGAGGTACTTGCCTGTATATGATTCTGGAACTTCTGCGACCTGTTCTGGTGTTCCGGTTGCGATGATGGTACCGCCGCGGTCTCCGCCTTCTGGACCGAGATCGATGATAAAGTCGGCAGCCTTGATGACATCCAGGTTGTGCTCGATCACCAGCACAGTGTCCCCATTTTCGACGAGTCGTTGGAGGACGACTAACAACCGTGAGATGTCGTCAACATGCAAGCCGGTTGTAGGCTCATCAAGGATATAGAGCGAACGGCCGGTTGAACGGCGGTGCAATTCTGATGCCAGTTTGACGCGCTGCGCTTCCCCGCCGGAAAGCGTCGTCGCGGGCTGGCCAAGCTTGATATATCCCAGGCCGACATCATAAATCGTCTGCAGCTTGCGGGCGATTTTCGGAATGTTGGCGAAGAACTCCACCGCATCCTCAACGGTCATATCAAGGATTTCGGAAATATTTTTCCCTTTATACTTTACTTCCAGTGTTTCACGGTTGTAACGTTTTCCATGACAGACTTCACATGGTACATAGACATCCGGCAGGAAGTGCATTTCTATTTTGATGATGCCGTCGCCGCGGCATGCTTCACAACGTCCGCCTTTTACATTGAAGCTGAAGCGTCCTTTTTTATAGCCGCGTACCTTCGCTTCATTCGTTGTAGCAAACACATCGCGGATATCATCAAATACACCTGTATAGGTGGCCGGGTTCGATCTTGGTGTGCGGCCGATTGGTGACTGGTCAATATCGATGACCTTATCGAGATGCTCGACACCTTTGATTTCCTTGAACTCGCCAGGCTTGCTTTTTGCCCGGTGAAGCTTCATCGCAAGTGATTTATGAAGGATTTCATTAATCAATGTACTTTTACCTGAGCCGGATACGCCTGTGACTGCCATAAACGTTCCAAGCGGGAATTTCACATTCACATTTCGGAGGTTATTTTCCTTCGCGCTCTTAATTTCGATGTAACGCCCATCCGGTTTACGGCGCTCGACTGGCAGCGGAATGAATTTTTTTCCTGATAGGTACTGGCCAGTCAATGAGTTCGGATCGGCCATAACTTCTTCTGGTGTACCCTGTGAAATGATTTCCCCGCCATGGACACCGGCTCCAGGACCAATATCAATCAGATAATCAGCTGCAAGCATCGTATCCTCGTCATGCTCAACGACAATCAGCGTGTTTCCGATGTCCCGCATATTTTTCAGCGTATCAATCAGCCTGTCATTGTCTCGCTGATGGAGACCAATAGATGGCTCGTCAAGGATATAGAGGACGCCAGTCAGGCGTGATCCAATCTGGGTCGCAAGCCTGATTCTCTGCGCCTCACCCCCTGATAGCGTGCCAGCAGAGCGGCTCATCGTCAGGTAATCCAACCCGACATTAATCAGGAAGCCGAGACGTTCCGTGATTTCGCGGAAAATCATATTGGCAATCTTCATTTCTTTTTCCGAAAGCTCTAGGCTCTGGAAAAAATGCTGCGCCTCCTCGACTGACAATGCGGTTACTTCACCAATATGGCGTCCATCGACAAGGACTGCCAGTGTTTCTCGTTTCAGCCTGTAGCCTTTACACGCTGGGCAGGCGTGCTCACCCATATATTTTTCCATTTGTTCACGGATATAGTCCGAGCCTGTTTCCTTATAACGGCGCTCGATATTTTTAAGAACACCTTCAAAAACAATATAATTTTCACGGATCTGGCCAAAATCATTTTCATACCGGAAATAAATCCGGTCTTTCCCGGAACCGTGAAGGATTTTATCCATCTGGTGGTCTGGCAGGTCTTTTACTGGAACATCCATATCGATGCCATAATGATTGCAGACTGCCTCAAGCAGTGATGGGTAATATTGCGAGCTGGTAGGTTCCCAAGGAGCGATTGCATGCTGGCGCAATGTCAGGTCCTTATTAGGAACGACGAGTTCAACATCCACTTCAAGTTTAGCACCTAGTCCATCACATTCTGGACAGGCCCCAAAAGGACTATTGAAGGAGAACATCCTTGGCTCCAGCTCACCAATTGAAAAACCGCAAATTGGGCAGGCATGATTCTCGCTGAACATCAGTTCTTCCTCACCGATGACATCGATCAGGACATTGCCTTCACCAAGCTTAAGAGCAGCTTCCATGGAGTCGGCAAGACGGGCAGCGATGCCTTCCTTGACAACAATACGGTCGATGACGACTTCAATGGAATGTTTTTTGTTCTTCTCAAGCTCAATATCTTCTCCAAGGTCAAACATTTCCCCGTCGACACGGACACGGACATAGCCTTGTTTTTTCACATCTTCAAGGACCTTGGCATGTGTACCCTTTCGGCCAGAAACAAGCGGCGCAAGGATTTGCAGCTTTGTTCTTTCTGGATATTCGAGTACACGGTCAACCATCTGCTCAATCGTCTGGGACGAAATTTCAATATTATGCACCGGGCAGACTGGGCGTCCAACCCTTGCAAATAATAATCGTAAATAATCGTAGATTTCCGTCACTGTTCCAACCGTGGAACGCGGATTCCGGCTTGTCGTTTTCTGGTCGATGGAAATCGCAGGTGACAATCCCTCGATCGAATCGACATCAGGCTTGTCCATCTGGCCAAGGAATTGGCGCGCGTAAGCCGATAATGACTCGACATATCGGCGCTGTCCTTCGGCATAGATGGTATCGAAAGCCAGAGAGGACTTCCCTGAACCGGAAAGTCCTGTCAGCACCACAAGCTTATCTCTCGGAATGGTGACATCTATATTTTTCAAGTTATGGGCTCTGGCGCCTTTAACAATCAATTTATCCATAGCCATGCTATCGTCATCCTTCCGCTTTTAACTCAAGAATGAGGTCACGCAGCTCGGCCGCCCGTTCGAAATTGAGTGACTTCGCCGCTTCCTTCATTTCCTTTTCCATATTTAAAATCACTTGTTCGCGATCTTTCTTTGACAGCTTCTTTAAACCCTCTGCCGGGTTGTATTCTTCCTGGTCCTCGGCAGCAATCGTCGCACGGATGACATCGCGGATCTCCTTCTGAATCGTTTGCGGTGTGATGCCATGCTTCGCATTATACTCTTCCTGGATCGCACGGCGTCGCTTCGTTTCGCCGATAGCCAATTCCATTGAGTTCGTCATCTTATCTGCATACATGATGACATGTCCGTGCTCGTTCCTCGCTGCACGGCCAATCGTCTGGATGAGTGACCTTTCGGAACGAAGGAAACCTTCCTTATCAGCATCAAGGATTGCCACAAGCGATACTTCAGGAATATCAATCCCTTCCCTTAATAGGTTGATCCCAATCAGAACATCATACTTGCCAAGCCGCAGCTCGCGGATAATTTCAATTCTTTCAAGTGTCTTAACCTCTGAATGCAGGTATTGCACTTTTATACCGATTTCCTTAAGATAATCCGTCAGGTCCTCAGACATTTTTTTCGTTAAAGTAGTGATCAGTACCCGTTCATTCCGTTTTGCTCTTTCATGGATTTCTCCAATCAAGTCGTCAATCTGTCCCTCAATCGGCCTTACATCAATCGTCGGGTCAAGCAATCCTGTCGGACGGATGATCTGCTGGACCATCTCTGGTGTATGTTCCAATTCATATGGGCCAGGTGTAGCTGAGACGAAAACAGCATTATGAACATGTTTCTCAAACTCAGGGAACGTCAGCGGGCGGTTATCCATTGCCGATGGCAGACGGAAACCATGATCCACAAGAACCTGCTTACGAGCCTGGTCACCATTAAACATTCCCCTTATTTGCGGCAATGTAACATGCGACTCATCTACCACAATTAAAAAGTCTTCCGGGAAGTAGTCGAGCAAAGTATATGGTGTTGCACCAGCCGGCCTTAAAGTAAGGTGGCGCGAGTAGTTTTCAATCCCTGAGCAGAAGCCCATTTCCCGCATCATTTCAAGGTCATACCTCGTCCGCTGCTCCAGCCTCTGTGCTTCAAGCAATTTTTCCTCGGCACGAAGTACTTTGAGGCGCTCTTCTAATTCTTTTTCAATATTTCCGATGGCGATTCTCAACTTTTCCTCACGAGTAACGAAGTGGGATGCCGGGAAAATCGCGACATGATCACGTTCACCGATTATTTCACCAGTCAGCGCATCTACTTCACGAATCCGGTCGATTTCGTCGCCGAAAAACTCGACTCTCATGCAATGCTCATCACGTGATACCGGGAAAATTTCCACAACATCGCCACGTACCCGGAAAGTACCGCGCTTGAAGTCAATATCATTCCGTTCATACTGGACATCCACAAGGCGGTGCAAAAGCTTATTCCGCTCAATTTCCATTCCCGTCCTTAAGGAAACAACCATGTCCCGGTATTCCTCCGGATTACCGAGGCCATAGATGCAGGAAACACTCGCAATGATGATGACATCTTTTCGTTCAAACAAGGAAGATGTCGCAGAGTGGCGCAGCTTATCAATTTCATCGTTGATGCTGGCATCTTTTTCAATGAATGTATCAGTCTGAGGCACGTACGCCTCTGGCTGGTAATAATCATAGTAGCTGACAAAGTACTCAACGGCATTGTTCGGGAAAAATTCCTTGAACTCGCTGTAAAGCTGTCCTGCCAGCGTTTTGTTATGGGCGATCACAAGCGTAGGCTTGTTGATCTCCTTGATTACATTTGAAATCGTGAACGTCTTGCCTGTACCGGTAGCCCCCAGAAGTGTCTGGTGTTTCTTATTTTCGCGAATGCCTTGTACCAGCTCTGCAATCGCCGCAGGCTGGTCTCCCTGCGGGGAATATTTCGAGACTAATTCAAATTGATCCTTCACAGAAAAGCCTCCTGTAATGTTTATTTCATTTTAGGCTTATTTCGTAAATTTCATTGCTTTCACTAGTAAAAATCGGCTTTTGGGTTTTTACTAGCATAATTCAGAAACCATTTAGAAAAGAGCCTTCATCTATAATCAGTTTTCCTAAGCTGTCAAAAAGTCATATCCTCATTCTACCACAAAGCAGGTAAAACAAACCAACAAAAAGCGAACAAACATTCGAAAATATATTTTACGTTTTGCAGATATATGTAGAAGCGGCTCGGATTATCGTTAATCAAATGTTTGATTGAATATCCATCAGACCTTTTGCCAAAAGAAAAAGCCTGCCGAACAAGATTCGACAGGCTCACTAGGTGCTTTTTAAAATTTCATGGCAACTCACTGCCTTTTTTTGTTCTGTTTCATCATCAGATTTGCCAAAAAAAAGCCTAACGTAAGCGAAAAAGCATCAACGACAATCAACAGAAAAGAATCTGTATATCCTTTATAAACAGAAGCAGCGATCAAGGCAACGGTTAACACCAGCGCAAGGAAATGATTATAGGCAACTCTGGTAAAAAAAACGACCATTAATCCAGGAAGGATAAGTGCGGATAAATATTTCAGCACCACAATGAACACCTCATTTAAACAATTTAACTACGAAAAGCGCAAGCGCCTTGGTCAGCCCCGACAAGCGCTGGCCGACTAAAACCGCCACGTCCTGTGGCAACGTCGGCACTAGGACATCGTGTCCGTCGAAGGGCCTGACAGTGAAGTCGTTCTTTGACTTCATTGGCAGGACCGAAACCGAAATGTGTAGCCGACTGCCCAGAAACGCAGAAACTGGAGACTCCGACAAAGAAGCGCTTTTTGCTTCTGCCGGCGGAGTTGAAGTTTCGGAGTTTCTAGGAGGCGAAACTAGACAAGCG
>NZ_JBALQL010000001.1:9096-9218 GCF_036964885.1 Bacillus sp. JJ1122 | reverse complement strand
GAGCTGGACAATTCTCGAATTGAAATTTACAATATCTTATTTCAAAAAAAAATTCTTCTATTTATGAATATATCTGTTTTGGCTGCAGGTTACAAGAAACATCTGCAAGAACAAAAAGCGCA
>NZ_JBALQL010000001.1:0-9021 GCF_036964885.1 Bacillus sp. JJ1122 | reverse complement strand
GCGCTGGAGCTGGATTAAGCAAATCTGGCTTGAGTTATCCACACTTGAAAAATTTTATAATTTCCTAATCAAACAAAAAGAGCATGCCAAGATAACGGACTCTCTGCATACTCTCTATCCTAATTCATTTAGACGCTAACTTCACTCAAGACTTTGGTTGCCCAGTCACTGGCCTCAGCATACAGGCGGAAAAGTTCTTCCAGATGTATAGAGGTCGGATTGAACTTTAGCTCCGCCCCTTCATGGAAGACAAGTTCGATCTCCTTTAAGAATTGAAGCATCATATATTCATCGTTCTTTTCACCTGATAGGGCATCCTTCAGTTCATTGCTCAAAGGCAAGTCCTCAAGAAGTTCTTCCATCGGGTGATGCAGCAATGAATCCATCAGCGAGAACATTCCGAGCAAGAAGTACTTTGATGACAGTACTTCTCTGCCAACCTTTCTGCCAATCAATTCACCAAGCTTCCCGCGTTTCAGCGAAAGCTCAATGATTTCGCGTTCCTTTGAACCACCGTCAGCGCCGCCCTTGTCTGCTCCTCTTATAGCTAAAACATAAATCCATTTCTTGATTTCATTGAGCCCCAGCAGAATGATAGCCTGCTTAATCGAAGAAACTTCATTTCTCGGACGGAATACAGGATTATTAATCAGCCGGAGCAATTTATAGGATAACGATATGTCTTTCTCAATGACATCCTTGATTTTTTCAAGATCAGGTTCGGGACACTCTATTTCTTTTAATATTTGAAAATAGGAATGATAGTAAGATGGTATATCGTAGCTATTCAAAATCACTGGCTTGCTGAAATAAAATCCCTGGTAATATTCAAACCCATCTTCTTTGGCCTCATGATATTCTGAAATCGTTTCCACTTTTTCAGCAAGGAATTTGATGTCCCTTCCTTTTATAAACCTGATCATTTCCTGTCTGTCAGAGCGATTCGTAGTCCTGAAGTCAATCTTGATGATGTCCACATAATTTAGTAATTCAATGGTAACATCGTTCCATTGTGAAACGAAAAAATCATCGAGAGCAATTGTATAACCATGCGCCTTTAATTCCTTACAGATCGCAAGAATTTCTTCATTTATTTCAACTGTCTCCAGAATTTCGACCACGATTGATAATGGGTTAAAATATGACGGCACACCGAGCTTCAATAATTTCTCTGTAAAATTAATAAAACACGGCTTGCCATTAGACAATTCCTTGATCCCAATGTTCAAGAAACTGTTCACGATGACATCAGTGGTAGCCTGATCCCCGTTTGTGTGCTGATAATTATTGACTGTGCTGCTTCTGTAAAGCAATTCATAAGCAACAGTATTTTCGTTTATATCAAAAATAGGCTGCCTTGCAACGTATATATCCACAATGTATTCCTCCTGGGACACTTAAGAAAAACCATATATGTAAATATTAAACAATAACTTTGTAGGAAAAATATACTATTAATTTACAAGTATTACAAGAGGAGATTATAATTTACCATATTTTATAATACTATCAGTTGAATAATATATTCAGATGAAAATCTCTTCGCAAATTATGTGAAATTCCCTTTATTTAGAGCTGAATCTAATAGAATTCAAAAAAGGCAACTAACCATAAGATTAGCTGCCTGCATCATTGCTACAATTTAAATTTGCCAGTAAGTTCTTTTAGCCTGGCCGACATTTCAGAAAGACTTTCAACGGATTGAGCCATGTCTGTTATGAGGTGATCTTGTCTATTGGTAATCGAGACGGTCTGTTGAGTACTAATGGCTGCTTGTTCAGCAATCTTAGCTGTCTCAAGTGCAGAAGCAGTAATTTCTTCAGCCGAAGCTGACATCTCTTCAGATGTGGAAGTGACTTCCTGTATTTGCTTTGCCACTTCCTCGATGGATGTCAAAATGGAACTGAACACTTTTCCCGCTTCCGATACAACATTCATCCCTTTTTTCACATCATCCAGAACCACGTCCATAGCCGTTGCAGTGTTTTCGGTATCTCCATTTATCCGCTCTATTATTGCCTGTATATTTTCTGTCGACTTTGCGGAAAGTTCAGCAAGCTTCCTGACTTCTTCTGCAACTACTGCAAAACCTTTTCCTGATTCACCTGCACGCGCAGCTTCAATTGCAGCGTTTAATGCCAGCAAATTCGTTTGAGATGAAATCCCGCTGATTATTCCAACGATCGTCGAAATTTCATCTGAGTGCCCTTTTAATGTCATGATCAATGAGGAAGAACGATTGACAGAGTCACTGTTCGTACCTATTTGATCAATGACCTCTTCCAGCTTTTGATTTCCCTTCGTCACTTCTTGTAATGTATGAACAGATAATTCAGATGCAGTTGATGATGATTCCGCAATATGATTGACACCCAAGGACATTTCTTCGATCACTCTAACGCTTTCATTAAGACTTTGATGCTGCGACTCCGAATTCCCGGAGATATCCTCCATGGTACTGGCAATTTCCCTGCTCGCTGATTTTGTTTCATTTGCCTTTGATAAAAGTAAAGAGGAAGTTTCATTCAATTCCAGACTATACTTATTGATAGTTTGAATAATCCCCCTTAAATCCTGAAGCATTTCATTGAATGATAGAGTTAATTTTCCAATTTCATCCCGGCGCTTTGATTCGACGATGATAGACAAATCACCATCGCCAATGGCTTCTGTATTTTTTGATAAAAGCTTGATCGGCTTCGTAATAGACTGGGTAATTGCCCAGGTAACAATAACGCTAATGACTAAAATAGCCGCTATGATCAAAAGCATTTTTAGCTTACTTGCTTCCATTCCTTTATAGACGTCCGTTACATCATAATCCGATCCGACGATACCAATCAATTCACCTGTATCAGATTTTATTGGAACATAGGCAGAAACCAGCCCGCCATATTCCTCAGTATTCGTCATTTCCATCTCTGGTTTTCCAGTTTCAAAGGCTCGTACGATTGCAGGATACTCTTCAATGCCCTTTTCTTCATCCCCGATTTGGGAAGCATCTTTGGAATTTAACGGCATACCATCCACTACGTAATAATATCTGTAGCCATCTCCTGATTTTTCTCTTTTCATTGTATATAAATAAGTAAGCCCATTTGCTTCTCTTATTTCATTCATCTGGCTTCGCAGCTCTTTATAATAGGCTGTTTCTCCAGATTCTACTATCTTCTTATAATCTTTTATATTAATAAGATTAGCAGCACGCTTAGAAATCCCTGATATTTGTTGGCTCACTGCTTCTTCCACTAACGTTTCTGAAGCATTCATAGATACATAGCCAATGACTAAGCCGGAAATTAGGATCAATCCTGAAAAAATAAGCAACATTCTCATTTTGATGCTTTTTACCATGCAGTATACTCTCCTTATGAAAGACACATTTAATAGGAGTAAAGTCCTGTATAATATTTTACTTTATTTGGACATGATGTTAAATACTGCTAGTGGTAAAAATTATGTCTAATATTAGACTATTTTGGAGAATGAATGTTTTTACAAATACACTCCGATAAATGAAGTATTGTTTGTGGAGCCGTTTCAATATTTCCGATACATCCCATGAGAATCAGGGTATGTATAAGCAAACCCAAATTGTTCATAAAGTTTATTTGCGGGATCATCGGCTATCAAACTGACATACGATCCCGGATACGTATTTTCCTCAAGATAACCCATCAATTCTTTCATTATTAGCTTTCCAAGTCCCTTTCCTTGCTGATCCGGTTTGACCGCGATATCGACGATTTGAAAAAAAGCTCCTCCGTCACCGATGATCCTTCCCATTGCCACTAATGTGGAGTCATAGTAAACGGTGACGGCAAAGAGGGAATTTTTCAGACCAATGCTTGCAGCCTCCACGGATTTACTGCTTAATCCGGCTTCGACGCGCAGATTCAGATAGTCTTCAGGCGTTGGCGCAATATGCATCACGTTAAAATCTTTCATTTATCTCTGCTCCTTTCAAGCTTTGAACGATGGCTGCTATTTCATATAAATCATTGATGGTAAAATCGGCCTCGGCGTCCATCCAATAGTCATCATGCTTCCAGATTCCAAGCATTCCTGCTTCCCTGGCGGCCTTGATATCATTCTCCGGATGGTCTCCTACAAATATACTTTCCTCTGCTGAAACGGAAAGATTGTCCAGCCCCATTTGAAAAATCAACGGGTCAGGTTTTCTTAGTCCTACCTCATCAGAAATCAGGATAGTATCAAAGTAACTCGCAATCCCTAGCGCATTCAGGTTCTCTCTCTGGAATTTTCTCTTCCCATTGGAAATCAAGCCGAGTATTATGCCCATTTGACTCAGGGTTTCTAAAACCTTCTGAACGTTTCGGAAGGGCATACATGCATTTTTAAAATTAATAAGGTAGTCCTCAAGGAGTTGTTCCCAGGTCAATTCCGTTATGTTCATTTCCTGTAAAAGCTGACTGTATACCCGGTCCTTCCAAACATAACCGCGGCAATCCAGTTCTATGAATCTATTCATGAAATGCTGTTTGTCTACTAAATATAATTCTTTTATATAACGCTCGTACTGGTCGTTGATGAATTTTACCAGCGAGGCATTCCGGTCGAGCAGGGTCCCGTCGAGATCGAAGAATACTGCTTTGATTTCAGGCATACATTTCACCCCTTATAATGTAAAAGAACAGACCCTGGGGCCTGTTCTGATTTTACCTTATTTTAGAAATGCATTATAGTATCGAGTCATCGCCACTGCAAAGTCTCCGCGTGTATTTTTTACAGATGGGCTGAAGGTTGCTGTCACCTTCGGCTTTAGATCATAAGGTCCTTGAGTTACAGCAAATTTAGCATTAAGAATATTCAGGTCTAACGCGAGCTGGACATATCCTTTGAGCTGAGCCGGAACTTCAGCTGCATCGGCAATCGCAATTCTTTCATCGTTATACTGGATGGTCAGCTGCCCATCAAATTTCTGGGCTTCTTTTTGCATGCCTAGAGCCTGAACCAAGGAATAAGCTAACTCTGCTCGTGTAACGCCATCTTTAGGGGCAAACTTGCCGGCTGCTTTTGGTAACATGACCCCCTGCAGGATATGTTGCGTGTCCCGGAATGATGCTCCTTTTGCCGTTGCAGCTTCAATAAATGGTATGTCTTCGCTCAGGATGTCTGTGAAGCTCGGGGCCTTCGGAAGGGATTGCTTGATTTCAGCTCCCATGACTAAATATTTTGCCAGTTCTGCTCTTGTTAAAAGTGCATCCGGCTTGAAAGCGCCATTTGAATAACCGTCGAATAATCGTTCACTTACGCCGATTTTAATCGCTTCAGCTGCAGGGTGGTTCGTGATATCATTCAGGCCTGTAAAACCACTGACCTTCGTGAAGGCAAGATCTCCCTGAACTGTTTCCGGGAGGCCTACTCCGATTGGGTTGGCGTCTGCTCCGCGAAGCCCTCTGATTTCTGCTTTCCAGGCTCCCGGTGCCGGTGAAGTAACTGACACAGTGCGATCATAGTAGAGCGGGAATAGCAGGCTGACTCCCGAGCTGTACTCCGTGCCATCTGGTGCGATCAGGACCAGGTTAATTGGATTGCCTGTTTGTTCCATTACACCTGCACCATCTACTTTTGCCACTAGGCTGGACATGCCGTCTTCTACTGTAAATTTATACTGATTGTCAGAAACAAATGTTAATGGGTTATAGTCGACTGAAAATTCCCTGCGCTCGGTTGTCGATTTTACATTGCTATAAAAGATTTGTGTTGCGTTTACTGTTTTACCAAAAGCAGTATCGTTAAAGACTTTGTCAATCGCAGCATATGCATTGACGTAGCCTGAACCCACTTCCCAAGTTTCATAACCTGGCATATTTGTAGCTGTCTGTTCGAGAATCTTCTTCACTTCTGCAGGTGAAAGCAGTGGATTCGCTTCAAGCATCAGTGCAACGATTCCCGCAACATGCGGAGTGGCCATCGAGGTTCCGCTCATTGTGGTGTAGTAAGGCAGATAAGCCGGCTCGATGGTCTCGATATCCTGCTGGGCTCCAAGGCTCGATACCGGCCCAATGACGCGAGTTGATACGATATCGACACCTGGGGCAGTTACCGTAGGCTCATCCTTCCATGTCCATTCCTGGCCATCCAAGGTAAAAGTACCGCCTACCCCCTTTGTTCCTCTTGAAGAGAAATCAGCCAGCTTGCCGTCCTTGACACCCGCTGCTACTGAGATGACCCATGGTGCTTTAGCATAAGGGTTATGTGTGTTTTCTGCAGGACCTTCATTTCCCGCCGCGAAAAGAACCGTGATACCGCGGTCATATGCTTTTTTGCTCGCAATATTGATTGGGTCATTCGGATCGAAATCACCTGATGATCCCCATGAATTGGTGATGACACGAATATTGTACTGCTGCTGGTGAGTGATGGCATAATCGAATCCGCCAATACCATCAAGGACGAACAGCGCTGCTCCTGAACCGTAGCCGATTAGATCCGCACCCGGTGCAGCACCTTCATATTTACCGCCTGACATCGCACCTGTTCCGCCAACCGTTCCCGCAACATGTGTGCCATGACCGGAATTCGTATCCGTATTTGGAACGTTTTCCTGATAAGTGATTGGCAGCAAGCCTGGCGCAAGGGCATTCAGATTCGTGGAGCCTAAAACGTTCTGGACAAGATTTTTACCAAACTCATGGTCCTTATGTGTACCATCGACACCGCTGTCATTCACAACAACGCCGATTCCTTTCCCCGTAACAGGAAGGCCGCCATTTGCCTTGCGGAAGCTGTCGTCCGTCCTTGCTTTATCAACTCCAGTGATGGCAGTTGCGTCAGCATTGAAGTAGGAAAGCTTCTTGTTAAGATAAATCGATTGAACCTCTGGATTGTCTGCAAGCTTTTGAATCTGGTCTTTTGTTGCGACCACTCCGGCAATCGGCAACGATTTCATGCTTAGCCCTGTCTCAATGCCAAGCGTCTTTAACAGCGACAATTGTGTACTGCTTGGCGCACCATCACCTTTAAAAGTAACAATTACCTCAAGGGAGCTAGCTGTGCTGAGCGCTTTTTCAATCAGCGGGTCAACTGCCGCTGTACCGTTGGCAGTGGCCTCAGCCTTTCCCTGCTGGACTAGAAACGAAGGAAAAATAAGCAACAGGGCAAACAACAAATAGACGAAACGTTTCATATAAATCTCCTCTCATCTTATAAAAATTTTAAATATTCTTAACTTTATTTTCATGAAAATCCTTTGTGAAATCTATTCTTCAAAAGTTGTAAACTTTGATTCCGGAATGTCTATTCTTGTGTCGTGCTAAAGTTGTAGATGGGTAGTGCTAAGAGCGTTTGATTTTCATTTCCTAGTTTTCTAGTTAATTTCGACTTTTCCCCCAAAAAAGTCTCCCTTCCCTCTGGCAAGAGAGACGAATTCAATCAATCCTTCAAATTAAAAGCAGCATCAACTGCCTTATAAGCATTCACATAACCAGCGCCTACTTCCCAGGCTGCATAATCTGGCATGGCAGTCGCTGTCTGTTCGAGGATTAATTTTACCCCGGAAGGAGACAGCAATGGATTGGCCTCAAGCATGAGGGCAATGATGCCAGCCACATGCGGCGCAGCCATGGATGTTCCGCTCATTGTCGTGTAGTACGGGATGTAGGCAGGTTCGATATACTGGGCGTCATCCGTTGCTCCAAGCAGAGGAATTGGGCTGATGACCCTCGTAGAAATGATATCCACACCTGGGGAGGTGACGGTCGGCTGATCGTCCCATTTCCATGTCTGGCCATCAACTGAAACGGTTCCTCCTCTTCCTTCTTCACCGCGTGATGAAAAATCAGCTAGCTTACCAGACTTATCACCTGCTGCAACGGTGACGACCCAGGGGGCTTTTTTATAGTTGCCGGAAATCGTCTTTGCGTCTGGCCCGGAGTTACCTGCTGAAAAAACAGTGACGATTCCGCGATCATACAATTTCTTTGTCGCAATGTTAATAGGGTTATAAGGGTCGAAGTCTGTTCCAGCATCACTTGTGTCGCCCCATGAATTCGTAATCACGCGGATATTGTATTGCTGCTGGTGAGTCAATGCATATTCAAATCCGCCAATTGTATCAAGCATAGCAATGGCTGCACCTGAACCATAGCCAATCAGGTTGGCACCTGGAGCGACACCTTCATATTTACCGCCCGACATCGCACCAGTTCCGCCAACGATTCCAGCTACGTGAGTACCGTGACCAGAACTCGTATCAGTGTTAGGGACGTTTTCGATGTATGTGATGGGCAGAAGCGAGTCAACTGCATGGAGATTCGTAGCGCCCAATACATTCTGGACGAGGTGGCTGCCATACTCCAAGTCTTTATGCGTACCATCTACCCCGCTGTCATTGATGACAACGCCAATCCCTTTGCCAGTAACCGGCAAGCCGCCATTCAGCTTTCGCATTGCATCGTCTGTTCGGACTTGATCTACTCCAGTAATGTCCGTTGCTTCAGCATTTTCATATTGGAGCTTTTTGTTCAGATAGATGGAAACGACTTGATCGCTTTGAGCAAGTTGATCAATTTGAGACTTTGTCGCTAAAACCCCTGCTATTGGGAGCTCATTCAATGTCAGACCTTTTGTTATACCGAGATTCTCCAGGAGTTTCCGCTGTTCAGGCTGGACACCTTCTTTGCTTTTGAAGGTTACGATTGCTTCTACAGGACCAATTGCCGTTAAGAGGTTGTGTGTTAAAGCAGAATCCACAACTGCTTTAGCAGGCTCATTTGCCTTGGTATTTGTGGCGGGAACAATTGAGGTATAAATCATAGAGGCCATAAGAATAAAAGAAAAAAAAGCGGTTTTCAACTTCATCTATTGTTCAGCTCCTCAGCTATTTTTCTTAATATTCCCACAATATTTACATTAAAACCATTCTGCAGAAGGGTTAAAAAATAATAACCTCCGTACTAACTTCCACTACTACTAAAGTAGTAACACAAGTACCAAAAGCATAAAAAAAGAGCCCCGGCGAAGGACTCTTTAACACCTTAAACCGCTGGGGGTCAG